>NZ_JBEYYW010000002.1:0-455205 GCF_040645695.1 Streptomyces sp. NPDC046712 | reverse complement strand
ACTTCACGTACGGCCGCGTGATGTCCTGGGTGGCCTTCGACCGCGCCCTGCGGATCGCCTCCGACGACGGCCGTCCCGCGGCCGGTGGCCGACACCGCCCACCAGACGGTGGTGTCGGCGGGCAGCTCCACGACGCCTTCCCCGTGGGAGACCGGCTCGTTGGAGAGGAGGAACCGGCCGGGCAGCGGGACGGAGATGGCCCGACCGGTGGTGTTGGCGGTGCAGACGAAGCCGTCGCGGCGGAAGGAGAGCACACCCTCGGGTGCCTCCAGCCACTCGACGCCTTCGCCCGCACCGAGTTCGGGGCGCTCGCGGCGCACGGCGAGCGCGCTGCGGTACAGCTCCAGGGTGGAACCGGGGTCCCCGGCCTGCGCCTCGACGCTCAGCCCGCCCCAGGTGGCGGGCTGCGGCAGCCAGCTGCCGCCGCTGCCGAAGCCGTACGACGTGCCCTCGACGGTCCACGGGATGGGCACCCGGCAGCCGTCGCGGAAGCCGTCCTGGCCGGTGGCCCGGAAGAACGACGGGTCCTGGCGGACCTCGTCGGGCAGGTCGGTGACGTCCGGCAGGCCGAGCTCCTCGCCCTGGTAGACGTACGCCGATCCGGGCAGCGCCAGCATCAGGAGCGTCGCGGCGCGGGCCCGGCGCAGGCCCAGCTCGCGGTCGCCCGGCTCACGCAGCTGGGTGCCGAGACCCGCCGGGTTGGCGAAGCGGGTGGCGTGCCGGGTGACGTCGTGGTTGGAGAGCACCCAGGTCGTCGGGGCGCCGACGGGACGCATCGCGGCGAGCGAGGCGTCGATCACCCGGCGCAGCTCGGCGGCGTCCCAGTGGGTGCCCAGGTACTGGAAGTTGAAGGCCTGGTGCATCTCGTCGGGGCGCACGTAGTTCGCGGTGCGCTCGACGGTCGGGGTCCACGCCTCGGCGACGAGGACGCGCTCCCCGTCGTACTCGCTCAGGACCTGGCGCCAGGAGCGGTAGATCTCGTGGACACCGTCCTGGTCGAAGAACGGCATGACGTCGTTGCCGAGCAGCTTGAGCTGGTCGTGGGCGCCGATGTCGGGCAGGCCCTCGGCCTTGACCAGACCGTGGGCGACGTCCACGCGGAAGCCGTCGACGCCCATGTCGAGCCAGAAGCGCAGGATGGAGCGGAACTCGTCGCGTACGGCGGGGTGCTCCCAGTTGAAGTCGGGCTGCTCGGGCGCGAAGAGGTGCAGGTACCACTCTCCGGGGGTGCCGTCCGCCTCCTCGACCCGCGTCCAGGCGGGGCCGCCGAAGATGGACTCCCAGTCGTTGGGGGGCAGTTCGCCGTTCTCGCCCTTGCCCGGCCGGAAGTGGTAGCGCTCGCGCAGCGGGGAGCCGGGACCCTCGCGCAGCGCGCGCTGGAACCACTCGTGCTGGTCGGAGGAGTGGTTGGGCACCAGGTCGACGATGATCCGCAGGTCCAGCTCGTGCGCCTCGCGGATGAGCGCGTCGGCGTCGAGGAGGCTGCCGAACATCGGGTCGATGGCCCGGTAGTCGGCGACGTCGTAGCCGGCGTCGGCCTGCGGGGAGGCGTAGAACGGGCTGAGCCAGACGGCGTCGACGCCGAGCTCCTTCAGGTACGGCAGCCGGCCGCGGATGCCCTCCAGGTCGCCCATGCCGTCGCCGTTTCCGTCGGCGAAGCTGCGCGGGTAGACCTGGTAGATCACCGCGTCTCTCCACCAGCCCGTGTGCGTGCCGGTGGTCGGGGCGGCGGCGGGGGCAGCGAGGTGCTGGGTCATGTCTTCCTTGGGAGGTAAGGAGGTACGTAGAAGGGGGGTGCTCAGGGCTCAGCCCTTGACAGCGCCGGCGGACATGCCGGTCACCAGGTGCCGCTGGGCGAAGAGGAACACCAGCGCGGCCGGGATGGCGATGAGCACGGAGGCCGCGGACATCGGACCCCACTGGGCGCCGTACTGGTTGACGAACTTCTGCAGACCGCCGGCCAGGGTGAGGTTCTCGTCGCCGACCATGAAGGCGGAGGCGTAGGCGACCTCTCCCCAGGCGGTGATGAAGGAGTAGAACGCGGTCACCGCGAGGCCGGGCTTGGCGAGCGGCAGGATCAGCCGCCAGAAGGTGCCGAACGGGTTGAGGCCGTCGACCTGGCCCGACTCGTCGATCTCGCGCGGGATGGTGTCGAAGAAGCCCTTCATCATCCAGGCGCAGAAGGGGACGGCGATGGTGAGGTACGTGATGACCAGGCCGGCCGCCCTGTTCAGCAGGCCGAGCGACGACATGATGTTGTAGATCGGCACGATCAGGACGGCGACCGGGAACATCTGGGTGATCAGCAGCGTCCACATCAGTCCGCGCTTGCCGGGGAAGCGGAAGCGGCTCACGGCGTAGCCGGTGGTGGCGGCGATGAAGACGCCGAGGAGTGTGGTCAGGCCCGCGATGAGCACCGAGTTGCCGAACCAGGTGAGGAACTCGGTGTTCTTGAGCAGGTCCGTGTAGTTCGCGAGCGTCGTCTCCTTGAAGAAGTCGGTCGTGGTCGCGTACTTCGCCGGCTTCAGCGAGGTGAGCAGGACCCACAGCACCGGGAAGACGGCGATCACGGAGGCGACGATCAGGGTGGCGTGCAGCCCGATCGAGGCGAGCGGCGAACGGCGGCCGCGGGTCGGCACGTTGGCCGTGGTGGTCTGTGCGGTGGTCACCAGACTTCTCCCTGCTTGCGGAGGACTCGCCGGTAGACCGCGGCGAAGGCCATCAGGAGGATCAGGATCAGGACGCCCCAGGTGGACGACTGGGCGAAGTCACGGGGGCTGATCTCGAAGGAGAACTTGTACGCCTGGGTGACCAGGATCTGGGTGGCCTCGCCTGGCCCGCCCCGGGTGAGCAGGAAGATCACCGGGAACATGTTGAAGGTCCAGATGGTGCTCAGCAGGATCACCGTGGTGGACACGGACCGCAGTCCGGGCAGGGTGATGTGGCGGAAGCGCTGCCAGGCGTTGGCGCCGTCCATCTCGGCGGCCTCGTAGAGCTCGCCGGGGATGGACTGCAGTCCGCCGAGGAGGGCGACCATCATGAACGGGACGCCGAGCCAGACGTTGACGGCGATGACCGAGAACTTGGCCCAGGTGGGGTCGTTGAGCCACGGCACCGCGTCGATGCCGCCGCCCGCGAGGATCTGGTTGAGCATGCCGCGGCGCTCGTCGTAGAGGAAGCGCCAGGCGAAGACGGAGACGAAGCCGGGCACCGCCCAGGGAAGGATCAGCAGCATCCGGTAGACGGAGCGGCCGGCGATCTTCCGGTTGAGGATGTTGGCGAGGGCGAGGCCGAGGGCGAAGGTGACGGAGACGCAGGACACCGTCCACAGCAGCGTCCAGCCGAGGGTGCCGAGGAACTGGCCGCCGGTGATCGCCTCGGTGTAGTTGTCCAGGCCCACGAACTCGTAGGTCGCGGGGATCTGGTTGACGCCGATGCTTCGCGCGACGTTGCGCTCGTTGGCGTCGGTGAGGGAGAGGTAGACCCCTCGTCCCAGCGGATAACCGATGATCACGGCGATCACGATGGTCACCGGGGCGATCATCGCCCAGGCGTACCAGTGGGTGGAGAGGGAGCGTCGGGTCTTGCTCCCACGGGTGCCAGTACCACGGTGCCGGCCGCGGGCGTCGTCGCCCGCGGCCTTCACCGCCGACTGGCTGCTGGTGTCCAGCGCCATCAGCCGGCCTGCCTTCCTTCGCGCTTCCTTGTTACTTCCAGTCCTTCAGGAGCTTGCGGTAGGCGTCGCCCGTCGTCTTGGCGCCCTGCTCCGGGGTGGACTGGCCGGTGAGGACCTTGGTGTACTCGGTCTGCAGCGGGGCGAAGAGGCTGCCGCCCTCGGGGATCCAGGGGCGCTCGACGGCCTTCTCGACGACCGGCTTGAAGAAGGAGATCATCTCGTTGCTCGCGACGTCCGGCTTGATGTAGACGGACTCACGGGTCGGGAGCAGGCTCAGCTCCTTGGCCGTGGTGGCCTGCGCCTCGGCGGAGGTCATGTACTCGACGAAGGCGTACGAGGCGTCCAGGTTCTTGGAGCCCGCGTAGACGGCGAGGTTGTGGCCGCCCTGCGGGGCGCCCTGGCCGCCCGAGCCGGCCGGGACCGGGGCGATGCCCAGGTTGGCCTTGTCGGCGAACTCCTTGCCCGCGAGGGTGTCGGCGACGGCCCACGGGCCGTTGATCATCATCGCGACCTTGCCGTCCTTGAAGGCGGCCTGCATGTTGTCCCAGCCGTTGGTGGCGTCGGTGATCGCCGCCTTCGAGTCGACCAGGTCCTTGACGGTCTTGAACGCCTTCACACCGGCGGCGTTGTCGACGGTGACCGTCTTGCCCTCGGCGTTGACCAGGTCGCCGCCCTCGCCGTACAGGAAGGAGAGGAACCAGTAGGCGTCGTCGCCGCGCAGGTAGAGACCGGTCTTGCCGGTCTTCTCCTTGATCTTGGCGGCGACGGACTTGAGCTCGTCGACGCTCTTCGGGGCCTCGACACCGGCCTCCTTGAAGATCTTCTTGTTGTAGAAGATGCCCATGGAGTCGATGACCTGCGGCACGCCGTAGGTCTTGCCGTTGTACTTCGTGGAAGCCGCGGCCTGCTTGAGGAAGTCGTCCTGGTTCTTCAGGGCGGCGGTGCCGTCGAGCGGCGCGAGGTAGCCGAGGTTGGCGAAGTCCGGGGTCCAGGCGACCTCGGAGCGGATCACGTCAGGAGCGCCGGAGCCGGACTGGGCGGCGTTCTTGAACTTGTTCTGCGCCTCACCGAACGGCACGTTCACGTACTTGACAGTGACCTTCGGGTGCTTCTTGGTGAAGCCCTCGGCCAGCTTCTTGAAGACCTTGTCCTCGCTGCCGACGCTCGACGTGTCCCACCAGGTCACCGTGCCGGAGAGCTCGCCCGAGCTCTTCGAGCCGCCGCCGTTAGAACCGTCGCCGCTTCCGCACGCCGCCAGGGTCACGCCCAGGGCCGCGACCAGCGCGGTGGCCGCTATGCCACGCCGCATGTGAACTCCTTCAACTGATCCCGGGGGGACGAGGGGCTGGAACCTGCCTCATGCGACCGCTCCCTCGCGGCGCGCCGGGTTGCCAGGAACGTAACAGGGATGAAAACGAGCCGAAAGAGCTTGCGAGAACTTTCTGCAAGGACCGGCGATCGTTACACCCGCGTGTCCTGAAGGTTGCCGACGAGTCGCTTGACAGCAGCGATCGAGGGCCTCTTGCGGGGTGCGGTGGGGACTGCAAACCTTTGCATCATGGCTTGCAGGGCCGTTTCATGACCGCTTTGACCTCGTTGGTCAAGAAAACGCCCGGCACCCCGAACACGCGAGAGGGACACCGCACATGGCCCACGAGCTCACCTCACCGTCGCCGCAGGTCCTTGCAAGCCCTTGCGGCAGCAGCCCGCAGTGGTGGCGGGACGCCGTCATCTACCAGGTGTACGTCCGTTCCTTCGCGGACAGCGACGGCGACGGGATCGGGGACCTGCGCGGGGTACGGGAGCGGCTGCCGCACATCGCCGGTCTTGGGGCGGACGCGGTGTGGCTGACGCCGTTCTACGCCTCGCCGCAGGCGGACGGCGGCTACGACGTGGCGGACTACCGGGCGGTCGACCCGGTCTTCGGGGACCTGGCGGACGCCGACGACCTGGTGCGCGCGGCGCACGCGCTCGGCCTGAAGGTCATCGTGGACATCGTCCCCAACCACACCTCGGAGCGGCACCCCTGGTTCGAGGCGGCGCTCGCGGGGGTGGGCCGGGACCGGTACGTGTTCCGCCCGGGGCGGGGCGCGGACGGCTCGCAGCCCCCCAACGACTGGGAGTCCGTCTTCGGCGGCCCGGCGTGGACGCGGGTGGCGGACGGCTCCTGGTACCTGCACCTCTTCGCGCCCGAGCAGCCGGACCTGAACTGGGAGAACGCGGAGGTACGGGCCGAGTTCGACTCCGTGCTCCGGTTCTGGCTGGACCTGGGGGTGGACGGTTTCCGGATCGACGTCGCCCACGGCATGGTCAAGGCGGAGGGCCTGCCCGACATCGGGCACGGGCAGCAGGCGCAGCTGATCGGCACCCAGCGGCTGCCCTTCTTCGACCAGGACGGGGTGCACGAGATCCACCGGGGCTGGCGCCGGCTCCTGGAGTCGTACGGCCCCGATCGCATCGGGGTGGCGGAGGCGTGGGCGCCGACGCCCGAGCGACTCGCCCTGTACGTACGTCCCGACGAGCTGCACCAGGCGTTCAACTTCCAGTTCCTGAACTGCGCGTGGGACGCGGGGGCGCTGCGGTCGGTCGTCGACGCGTCGCTGCGCGCGACGGCCTCGGTGGGGGCTGCGACGACATGGGTCCTCTCCAACCACGACGTGGTGCGGCACACCACGCGGTACGGGAGCCCGGAACGCGGCCGGGCGGCGGCGCTGCTGATGCTGGCGCTGCCCGGCTCGGCGTACGTCTACCAGGGCGAGGAACTGGGCCTGCCCGAGGTCACCGACCTGCCGGACGAGCTCCGCCAGGACCCGGCGTTCCTGCGCGGCGAGGGCCAGGACGGGCTCCGCGACGGCTGCCGGGTCCCCCTGCCCTGGACCGCCGACGGCCCTTCGTACGGCTTCGGCCCGGCGGGTGCCTGGCTCCCGCAGCCCCCGGAGTGGTCGGCCCTGAGCGTCGAGACCCAGAGCGCCGACCCGTCCTCCACCCTGACGCTCTACCGGCAGGCCCTCCGCCTGCGCAGGGAGCACCCGGCCCTCGGCGCGGGCGCCACGGTGGAGTGGCTGGACGCCCCGGAGGGAGTGCTGGCCTTCCGCCGCCGCGCGGAGGGCGGCGACGTCCTGGTCACGCTGAACACGACGGCGCGGGCGGTGGCCCTGCCGCTCACCGGCTCGCCCCTGCTGAGCAGCACGACGCGCGCCGACGGCGCGGAGGGCGACGGCCCTGCGGCCGAGGCCCCGCGCACGGCGCTGTTCGCCCCGGCTTCGCCGGACGGCGGCGGACGTGTGGCCTCCGCGTCCGTCCTGCCGGTGGCGGACGGACGCCCGCGCGCCGGGCAGCTCGCCGGCGAAGCCCGGCGGGGCATCGGCCCGGCGGCCGAAGGCCCTGACGGCAACGGGGGAATGGGGGGCACCGCTCCCGTACTCCCCTCCCCCGCCGGGGAGTTCA
Organism: Streptomyces sp. NPDC046712; assembly: GCF_040645695.1. Classification (NCBI taxonomy): domain Bacteria; kingdom Bacillati; phylum Actinomycetota; class Actinomycetes; order Kitasatosporales; family Streptomycetaceae; genus Streptomyces; species Streptomyces sp. NPDC046712. The sequence continues at coordinate 448,082 of NZ_JBEYYW010000002.1, read as the reverse complement.
CCGCCCACGTCGCCGATGCGCGCAACGTCCGGGTTCCCGCCGACTCCTGCGTTTGGTGGGCAATCTGACGTGCGACCGGTACAGTCCACTCCCATGACCGCGCGGCTCGCCGACATCGCAGCCCAGGCGGGGGTCAGTGAAGCCACAGTCAGCCGCGTGCTCAACGGCAAGCCCGGTGTGGCCGCGGCCACCCGTGAATCCGTGCTTGCCGCACTCGACGTCCTCGGGTACGAGCGGCCCGTACGACTGCGTCAGCGCAGCGCCGGGCTCGTCGGGCTGATAACCCCCGAACTGGACAACCCGATCTTCCCCGCGCTCGCGCAGGTCATCGGGCAGGCCCTGACACGCCAGGGCTACACCCCCGTCCTCGCCACCCAGACCCCCGGCGGGTCCACCGAGGACGAGCTCACCGACATGCTGGTCGAGCGGGGCGTCTCCGGGATCATCTTCGTCTCCGGGCTGCACGCCGACACCACCGCCGACATGACGCGCTACGACCAGCTGCGCGGCAAGGGCGTCCCGTACGTCCTCATCAACGGTTTCTCCCCCAAGGTGCAGGCCCCCTTCGTCTCGCCCGACGACCGGGCCGCGATGCAGCTGGCCGTGACGCATCTGGCCGCGCTCGGGCACACCCGGATCGGGCTCGCGGTGGGGCCGAAGCGGTTCGTGCCCGTCCTGCGCAAGATCGAGGGGTTCCAGCGCGGGATGAAGGAGCGGCTCGGCCTCACCCCCGAGGAGTCCGAGGGGCTGATCCAGCACTCGCTGTACACCCTGGAGGGCGGCCAGGCCGCCGCCGGGGCCCTGATCGCCGCCGGCTGCACGGCCGTCGTCTGCGCGAGCGACATGATGGCCCTCGGTGCCATCCGGGCCGCCCGTCAGCAGGGGCTCCAGGTCCCCCGGGACGTCTCCGTCGTCGGTTTCGACGACTCGCCTCTCATAGCGTTCACCGATCCGCCGCTCACCACCATCCGCCAGCCCGTGCAGGCGATGGGGCAGGCCGCGGTCCGGGCGCTCCTGGAGGAGGTCGGGGGGACCCCGGCCCCGCACAGCGAGTTCGTCTTCATGCCCGAGCTGGTCGTTCGTGGTTCAACTGCTTCTGCCCCGGGTCAGGGAAACCACTGATCCGGGCTCCTTCTCAGGAGGGAGCATGTGCGCCCCGAACCCGTCCGAGGGATGATCGGACGAAGGGAATGGATCTGGCAGACTCTCCTCCTATGGGTGAAGCGACCGTGAAGAGTTTGGAAGGCCGGACGGCGGCCAGCCCGTCACCCATGCCGGACGGTGACGGAGTGCGGGCACGCCTGCGTGCGCCGCGCCGTCCCAGGATCTGGTTCGAGATCCTGCTGATCGGCGTCAGCTACTGGACGTACTCGCTCATCCGCAACGCGGTACCGGAGCAGAAGGCCCAGGCGCTGAAGAACGCCGACTGGATCTGGGACGTCGAGAAGTCTCTCGGGCTCGCCTTCGAGCAGAGCGTCAACCATGCCGTCAATTCGGTGACATGGCTGATCGTGTCGATGAACTACTACTACGCCACCCTGCACTTCGTCGTGACGATCGGTGTGCTCGTGTGGCTGTACCGATGGCAGCCGGGCCGTTACGCAGCGTCCCGCACGGTCCTCTTCGCCACGACCGGTGTGGCGCTCGTCGGTTACTACCTGTATCCGCTCGCGCCGCCCCGGCTGATGAACGGCCAGAGCTTCGTCGACACGGTCCTGGTGCACCACACCTGGGGCTCGATGGCCTCGGGCAACCTCAAGCACATGTCGAACCAGTACGCGGCGATGCCGTCGATGCACATCGGCTGGTCCCTCTGGTGCGGACTGATCATCTTCGCGCTCGCCTCGGCGCCCTGGGCCCGCATCCTCGGCCTGCTCTACCCGGCCGCGACCCTGGTCGTGATCGTGGCCACCGCCAACCACTTCTGGCTGGACGCCGTGGGCGGCATGATCTGCCTGGCCTTCGGCTTCACCGTCTCCTACTGCTGGTACGGCGCGCTTCCGCAGCGCCTGCCCAAGCTGGTGGAAACCCCGAAACCGGTCGCGCAGGGCGGCCCGTCCCCGGTGACCGAGACGGCGACGGAGACGGACCGCGAGGCGCAGCCGGAGCGGCTCAGCTCCGGTAAGTGATCCGGCCGCCGGCCGTCGTGAGCCGGATCGGTGCCTTTTCTGTCTCGTCGGCGGGTGCCGTCACGGGGTCGACCGTGAACGCCGTCAGATCGGCCCGGTGACCGGGGGCGATCCGGCCCGCGATCCTCTCCTCCCCTGCCGCGACCGCCGCGTGCGTGGTCAGGCCCTCCAGCGCCATGAGGCCGGTCAGGCCGTGGTGCGCGGAGGCGGCGCCGCGCGGGGCCTGGGCGGTGGCCAGGACCTGACGGGCGTCGTGGTGGGCGATGGGCCAGTCCGAGCCGAGCGCGAGGTACGCGCCCGCGTCCCGCAGGTCCCGGCAGCGCCAGGCGCGGTCCGCCCGCTCGTCGCCCAGCCGCTTGGACCACTCGTCGGTGTGGTCGGCGCGGGTGTAGGCGGTGTGCGGGGGCTGCATCGAGGCGACGACACCGAGCGCGGCGAACCGGCGAAGCTGGCCGTCCGGGACGGTCTCGATGTGCTCGATCCGGTGCCGGGGGCCTCCGCCACCCAGTGCCTCCACCGTGTCGAGGACGTGCCGGACGGCCGCGTCCCCGATGGCGTGCGTGGCGGTGCCGACCCCGGCCTCGTGGAAGTGGCGTACAGCGGCGGAGTAGGCGGCCGGGTCGGGCCAGAAGGCGTCGGTGCCCTGGCCGTGGCAGTCGGCGTGTTCCAGCCAGGCCGTCCCGCCCTCGACGGTTCCGTCCATGAAGAACTTCACGCCGCCGACCCGCCACAGGCGCCCGGACCGCTCCTGGAGCCGTACCAGCTCCTCCAGCTCCTCCCGGTCGGCGCCTGGCATGCACCAGGGGGCGAGCCGGAGGCGCAGCGGCAGGTCGCCGTCGGCCTCCAGTGCGGTGAGCAGCCCGGGGACGTCATGGCCGCCGAGGTCCATGACATGGGCGCCGGTCAGTCCGGTGGCGGCCATGGAGCTCAGCAGCTCGACGAGCCGGTCGCGCCGCTCTGCGTACGGCTGGGCGGGCAGGACGGGGGTCATGAGGTCCATGGCCGCGTGCTCGATCAGATGGCCGGTGGGCCGCCCTTCGCCGTCGCAGACGATCTCGGAGCGCTGGGCGAAGGTGCGCGGCCCGTGGATGCCCGCGGCCTTCAGGGCCGTCCCGCTCGCGAGGGCGGAGTGGCCGTCGTAGAGCCGCAGGAGGGCGGGGGCGCCGCCGAGGACGTCCTCGATGAGCTCGCGGTGGATCGGCCGGCCGCCGAAGACGTTGTGGTCGAGGGCGAAGCCGACGATCCAGCCGTCGCGGCGCTCGGCCGTCGCGAGGACCGCGCGCAGCTCTTCGAGGTCGCGCACGGCGGAGAGGTCGGTGCCGGTGAACATCTCCAGGCCCCAGACGGGGTGGCTGTGGGCGTCGGTGAGGCCGGGGGTGAGAGTGGCGCCGCCGAGGTCGACCGTCTCGGTCCCCGCGCCGCGCCAGGCGCGGGCGTCGGTGTCGTCGCCGACGGCGGTGATCAGTCCGTCGCGGACGGCGACGGCAGTGGCGCCGGTGAGTTCCGGATCGCGGACATGGGCGTTGACGAGGACGAGGTCGGGTGCGGACACGAGGATGACGCTCCTTCTTCCTGCTCTGCGGATGCGGGCTCTGCGGATTCGGGCTCCGCGGATTCGGGCTCCGCGGATTCGGGCTCCGCGGATTCGGGCTCCGCGGCGAAGTTCGCGTAGACCTCGGGGCGGGTGCGGCGGAGCCGGTACGCGAGGAGGAGCCCGAGGCCGAAGACGGTGGGGACGAGGGCGACGAGGACGGTGTTGACGGTGCGCGAGGCTCCGGTGAAGACGTCGATCTTGGAGACGACCAGGACGATCGCGCCGGCGAGCAGGACGGCCGCGGCGACCGGCGCGACGACGGTGCGCAGGACCCCTTCGTCGTGGCGGACGCGGCGGAAGTAGCACGGGATGGCGAGCGCGGCGAGCAGTTGGAGGGCCATCAGACCGATCCCGCCGGGCGTGTTCACCCAGAGCAGCAGCTGGGTGTACGGGTCGGCTCCGGCGGCCGCGAAGCCGAGGACCACGGCGAGGCCGAGGACCGTCTGGGCGAGGCCGGCGACGTACGGGGAACGGTGGCGGGGGTGGACCTTGCCGAAGACCGGCGGCAGGACGCCTTCCTCGGCGAGGGCGAGACCGTAGCGGTTGATCGCGTTGTGGAAGGCGAGCAGCGAGGCGAGGACGCTGGTGACGATGAAGACGTGCATCAGGTCCGCGGCCCAGGCGCCGACATAGGTGGTGATCGCGGCGAAGAAGAGCCCGCCGGTGTCGCCGGCCGCGGCCTCTACGACCTTGTCGTCGCCGAAGGCCTGGATGACGGTCCACACGACGAAGGCGTAGAAGAGGCCGAGGAAGCAGACGGCGATGTAGGTCGCGCGCGGGATCGTGCGGGCCGGGTCGCGGGCCTCGCGCCGGTAGATCACGGTCGACTCGAAGCCGGTGAAGGCGGTGAAGGCGAAGGCGAGGACGGCCGCGCTGCCGGGGACGAGGACGTTGTCGGGGGTGAAGGAGGCGAGGGAGAGCCCGTTCGCGCCGCCTTCGAGGAGCACGCCGCCGGCGAGCAGGACGAGGATGCCGGTCTCGGCGACGAGCAGGATGCCGAGCACCTTGGCGCCGAAGTCGATGGAGCGGAAGCCGCCGTACCAGATGAGCAGGAGCCCGGCGAGGGAGACCGGCAGCCAGGGGATGTCGATGCCCCACAGGGCGTGGGTGGTGTCGGCGGTGGCGGTGCCGAGCAGGCCGTAGACGCCGATCTCCATGCCGTTGTAGCCGAGCATGGCGAGCAGGGCGGCGGCGATGCCGACGGGTTTGCCGAGGCCGCGGGTGATGTACGCGTAGAAGGCGCCGCCGCTCTTGACGTGGCGGCTCATGGTGGTGAATCCGACGGCGAAGATCGCCAGGGTGATGCCGGCCAGCAGGTAGCCGGCCGGCGCGCCGATGCCGCCGAGGACGATGGCGATCGGGGCGACGCCGGCCATCACGGTGAGCGGGGCGGCGGCGGAGACGACGAAGAAGGAGATGTCGGCGGTGGAGAGGGTGCCGGTTCTCAGCCCCTTGGGCGCGTCGGAGGTGGGTGAGGACATGGGAGGGGAAGCCCTTCCGCGAAAGGAAACCTAAAGGCTTTCGGTTTGCGGCAATGTAGCCTCCGTCACGGCGTACGTGAAGACCTCACAGAGAGAGCGGGTACATGGGACGGCCGCGAACCCCCTTGCTCGACCGGGAGCGCATCACCACGACGGCGCTCCAACTCGTCGACGAGCAGGGCGAGTTCAGCGTCCCCCAGATCGCCAGGCTGCTCGGTGTGCAGACGGCCTCGGTGTATCACCACGTGGACGGACGGGCCGGGGTCGTCGAGCTGATGCGTGAGCGGGTCTGCGACGCGATCGACGGCTCGACCCTGGACCGGGAGCCGTGGGACACGGCGCTGGCCGCCTGGGCCCGCTCCTACCGCTCGGCGTTCGCCGCCCACCCCCGGGTGATCCCGCTGCTGATGACCTCGCCGGTGCGGGCCCCGAAGGTGCTCGCCCAGTACGAACGCGCGGTCGTCCGGCTGTTGGCGGCCGGTTTCGGGAACGCCGAGGTCATGACCGTCATCGTGGCCCTGGAGAACCTGGTCCTCGGCTCGGCGCTCGACCTCGCGGCTCCGGAGGCGATGTGGGAGCTTCCGGACGACACGACGACCCCGCGGCTGGCCGAGGCGCTGGCGGCCGTCGGACCCGCACGGGCGGACTCCGCGTTCGATCTGGCACTCGAGGCGTTTCTCGCGCACTGCAGGGGGATGCTGGCGGGTCCGGCGTCGTCGTAGGGCGGCCGGCTACGCCCCGTAGAAGAGCTCCTCGACGACGGCCCGGGCCCGGCGGGTGATGCGCCGGTAGTCGTCGACCATCTCGCCGACGTGGCCCGGGCCGTAGCCCAGGTACCGCCCGACCGCGGCCAGTTCGCGTCCGTCCGAGGGGAACGTGTCCCCGGGGCGGCCGCGCACCAGCATCACCGCGTTGCGGACGCGCGTCGCCAGGACCCATGCCTCGTCCAGGATCTGGGCCTCGTCCGTGGGGACGAGCCCCGCCGCGTGGGCGGCGGCCAGGGCCTCCCGGGTGCGGGTGGTGCGCAGGCCCGGTTCGGCCCAGCCGTGCCGCATCTGGAACAGCTGGACCGTCCACTCGACGTCGCTCAGCCCGCCCCGCCCGAGCTTGGCGTGGAGCGTCGGGTCCGCGCCGCGCGGCAACCGCTCGGTCTCCATCCGGGCCTTGAGACGCCGTATCTCGCGGACCGCGTCCTCACCGAGCCCCTCGGCCGGATAGCGCAGCGGGTCGATCAGCTCGATGAAGCGCCGCCCCAGCTCCGGGTCGCCCGCCATGGGTGTGGCGCGCAGCAGCGCCTGGCTCTCCCAGACCAGGGACCAGCGGCGGTAGTAGGCCTCGTACGACTTCATCGTGCGAACCATCGGGCCGCTCTTGCCCTCCGGACGCAGGTCCGCGTCGATGAGCAGCGGCGGGTCGGCCGTGGGGACCTGGAGGAGCCTGCGCATCTCGGTGACGACCTGGTTCGCGGCCCGGGCGGCCTCCTGCTCGTCGACGCCCTCGCGCGGCTCGTGCACGAACAGGACGTCGGCGTCGGAGCCGTAGCCGAGCTCGTGCCCGCCGAAGCGGCCCATGCCGATGACAGCGAACCGCGTCGGCAGCGTGTCGCCCCAGCCTTCGCGCACGGCGGCGCGCAGCGCGCCCGCGATCGTCGCCGCGTTGAGGCCGGTGAGGGCCTGGCCGACCTGGTCGACCAGCGCGCCGGGATCGGCCTCGCGGGGGTTGTCCTCCGTGCCGTACGAGCCGATGAGATCGGCCGCGGCGGTACGGAACAGCTCCCGGCGCCGTACGCCACGGGCCGCCGTGACCCCCTGCTCGGCGCCGTCGGCGCGGCCGACCGCCGCGAGGATCTCCTGCTCCAGGTGGTCGCGCCCGCGCGGCTTGAGCCCTTCCGGGTCGCCGAGGATCGCCACCGCCTCCGGAGCGCGCAGCAGCAGGTCGGGGGCGAGCCGCCCGGCGGAGAGCACCCGGGCGAGGTTCTCGGCCGCGGCCCCCTCGTCGCGCAGCAGCCGCAAGTACCAGGGGGTCTTGCCGAGCGCGTCGGAGACCTTGCGGAACCCCAGGAGCCCGGCGTCGGGGTCGGCGGAGTCCGCGAACCAGCCGAGCAGGACCGGCAGCAGTGTCCGCTGGATCGCGGCCTTGCGCGTGACCCCGGAGGCGAGCGCCTCCAGATGGCGCAGGGCGGCGACGGGATCGGCGTACCCGAGCGCCTCGAGCCGCTGGCCGGCGGCCTTCGAGCTGAGCCGGGCCTCGCCGGGGGTGAGCTGGGCGACGGCGTCGAGCAGCGGCCGGTAGAAGAGCTTCTCGTGCAGCCGGCGGACGACCGAGGCGTGCCGCTTCCACTCCTTGTTCAGCTCGGTGACCGGGTCGGTGCGCAGGCCGAGCGAGCGGCCGAGGCGGCGCAGGTCGCTCTCGCCCTCGGGGACGAGATGGGTGCGGCGCAGCCGGTAGAGCTGGATGCGGTGCTCCATGGCGCGCAGGAAGCGGTACGCCTCGTCGAGCTGGGCCGCGTCGGCGCGGCCGACATAGCCGCCGGCGGCGAGCGCCGCGAGGGCGTCGAGGGTGGTGCCGCTGTGCAGCGTGGCGTCGCCCCGGCCGTGCACCAACTGGAGCAATTGGACGGCGAATTCGACGTCCCTGAGGCCGCCGGGGCCGAGCTTCAGCTCGCGCTCGACCTGGGCGGCCGGGATGTTGTCGACGACCCTGCGGCGCATCTTCTGCACGTCGGGGACGAAGTTCTCGCGCTCGGCGGCCTGCCAGACCAGCGGGGAGACGGCGCCGATGTACTCGGCGCCCAGCTCCGGGTCGCCCGCCACCGCCCGCGCCTTGAGCAGGGCCTGGAACTCCCAGGTCTTGGCCCAGCGCTGGTAGTAGGCGAGGTGGCTGGACAGCGTCCGCACCAGCGGGCCGTTGCGGCCCTCGGGGCGGAGGTTGGCGTCGACGGGCCAGATGGTGCCCTCGACGGTCGTCTCGGAGCAGATCCGCATGAGGTGGGAGGCGAGCCGGGTCGCGGCCTGCATCGCCTTGCCCTCGTCGGTCCCCTCCACGGGCTCGCCGACGAAGATCACGTCCACGTCGGAGACGTAGTTCAGCTCGTGGCCGCCGCACTTGCCCATGGCGATGATGGCGAGCCGGCAGTGGGCCGCGTCGGCGGGCGCCGCGGTACGGGCGATGGCGAGGGCGGCGCGCAGCGTGGCGATGGCGAGGTCGGCCAGCTCGGCGGCGGTCTGGGCGACGTCGGCGGTGCCGCAGACGTCCCGGGCCGCGATGGCGAGGAGACAGCGGCGGTAGGCGACCCGCAGGGAGACCGGGTCGGTGGCCTCGGCGAGGCCCTGTTCGAACTCGGCGACACCGGGGTTCAGATCGACGGCCTCGTAGGTGACCAGGGCCTGCCAGTCCCGGGGGTGCTTGGCCAGGTGGTCGGCGAGCGCCTCGGAGGCGCCGAGCACACCGAGCAGCCGGTCCCGGAAGGGCTTGGCCGAGAGCACCGTGCTGGTGAGGGTCTGACGTTCCTCGTCGGGCTGGGCCTCCACGAGCCGGACCAGGCCGCGCAGGGCGAGATCGGGGTCGGCGGTCGCGCCGAGTGCGTCGAGGAGCACGGAGTCGTCGCGCAGCGCGGCCATCCCGGGGGCGTCGAGCAGCTGCTCGGCTCCGGACGGGTCGATGAACCCGTGCCGCAGCAGCCGGGTGAAGGTACTGCCTCTGCGCCCCGGCACCGTCACCATTCCGCCGCTCCCTCCACGCGCCCACGCGTCCACCCGTCCAAGGTCCGCAATCGAGCCTATCCGGAGCGGGTCACACGGTCGCCCCGGGGAGCACAACTCGCGAAATGGGACATAACAGCCCCCTCTACGCCTTCGTTTCGCAGAACATCACAGGTGATGTCACGCACATTCCTCACTATTCGCCGCCGATGAACCGTACTTCTTGAAAGCCCGTCTTCCTGGCCGAAGTCCTGCCGAAGCCCTGATCGTCCTCCGAAAGCGCACACCGTCGATGACCGCCCGTCTCCGTCGCCCCTCCCTGCCGCCCCGCGTCCGGCTCGCCTCCGCCCTGACGGCGACCGTGCTCGTCGGCGGCTCGCTCGCGGGGTTGCTCCACCTCTCCTCCGGCACCGTCTCCGGAGCCCCGGCGACCGAGGCGCCGAAGGGGACCGGCCATGCCCCCCGCCAGGCGGCGGCCCCCGATCTCGCCAGGACGCCGGTCCGTACGCCCGGCGTCGCCGTGACGCAGATCGTGGCCCACCCGGACGACGATCTGTACTTCATGAATCCGGACACGGCCCAGTCCATACGCTCGGGCGCCTCCCTGACCTCCATATATCTGACGTCGGGCGAGTCGGACGGTGTCAACGCCCGGGCGCGCGCCCCCCATCGCCCCGCGCCCGACAAGGCGGGGTTCGCCGAGGCCCGGCAGAACGGCATCCGCGCCGCGTACGCCGAGATGGCCACCGGCAGCCGCACCAGCCCCTGGGACCGGATCGCCATCCCCACGGCCGGCGGCGGCCAGGCCGAGCTGGACATCCTGCGTGCCAAGCCGCAGATCGGCCTGGTCTGGCTGCAGCTGCGCGAGGCCGGCTCCATCAGCGGCGACCGCCCGCACAGCCTGCACGGACTGTGGGACGGCCGGGTCGAGTCGCTCGAGACCCAGCGCGCCGCGGGCACGCCCGTCGGCACCGACTTCTCGTACACGCGGGAGCAGGTGATCGACACCCTCACCGGACTCCTCACACGGTTCCGGCCCACCTTCGTCCGGATGCAGGACCCGACACCGGGCCGGAACGCCAAGACCGGGGCGTTCACCGACCACCAGGACCACATGTACGGCGCCCGGTTCGCGCAGGCGGCCCTCGCGCGGTACGGCGCCACGACCGGCCGTCCTCACTTCGGCGTCCAGAACTACCTCGGGTACCCCGTCGGTACGCTGCCGCGCACCCTCGACCCCGCGACGGCCGGCGCGAAGCTGCGCACCCTGAAGACGTACGCCTGGATCGACGGGGTCAACGACTGCGGCGACCCCGCCGGGTGCGGCGACCTCAAGGTGTCCGCCCGCCCCGGCGGCTGGGGCTGGACCGAGACCATCCGCTACGCCCGCGGGACCTCCACCTCCTGGGTGCAGCGCGACACCGCCGGGGGCCTGCACGCCTTCTCCGTGCTCGACGGGCGCCTCGCGGTATGGAAGAAGCCCGCGGGCGCGGCCGGCGACTGGCAGGGGCCGGTCCTGCTCCCGGGCGACGGCCTGGACAGCGGAGTGACCTCCGTACGGCTCCCGGACGGCCGGATGGCCGTGTTCGGCACCCGTACGACGCTCGGCGGCCCGGAGCAGACGTACGGCCGTGAGGTGGTGACGACCGAGCAGTCCGCGCCCGGCGGCGCGTTCGGGCCGTGGCGCTCGCTCGGCACGCCGGAGAAGAACGACGCCCGGGGTACCTCCGACATCAGCGCGCCCGCCGTGGCCGTGGACGGGACCGGCCGGACGACGGTGCTGCTGCGCGACAGCCGGCACCGGCTGACCGTGCGCGCGCAGGACAGCCACGGCGGCTGGGGTCCCTGGCGTTCGCTGGGGGGCGGGAGCCTGCACGGCGACCCGGTGGCCACGACGGACGCGGCGGGCCGGATCCACGTGTTCGCCGGCACGGCGAACACCGTTCTCACCTGGACGCAGCAGCGACCCGGCGGGCCGCTGTCGGGACCGGTGCGGACCGGACTCCCGGCGACGACGCTGGCGCTGAGCGCGGGCCCCGCGCCGGACGGGCAGGGCATACGGCTCTGGTTCCGCAAGCCGGCCTCCGGTGACCTGCGCACGGCCGACCTCTCCGGCGGGACCCTCCTCTCCCCGGTGACCGAGCTGGCCGGCGGGGTCGCCGGCTTCGGCCCGGTGGGCGGCGGCCACGGCATGCTGGCGGTCCGTTCCCGTACGGGCGTCCTGGCGACGGCCCCGGCGGCGAGCGCGGGCACCCGGCCGCTCTGGACGCTGGAGAAGTTCCTGTTCTCCGGTGCTCCCGGCGCGGTCGTGGACGGGGTGGCGGCGATGGGTCTGGACGGAAAGCTGCACTGGACGCCCGCCGTGCGATGAGTCCCCGGCCCGGGCACGGTCTTCCCTATGAGGATGTCGCATCCGCCCTGGAGGAGATCATGGCCCCGGAGACCACTTTGGACCCCCGCTTCAGCGACCCGAAGGCCCACCCCGCCGAATGGTCCGAGGCCGTCGCGCGGCTCGCCGACGCCGAGGTCTACTGGCTGACCACGGTCCGCCCGGACGGGCGCCCGCACGTCACGCCGCTCATCGCGGTGTGGTCGGAGGGCGCCCTGCATTTCTGCACGGGGCCCGACGAACGCAAGGCGCGCAATCTCGCGGAGAACCAGGAGGTGGTCCTCACCACCGGGTCCGCGTCGCTCGGCGAGGGCTTCGATCTGGTGGTCGAAGGTACGGCCGTTCGGGTGACGGACGAGGGGCGGCTACAGGCGCTGGCCAGCGCGTATGTCGAGAAGTACGGACCGGATTGGCGATTCGACGTGCGCGACGGCGCGTTCGTGGGCGACGGTGGGACCGCCCTGGTGTTCGCCGTGCCGCCCCGCACGGCGTTCGGTTTCGCCAAGGGCGACCCCTTCGGCCAGACCCGCTGGCGTTTCTGAGGAGAACCCCCCGATGAACCTGACGCTCGAAGTCGTCCCCGTCCCGGTCACCGACCTGGACCGGGCCAAGGAGTTCTACGGCGAGAAGTGCGGCTTCAAGATCGACCTCGACGACGAGGTCGCGCCCGGGATGCGCATCATCCAGGCGACGCCGCCCGGCTCGCGCTGTTCGATCGCGATGCTCAAGGGGATGCCGTCGATGCCCGGCACGAAGGTGATGGCCCCGGGGACCCTGCACGGCCTCCAGCTGTGCGTCACCGACATCGAGGCGGCCCGCAAGGAACTCGTCGACCGGGGCGTGGACGTCACCCCGATCCGGCACGTCGGTGCGACGGGCTGGGAGGACGGCAAGGGCGAGACCTGGAACTCGTTCATGTCGTTCGAGGACCCGGACGGCAACGGCTGGGTGGTCCAGGAAGCGCCGTCGGAGCTGTCGGAACGCTGAGGCACGAGAGGCCGGCGGGGTCGGCTTCGGCGGCGCTCAGGCGACCGGGGTGAACTCCACCCGGTAGTACCTCACCCGCTCGTCCTCCCCCGCGTACCGCATCCCGGCCGCCTCCATCACGCGCTGCGAGGCGACGTTCGCCAGATCGGCGTCGCCCTTCGCGCCGGCGACGCCCTGCTCCCGGGCCAGGTCGAGCAGGGCCCGCAGCGCCTCGGTGGCGTACCCGAGCCCCCGTACCTCCGGGATCAGCCCGTACCCGACGGTCACGAACCGCTCGGCGTCCGGCGGCCCGTGGAACCCGATCCCGCCCACGGCGGCCCCGTCGGCCCGCCGCCGTATCTCGTACGCCCCGAACACCCCCGGGTCCCCCTGTGCGGCCCACACACCCAGGAACCCGCGCGCCCCGGCCACGTCCCCGTCGGCCGGATACCCCGGTGCCCACCGGTCCTCCCGCGCGGGCGCCGCGGCGACGATCCGCTCGGCCTCGGCGACGGTGAGCGGGTGCAGCAGCAGACGGCCGGTGACGAACGAGGCGATCTTCATCGGGGCAGTGTCCGCCCGGCCCCGACGGACCGTCAACGCGATTGGCTGAAGCGCAGCATGTTGCCCGAGGGGTCGCGGAAGGCGCAGTCACGGACGCCGTACGGCTGGTCCACCGGCTCCTGCAGGACCTCGCCACCCGCGGCGCGGATCTGCTCGAAGGTCGCGTCGACGTCGTCGGTGGCGAAGATGACGCCGCGCAGCAGGCCCTTCGCCAGCAGCTCCGCCATGGCCTCCCGGTCGGCGGGCGAGGCGTTCGGGTCCGCGAGGGGCGGTTCGAGGACGATGTTCACCTCGGGCTGCGACGGGGCGCCGAGGGTCACCCAGCGCATCCCCTCGAACGCGACGTCGTTGCGCACCTCCAGACCGAGGGCGTCGCGGTAGAAGGCGAGCGCCTTGTCGTGGTCGTCGACGGCGATGAAGCACTGCGAAAGCGTGATGTCCATGCGTTTCACGCTACCGAGGGGGGTCGGCCTTCGCTTCTCCGTTCCTGACCGGTCGCGTGTAGATCTTGGCGAAGCAGGCCGGGATGGCGGCGCCCTCGTCGTGGCTGCGGGCCCGGTAGGCGCTCGGGCTCTCGCCGACGAGCTCGGTGAACCGCGAGCTGAACGACCCGAGCGACGTACAGCCGACCTCGAAGCAGACCTCCGTCACCGACAGGTCCCCCCGCCGCAACAGCGCCTTGGCCCGCTCGATCCGCCGCGTCATCAGATAGCTGTACGGCGTCTCCCCGAAGGCGGCCCGGAAGCTGCGCGAGAAGTGCCCGGCCGACATGAGCGCGACCTGCGCCAGCGCGGGCACGTCGAGCGGCTTCGCGTACTCACGATCCATCAGGTCACGTGCCCGGCGCAGCCGGACGAGATCCTCCAACGACGTCACACGCCCACCTTCCCACAGCCCCGGCCCCGACGGCAGAGCCGTGTTGACTCGGCTCACGCGTCGGCCGCCCGTGTGCCGGAAGACGACTCGAGTAGGCGCGGCCCGCGGCACTGGCTTGCCAGGCAACCCCCGAGTTCCGACCTCGATTCTCGGCGGCGGCTTCTCCCCTTGCCGGCAAAACCGGCTACACCCCAGCTCAGGAGCTTTCCTCCTCGGCAAGGATGGACCGTAGCTTCTGGTGTGCTTCTCCGGTGCCGCCACTCTCCCCTTCGAGCAGGACGGCGGCGATGGCGTCCAGCTTGCGCTCGACGGCGCGTTCGGCCCGCAGCTCGGAGTTCTTCAGCAGCGCCACCAGGAGCAGGGTCACCGCCGACATCGCCTCGCCCACGAACAGAAGCCACGTGATCGGCAAGCCGATCACGTGCAACGCGACAGCCACGGCGACCAGGATCAGGCATATCCCGAAGAACGATGCTGAACTGGTGAACCGCGAGGCATTCTCGGCCAGCCTCTCGAACGGCTTGCTCCGCGAGCCTCCGCGGTCGGACGGATGCTTGAGAATCATGCCCACTCTCCACAGTGGACGGTGACACGGCGGGGGGCCGCCACGCCCGGATATCGACCTTCCTCCTTGCGGGCTCGGCAAGCCGCCGGCCTGGATGCGGCGAAGGGCGCCTAGTCGACGCGATGGGCCTTGTGGCGGACTTCCCGGAGGCCGACCTTCGAGGGGAGACGGTCCAGGCCTGTCGAGTCCCGTGCGCGTGCGAGCGTTTCCCGGCTGAGTCGAGCCAGGGTCTGCTCCGGTTCCGCGTGAGGCTCCAGCCACAGCCGCACCCGTGCGACCGGGGCAGTACGCCGGCCCGTCAGTCGGACATGAGCCCGCGAGACTCCGTCCAGGGCTTGCGCTTCATCCTCGATCACGTCCTCCAGCGCGCGGCCGTTGAGTTGGGCTGTCGCGCCGTCCTCGCTGTCGACGAGGACCTGGTCCAGCCGGCCTTTGCGTAGTAGCGCGACAAGCCACCACAGCAGCAACACCAACAACACGGCGAGCACCGCGATGACGGTCGGCCACCACCAGCCCTCTTCCCGCCACCGGGTGCGTCCCTCGATGCCCAGCACTACATCGGCCGGGCCGCGAAAGGGCCACCAGCCCGGCACGTCGAAATCCCAGTGGCGCTGCAGATCCAGACCGCCCAGCAGAACGCCGCCGCCCAGAGCGAACAGTCCAAGGCCGAGCAGCCCCAGCATCACCCGGTTCACCGTCTTGAGCATCGGGATCGACCTCAGCCTTTCTTCGGGCGCCGGACTCGTACGGACAGCGTGGGTGGCCGGGCGAGACCCAGGCCGGTCACGGCTTCGCCCAGCGCGGCATCGAGGTCCGCTCGGACCTCGTCGAGCTCACGGAAGTGCACCTGCGCCCGGGCTTTGACCTTCCGGCGCCCGACGTCGACCCGAGCCGACTCGACACCGGACACCCGCATGGCCCGGTCACGCAGGATCAGGGCGGCTGCACGGCGGTCGAGCCCCGCGTGGACCTCCCCCGTTCCTCGGGTACCGGTGGGCTGCCGCATGGGCAGCAGCTTGCGCAGCCCCGGCGTCACCGCCAGCAGGAAGAGCCACAGGCCGAGGGCCATTGCCACCGCGGCTCCGACGATCATCCAGATGTCGTCCAAGGGTCGGGTGGCCAACTCATCGGCGAGTCGCCGCCGCCAGCTCATCCCGGGCTGGCCAGCCCGCACCGAGACCACGTCGTACAGGAGCAGTCCGGTGGCTGCGACGGCCGGCAAGGCCACAATGGTCGCGGGGATCCTCCGCGCAGACCAGAAGCGGTGCGGCGACTTTCCCGATTCACGGTCTGCTTCTGTCGCGCCGGGGGCCGGGGGTTCCCCCGGGGACGAAGCTGCCTCTCCAGGATCGGGGGGAAGGTCGCTGTCGCCGGTCGGGTGCCGCCACGTGTTCGCGCTCATGTCACCCTCTCCTGGTCTGTACGCCGCGAGTGAACCGAGTACAGCCTCTCGACCGACACCACGAGGTCGGACACATCCATGCCGGCCCACGCCCTGAGCCGTTCGGAGACCTCTCGGCGCACCGCAGCGCACTGAGCCCCGATGTCTGACGGATAGCCCAGCTCCACAGCGATACGCGCCCGGACCTCGCCGAGCATCGGTCGGCTCTCGGCGGGATCGCCTTCCCGCCCTGCCCCATTCCGCTCCGGTGCCCGCCGCACGGACGCCGTCACACGGGGCCTCCGGCGGCCGGGAGGCACGTGACCGGCCGACTCGGTGAACCGACTCAGGGCCTCGCGCGCCACCTGAGCAGCGATCTTCGCCGCAACCCGGTCGTCGACCGTGGTCGCACCCCGCTCCCCGCGGGCGACGGCCGAACGCCGATCGGCTTCCCTGGTCACTGCCGCCAGTCTCTCCGAGCCCGGCGCTGTTCATCGCGGATCCGCTGCTGGTCGTCACGGCGGCGGACGAAGTAACCCGGTTCGAGATCACCTTCCGACAGCCGCCCGACCACAAGTCCGACGGCGCCGAGCCCAAGAACCAGCAAGAAAGCCCAGAAGTCACCGAAGTACGCGGCGAAACCCAGCGCCATTCCGGCGATCAAACCCACCACGGCTCTGCTCATCACGCGCTCCTTCACTCAGTAGCCGAAACCCGTCCGGCTACTGGATCCGCTGCCGCTCCTCCCCTTCGTCCTCCTCGTCGGGCAGCTTCACATCACTGACCATGATGTTGACTTCCACGACTTCCCGCCCTGCCAACCGCTCCACCGCGGAGATCACGTTCTCCCGTACCTCACCGGCGACGTCCGTGATCGAGACGCCGTAGTCGACAACGATCTCCAGATCGATCGCCGCCTGTACCTCTCCCACCTCGACATCGACCCCGCGGGTGACGGATTTGCCGCTACCGGCGCCCGGCATCCGCTCTCGCATCGAGCCCATCGAGCGCGAGAATCCACTGCCAAGAGCATGAACGCCGGGCACGTCCCGTGCCGCTATTCCGGCGATCTTCTCCACCACCACGTCGGCGATGGTCGTCCGGCCACGAGAGGCGGGCGCACCACCGTGCTTTGCGTCGTTCTCAGTCATCAGGCCATTCCTCCCTGAAGGGGTGAACCTGACAATCTTGGCTTTATCCTTATTTTGTAGCGCCTTTTGCGCGGGATGACGACCGTGAGCCAGGGTGGTCGGACGGGCGCCATGAGCGTCCCGGCTCAGCTGCAGGAACAGCCCCGGGAGAGGGTGGACAGGTGGAAACCGAGGCGTGGATGCAGGCAGTACGCGACCAGCTCGACCTGGGTCGGCTGCTCCCGCTCGGAGGGCCCGAAGACGGGACATGGATCACCGAGCAGGCGGCCGTCCGGACCCTCTGGCCCGCGGCCGCTGAAATTCCCGGCGTCACGCTGAAGAGCATGCGCATTGGACCGGCACCGCACGAACCCGTATCCGAACCGGCCGTTCGCCCGCCCGCCAGCGCGCTACCGCCTGGACCGCTCAGGATCGAGGCCGCCTTCACCGGATCCGTGACGCGGCCGGTACACCAGGCCGCCGAACAGCTGAGGACCACGCTGCTCGACGAGGCCGCTGAACGGCTCGGCCTGACCGTCGTGGCAGTCGATCTGCGCGTCACGGGTCTCCACGAAGGCCCGGAGACACCCCCGTCGACAGCTCCACCCAGGCGAAGCGCCGCCCCCTCGACCGAAACAAAGCCCTTGCGGGGGCCCATCGGGGAACTGGCCGGCGCCGCGTCGGCCGTGCCAGGCGTCGCTCGCCTCACCGCCCCGCTGGGAGGCCGCCCGGTCAAGGTGGAGCAACAGGACGATCCACCCCGTCGACATATCCAGGTCCAGCTCGCGGTCGCGCCCGGGCACCATCCTCTGGAAGTCGCCCGCGCCGTCCGGGCAGCCGTGACCGCCGCACTCACCAGCGACACCCCGGGTCCGGCAACCGCTGCCATCCTCGTCACAGAAGCCGCCGCCTAGCGGCGCGCCGGCGGCGGATCGGGGAGGTGGAGAGAGCCGTGGAACCGCGCGCCCCAGGCCCTCGCCGCTCGGCACCGACCCACCAGCGGCGGCTCGGACGACGGGCCGCACCCGCCGCTCGTGCGCGGCACCTCATGCCGAGCAGCGAGGGACGGACGCGCAGGGCCGTGGACGACCTGTACAGGGCGCCCGGTTTCACGTCGGACGGCCCACAGCCGGCCCAGGACGAGTGAGACGACTCAGGGCCGACGGTTTGCGAACGTCGGCCCTGAGTACTGATTCGGGACGGTACTGGCTCTGACCTGCGATTACAAGACCGGGAGGTTCTTCCGCAGCTCGAAGGCGGTGACCTCGGAGCGGTACTCCTCCCACTCCTGCTTCTTGTTGCGGAGGAAGAAGTCGAAGACGTGCTCGCCCAGCGTCTCGGCGACCAGTTCGCTCTTCTCCATCAGGGCGATCGCCTCGCCCAGGTTCTGCGGCAGCGGCTCGATGCCCATCGCGCGGCGCTCCGCGTCCGAGAGGGCCCAGACGTCGTCGTCGGCGCCGGCCGGGAGTTCGTAGCCCTCCTCGATGCCCTTGAGGCCCGCCGCGAGCAGGACCGCGTACGTCAGGTAGGGGTTGGCGCCGGAGTCGATGGAGCGGACCTCGACCCGGGACGAGCCCGTCTTGCCGGGCTTGTACATCGGGACGCGGATCAGCGCCGAGCGGTTGTTGTGGCCCCAGCAGATGTACGAGGGGGCCTCGCCGCCCGCGCCCGCGCTGCGGGCCGAGCCGCCCCAGATGCGCTTGTAGGAGTTGACCCACTGGTTGGTGACGGCCGAGATCTCGGCGGCGTGCTTGAGCAGGCCGGCGATGAAGGAACGCCCCACCTTGGAGAGCTGGTACTCCGCACCCGACTCGTAGAAGGCGTTGCGGTCGCCCTCGAAGAGGGAGAGGTGGGTGTGCATGCCCGAGCCGGGGTACTCCGAGAACGGCTTCGGCATGAACGTGGCCTGCACGCCCTGCTCCAGCGCGACCTGCTTCATGACCAGGCGGAAGGTCATGATGTTGTCGGCCGTGGACAGCGCGTCGGCGTAGCGCAGGTCGATCTCCTGCTGGCCCGGCGCGCCCTCGTGGTGGGAGAACTCCACCGAGATGCCCATCGACTCCAGCATGGTGATGGCCTGGCGGCGGAAGTCCATGCCCACGTTCTGCGGGGTGTGGTCGAAGTAGCCCGAGTTGTCGGCGGGGGTGGGCTTCGTGCCGTCCAGCGGCTTGTCCTTCAGCAGGAAGAACTCGATCTCGGGGTGGGTGTAGAAGGTGAAGCCCAGGTCCGAGGTCTTGGCGAGGATGCGCTTCAGGACGAAACGCGGGTCCGCGAAGGAGGGGGAGCCGTCCGGCATGAGGATGTCGCAGAACATCCGGGCCGTGCCCGGGGCCTCCGCGCGCCAGGGCAGGATCTGGAAGGTGGCCGGATCCGGCTTCGCGATCATGTCGGATTCGTATACGCGGGCGAAGCCCTCGATGGCGGAGCCGTCGAAGCCGATGCCCTCGTCGAACGCCTGCTCAAGCTCGGCGGGCGCCACGGCCACCGACTTCAGGAAGCCGAGCACGTCGGTGAACCACAGCCGCACGAACCGGATGTCGCGCTCCTCGAGCGTCCGGAGCACGAATTCCTGCTGCTTGTCCATTTCCACACCCATCTTTGCTGGTCAGGCCGCCTGTTCCCACCGCCTCGGGCACATCGGGGGGCACCTGAGCATCCCACCACATGGTTTCGCGCACGTTGCACACCCATAGTGCCTGCTCGGGTGTGACACAGGTAACGGGGACCGCCCGATTCCGCGCGTGTGTTCCCCTCCACGTCGCCCCGCCTGTCCCCTCCAGGCGCTCCGGCCACTACGATCTCCGCCCATGGGGGGCACTCCACTCGTACGCCTGTCCCGGCGCGCGCGTCCCATGGCACTGGTGAGTGCCGTGGCGACGCTCCTCGCCGCGCTCTTCGTCTGTCTGGGTGCCGGCGACGCCGTGGCCCACGACGAGGCCGCCCAGGCGCACCACCAGCGGATCACCGGGGCCGAAGAGTACGTCTGCCCGTACGACCGCGGCGACTGCTCCTTGTTCCCCTCCCTCAGCCCGGCGATACTCACCGCGCCGCCGCTCGACCCCCCGCCTCAGGCGGAGGGCCGGTTCCCGCGCCTCGGACCGTCGTACGACGCCGGCCGGGCGCCCCGCTCCGACGCCCAGCCCCGTGCGCCGGACCTGCACGTCCTTCAAGTACTGCGGACGTAGCCAGGGGCAGCATCCGCTCCGCCCCACGGCTCACGCCCCCACACCACCCCACATCCGAGAAGGACGACATCACCATGGCCGCCAACCGCTCCGCCAACGCCGACCGCCGCGCCCGAATAGAGGAGATGCGCCGCGCCGAGCAGGCCCGCGAGCGCCGCAACCGCTTCATCACCATCGGCGTCTCCGCCGTGGTCGTCCTGAGCCTCGTCGGCTTCGGCGGCTATGTGCTCAACGAGCAGTCCGAGAAGAAGGAGCGGCAGGAGGCCGCCGCCAAGGCCCCCATCAAGGACGAGAAGTCCTGGGACGCCAAGAAGCTCGGCCGCAACCACGTGACCACCCCGGTCGCGTACGAGATGAAGCCCCCGGTCGGTGGTGACCACGACCAGGTCTGGCAGAACTGCGACGGCGACGTCTACACCACGAAGATCGCCGAGATGAACGCCGTGCACTCGCTGGAGCACGGCGCGGTCTGGGTCACGTACAACAAGAAGGCCGCGGAGGCCGACGTGAAGAAGCTGGCCGAGAAGGTCGGCAAGACCCCGTACTCGCTGATGAGCCCGGTCGACGACCAGGCCGGCGCGATCATGCTGAGCGCCTGGGGCAAGCAGGTGTCCGTGGACAGCGCGAGCGACCCGCGCGTCGACGCCTTCTTCACCAAGTACGTGCAGGGCCCGCAGACCCCGGAGCCGGGCGCGGCCTGCACCGGTGGTGTCGGGGCCACCCAGTGAAGCTGACCCGTACGCACGGCGCCTCGATCACCGCCGTCGTCCTCGCGATGCTCTTCGCCGGGGGCGCCGTCACGGTCGCCTCCGCGCAGCGGGAGGACGCGCCGGCGACCCCCGTGTCGGACTCGGCGGACGCGGGCTTCGCCCGTGACATGTCGGTCCACCACCAGCAGGCCGTCGAGATGTCCTTCATCGTCCGGGACCGCACCCAGGACGAGGAGGTGCGCCGGCTGGCGTACGACATCGCCAACACCCAGGCCAACCAGCGCGGCATGATGCTGGGCTGGCTGGACCTGTGGGGCCTGCCGAAGGTCGAGTCGGGCACCGAGCCGATGGCCTGGATGGGCATGGGCGGGCACGGCGACACCGGTCCCCTCGACGGGGCGCTGATGCCGGGCATGGCGACGAAGACCGACCTCGACCGGCTGCGGAAGGCCAGTGGCAAGGAGTCCGAGATCCTCTACCTCCAGCTGATGACCGACCACCACAAGGGCGGCGTCCACATGGCCCAGGGCTGCGTGGACAAGTGCTCCGTGGACATCGAGCGGAACCTCGCGCAGGGCATGGTCGACGCCCAGGAGTCCGAGATCGCCCTCATGGCGGACCTGCTGAAGGCGCGGGGCGCGAAGCCGCGCGCCTGAGGACCCCGCCGTCCGGCCCCCGTGACCACCAGCGGTCGCGGGGGCCGCGCCGTACGCGGACAATGGTTGACGCTCGGGGACGTACGTACAGCGACGTTCTACGGAGGTACGCACCCCATGACCACGGCGAAGGACATCATGCACTCCGGGGCGAAGTGGATCCCCCGGCACGAAACACTCGACCGCGCGGCTCAGCTGATGCGCGACCTCAATGTGGGCGCGCTGCCCATCGCCGACGAGAACGAGCGGCTGTGCGGCATCATCACGGACCGCGACATCGTGGTCGGCTGTGTCGCCATGGGTCATGACCCGGCGAAGGTCACCTGTGGGGAGATGGCGCAGGGCACCCCGCGCTGGATCGACGCGGGCTCGGACGTGAGCCAGGTCCTCGACGAGATGACGGGCCACCAGATCAAGCGGCTTCCGGTGATCGAGAACAAGCGCCTGGTGGGCATGATCAGCGAGGCAGATCTGGCGCAGCATCTGGACGACGACCAGATCAAGGAGTTCTGCGCCCGCGTCTACGCCACATCCTGATCGAGCACCGCTCGGGCCACCGCGTCCGGACGGTCCCACATCATCAGATGGCCCGACGGCTCGACCGCTTCGTAGTGGGCGCCGAGCCGTCGGGCCAGTGCGTGCTGACGGCGGGCCCAGCGGGCGGAGCCGTCGGGGGCCGCGAGGACGGTGACGGGCAGGCCGGGCGGCAGCGGGAACCGCTCGCGCAGGGCGAGGAGTTCGGCCGCGACCGCGCGGTAGTGGGTGTTCTCCAGGAGTGCGCCGTGCATCGCCCGTGAGGTGGCGTAGACGCGGCGGACGAGGTCGGCGGGTGCCGGGTCGCCGCCCGCGGCGCGGGAGAGCCGTACGGTGGCGCGGCGGACGGCCGGGCCGACGGCCGCCGGGGCCCCGGCGGCGGCGAGTACCGCACCGAGGCCGCGGGCGGCGGCGGTCCGCAGGGCGGGGGCGGCGGGGGTACGGGCGTGCTCCTCGACGGAGGAGTCGACGAGGACGATCCCGGCGGTGCGGTCCGGGTGGAGCCGGGCGAAGGCCTCGGCGTGGAGGCCGGCGATGGAGTGCCCGACGACGGTTGCGGGTCCGGGCAGGGACAGGGCGTCGAGGAGGCCGGCGACGCGGTGGGCCTCGCCGGTGGCGCTGGGCGGGACGGCGGCCGGGGCGGAGAGTCCGTGGCCGGGGCGGTCGAAGCGGACGACCGTGCGGTGCGGGGCGAGCAGCGGGACGACCGGGTCCCAGTCGAACCAGCTCATGCCGAGGCCGGCGCTCAGCACGCAGACGGGTCCGCCGCCCTCGACGAGGACGTGGTGGGCCACGCCTCCGACCCGTACGAACACGCTCAAGCTCTCTCCCTGGCCACGGAGACGGCGAGTACCCCGAGCCAGACTGCCACGAGCAGGACCTGCAGCCGCTGCCCGGCCCCCAGGGAGAAGGTGCCCCTGCCCGCCTCGAAGGCGGCGACGGCGGCCAGGGTCCAGACGGTGGCGGCCAGTTCGAGGGCGACGAGCAGGGGGCCGGTGCGGGCGAGGGGTCGCCAGATTCCGTAGCGGCGGGCGGCGATCGTCAGCGCGATCACGGCGGCCAGGGCCCCGGCCATGGCGAGGCCGGAGCTGACGGTGTGGGCCGTGTGGGTGGCCGGTACGAGCCCGGCGGTCTCGCGCGCGGCGCACTCCGGGTCGGCGGTGGGCGCGCAGCTGAGCGGCAGCCGGGAGTCGAGGGCGGTGGCGGCGCCGAAGAGGGCGAGGGCGAGCCAGCCGGTGACGGTCCAGGGGCGGCGGCCGGGCAGCAGCAGAGCGACCAGGGCGCCCGCGAGGACCAGCAGGCCCGCGGCGAGGTCGGTGGCGCGGAACAGGCCGCCCAGCGGCTGGTCCGCCGCGGCGAGTTCGGAGACGTACGTCCGGACCGGGTCGAGCCCGGTGCGGACGACGACTTCGAGGACCCAGGCGGTGTACGCGAGGGCGCCGAGCAACAGCAGCAGGGCGGCGGCCTGTCGCACACGACTTCTGGACATAGTGGTACAGATGCTATGCGGGCATCTGCTCGCTCCGGCGGTCGGGGGTGGAGCGGCGGTCCCGGGCTCGGCGAGGCCGTACCCCCGGGCTTGATCACGAACACATTTCGTCCACAAAACCCCTGGCTTCTCCATGATCGGCTGGCTTAACGTCAGATTTTCAGCCACCCGCGAAGGACGCCGTATGACCATGCCCACGAACACCCCCGGCCCTCACTCCTTCGGGCCGCCGCCCGGAATGCCGGGCATGCCACCGCCGTTCCCGCAGCAGCCTCGCAACGGCCTCGGGGTGGCCGCGCTGGTCATCGGCATCGTGGGCGTCCTCATCGCGCTCGTGCCGTTCATGTTCTGGCTCGGCGCCATCCTGGGCCTGCTGGCCCTCATCTTCGGCATCATCGGCATGGGCAAGGCCAACAAGGGCGAGGCGACCAACAAGGGCTCCGCCCTGACCGGCGTCATCACCGGAGCCCTCGCCATCGTCATCTCGATCGTCTGGGTCGTCGTCCTCGCCACGGCGGTGAAGGACGTCGCCGAGGAGATCGAGAAGGAGAACGACAAGCTGAAGTCGGGCACCACGGCCCCCGCCGACCCCGGCAGCGAGCCCTCCGACTCCCCCGAGCCCACCGAGACCGCCCCGGCGGCGCTCGCGTTCGGCCAGAGCCACACCTACCCGGACGGGGTCAAGGTCAACGTCTCCAAGCCGCGGGCGTACAAGCCCGACCAGTTCGCCGCCGGGCACACCAAGGGCAACAGCGCGTTCCAGGTGACGATCACGATCGTCAACGGCAGCAAGAAGGCCCTCGACGTCGCCACCGCCCTGCCGGACGCGAGCGACGCGGAGGGCTCGCCGGCCGACGCGATCTTCGACGGCAGCGACGCGACCGAGATGTTCCAGGGCACCGTCCTCCCGGGCAAGCAGGCCAAGAGCGACTTCGCCTTCTCGCTGCCGGCCGACGCCGACCAGGAGATGCAGCTGGAGATGGCGCCGAAGATCCTCGAGTACGAGGACGTGATCTGGACCGGGAAGACCAAGTAGTCCCGGTCGCGGTCCCGTACACCAGGACATAGCGTCGGTCTGACGATTACACTGGGCGCGTGCCTCAACTACGCCTCGCTCTGAATCAGATCGACTCGACCGTCGGCGATCTCGCCGGGAACGCCGAGGCGATCGTCCACTGGACCCGGCACTCCGCCGAGCAGGGCGCGCATCTGGTCGCGTTCCCCGAGATGGTGCTGACCGGCTACCCCGTCGAGGACCTCGCGCTGCGCTCGTCCTTCGTCGAGGCGTCCCGGGCCGCCCTGCGGGCGCTCGCCCGGCGCCTCGACGCCGAGGGCTTCGGGGAGCTGCCGGTGATCGTCGGCTACCTCGACCGTTCGGACCGCGCCGAGCCCCGGCTCGGCCGGCCCGCCGGTTCCCCGGAGAACGCCGCGGCCGTGCTGTACCGCGGCGAGGTGGTGCTGCGCTTCGCCAAGCATCACCTGCCCAACTACGGCGTCTTCGACGAGTTCCGCTACTTCGTCCAGGGCGACACCATGCCCGTCGTCCGGGTCCACGGCATCGACGTGGCCCTCGCGATCTGCGAGGACCTGTGGCAGGAGGGCGGCCGGGTCCCGGCCGCCCGCAGCGCCGGTGCCGGACTGCTCGTCTCGATCAACGCCTCGCCGTACGAGCAGAACAAGGACGACACCCGGCTCGAACTGGTCCGCAAGCGCGCTCAGGAGGCGGGCTGCACCACCGCCTATCTCGCGATGATCGGCGGTCAGGACGAGCTGGTCTTCGACGGCGACTCGATCGTCGTCGACGCGAACGGCGAAGTCGTCGCGCGCGCCCCGCAGTTCTCCGAGGGCAGTGTGCTCCTCGACCTCGACCTGCCGGCCGCCTCCCCCGACGCCCCCACCGGCATCGTCGACGACGGACTGCGCATCGACCGGGTGATCCTCTCCGAGGATCCCCTGCCCGCGTACGAGCCGGAGCTGACCGGCGGATACGCGGACCGGCTCGACGACGACGAGGAGGTGTACTCGGCGCTGGTCGTGGGCCTGCGCGCGTACGTCGCCAAGAACGGCTTCCGCTCGGTCCTCATCGGACTGTCCGGCGGCATCGACTCGGCCCTCGTCGCCGCCATCGCCTGCGACGCGGTGGGCGCACAGAACGTGTACGGCGTCTCGATGCCGTCCAAGTACTCCTCGGACCACTCGCGCGGCGACGCCGCCGAACTGGCCCGCCGCACGGGGCTGAACTTCCGTACGGTGTCGATCGAGCCGATGTTCGACGCCTACATGGGCGCGCTCGGGCTCACGGATCTGGCGGAGGAGAACCTGCAGTCCCGGCTGCGCGGCACGACGCTGATGGCGATCTCCAACCAGGAGGGCCACATCGTCCTCGCGCCCGGCAACAAGTCCGAGCTGGCGGTGGGGTATTCGACCCTGTACGGCGACTCGGTCGGCGCGTACGGACCCATCAAGGACGTCTACAAGTCGACCATCTTCCGGCTCGCGCGCTGGCGCAACCGGGCGGCCGAGGAGCGCGGTCAGACCCCGCCGATCCCGGAGAGCTCCATCACCAAGCCGCCGAGCGCCGAGCTGCGCCCGGGGCAGGTGGACACCGACTCCCTGCCGGACTACGACGTCCTGGACCGGATCCTGGCCCTGTACGTCGACCGCGACCAGGGCAAGGAGGCCGTCGTCGCGGCCGGCTTCGACGAGGAGCTGGTGACCCGGACGCTGCGGATGGTGGACACGGCGGAGTACAAGCGGCGCCAGTACCCGCCGGGCACCAAGATCTCGGCGAAGGGCTTCGGCAAGGACCGCCGACTGCCGATCACTAACCGCTGGCGGGAGACCCCGAGCCACTGACGGCCCGTTCGGCGGCCGGGGCGCTTCCCGCGACGACGCGGGAGGCGCCCTCCGCCGTACCGCCCGTGCGGTCGAGCAGTCCGGCCACGGCGGCGATCGCCAGGCCGAGGACGGCGAGGCCCGCGCCGACGAGGGTCGGGGAGGTCCAGCCCCAGCCGGCGGCGACGGCCGCGCCGCCCGCCCAGGCTCCGCCCGCGTTGGCGAGGTTGAAGGCGGAGTGGTTGGAGGCGGAGGCAAGCGTCGGCGCGTCCTTGGCCTTGTTCATGACCAGCATCTGGAGCGGTGTGGTCGTCATGAAGCCGACGGCGCCGAGGACGACGACGGTCACGAGGGCCAGCCACGGCACCTGGATCGTGAAGCGGAAGGCGACCAGGACGAGCGCGAGGGCGGCGAGGGAGCCGTACAGCGTCGGCCGCAGCGCGCGGTCGGTCAGCGGGCCCGCGGCGAGCGCGCCGGCCGTCATGCCGATGCCGAAGAGGGCGAGGACGAGGGTGACGGAGGACTCCCCGAAGCCCATCACCTCGGTGGTCATCGAGGCGAGGTAGGAGTAGACCGCGAAGACGCCCGCGAAGCCGAAGACCGCGGTGAGCAGGCCGAGCAGCACCTGCGGGCGGCCGAGCGCGCGCACCTCCCGGCCCAGGCTCTGCCGCTCGTCGACGGGAACGTACGGCACGAGCCGGGCGAGCGCCGCCATGGCCAGCAGGCCGATCACGGTGACCACGAGGAAGGTGGCCCGCCAGCCGAGGTGCTGGCCGAGCAGCGTCGCGGCGGGTACGCCGAGGATGTTGGCGACCGTGAGCCCGAGGAACATCGTGGCCACCGCCCGCGCCTGCCGGTCCTCGCGTACGAGCCGTGCGGCGACGACGGCGCCGACGCCGAAGAACGCGCCGTGCGGGAGCCCGGCCAGGACCCGGCCCGCGATCAGCCAGCCGAAGCCGGGCGCGAGCGCGGAGGCCAGGTTGCCGACGACGAACAGCGCCATCAGCAGGAGCAGCATCTTCTTGCGCGGGACGCGGGAGCCGAGCGCGGTGAGCAGCGGGGCGCCGATGACGACACCGATCGCGTACGCGGAGACGAGGTGTCCCGCGGTGGGGACGGAGGTGCCGAGGTCGTCGGCGACGTTGGGCAGCAGGCCCATCATCACGAACTCGGTGGTGCCGATGCCGAAGGCGGAGACGGCGAGCGCGAGCAGCGCCAGGGGCATGGGAGAGCCTTTCCAGACGAATAGTTCTTCGACTGAACAAATACTCTCAGGTGGAATGTTCCCGTCGGCTTCCGCCGGGTGAAGGGGAGGTTTCGCCCCGCCCGCGCGTCAGAGGCGGACGCGCGCCGCGATCGGCAGGTGGTCGCTCTTCGTCTCCGGCAGTGTCCACGAGGACGCCGGTTCGACGCCCTTCACCAGGATCTGGTCGATCCTCGCCATCGGGAACGAGGCCGGCCAGCTGAAGCCGAAGCCGTCGCCCGACGCGCCCTGGGTGGAGCGCATCTGCGCCGTGACCGCGTTGAGCGAGCGGTCGTTCATCGTGCCGTTGAGGTCGCCGAGCAGGATGACCCGCTGGAGCCGGTCGTCGGCGATGGCCTCGCCCAGCAGGTTCGCGCTGTTGTCGCGCTGGTTGGCGGTGAAGCCCGCGTTCAGCTTGACCCGTACCGACGGGAGATGGGCCACGTACACCCGCACCTCGCCCTGGGGCGTGGCGACGGTGGCGCGCATGGCGCGGGTCCAGCCCATGCCGATGTCCACCGGCTGCGGATCGCTCAGCGGGTACGTGCTCCACAGCCCGACCGTGCCCTGCACCGAGTGGTACTTGTACGTGCTCGCCAGAGCGCGCTCGTACACCGGGACCATGTCGCCCTTGAGCTCCTCCAGGGCGACCACGTCCGCGCCGGACCCGGCGAGCTGCCGGGCGGTCCCCTCGGGGTCGGGGTTGTCGGCGTTCACGTTGTGGGTGGCGACGGTGAGGTCGCCGCCCGACGCGGACTTGTCGGTGATGAGCCCTCCGAAGAAGTTGACCCAGACCACGGTCGGCAGGAGCAGGGCGATCAGCGCGGTGGCCGAGCGCCGCAGCAGCGCCAGGACGAGCAGGACGGGCACGAGCACGCCCAGCCACGGCAGGAAGGTCTCGGTGAGGCTGCCGAGGTTGCCGATCCGGTTGGGGATCTCGGCGTGGAACACCATCAGCAGGGTGAGCAGCACCGCGCAGACGGCCAGGAGGATCCCGCGGCGCCAGATGCCCCGGTCACCGCGCCAGCGGTCGAGCGCCGCCCGGAACCGGGACCGGGAGCGCTCGTCCCCCGCGCCGCCGTTCTCGGTCTCCGCCATGTCCACCCGCGCCATCACTCAGTCCTCACTGCCTTGCTCTGTGACCCGACGTCGACACTAGGTGATGCCGGGCCTGCCGTACTGCCACGAGGGACGACAGAGCGGCGCGGCGGGTTCCTGCAGGTGGTACGGGGGTGGACGGCTGTGACAGAACGCGCACATTCGTACGTACGCCTCGAAATTCTTCCTGTTGCGCCGGTGTGAACAGCACCACTTCGGCCCACTTCCCGCGCCACCGCACGAGGTGCCACCATGGACGTGATCCGGGGACGCCGTCAGGGCGCCTCGAGATGACGAAGGAGCCGTTCACCATGACGCTTCAGCCTGCCCAGAAGCAGTCCGCCGACAGCAGCAAGGCGCTGTACGGAGGCAAGGGCACGCGCCGTATCACCGTCCACGACATCACCGCGGCCAAGACCCGCGGCGAGAAGTGGCCCATGCTCACCGCCTACGACGCGATGACCGCGTCCGTCTTCGACGAGGCCGGTATCCCGGTCGTGCTCGTCGGCGACTCCATGGGCAACTGTCACCTCGGCTACGACACCACCGTGCCCGTCACGATGGACGAGATGACCCTCCTGTCGGCCGCCGTCGTCCGGGGCACCAAGCGTGCCCTCGTCGTCGGCGACCTCCCCTTCGGTTCGTACCAGGAAGGGCCGGTCCAGGCCCTGCGCAACGCCACCCGGCTCGTCAAGGACGCGGGCGTCGGCGCGGTCAAGCTGGAGGGCGGCGAACGCTCGCTGCCGCAGACCGAGCTGCTCGTCCAGGCCGGGATCCCGGTCATGTCCCACCTCGGCCTGACCCCGCAGTCCGTCAACACGATGGGCTACCGGGTGCAGGGCCGTGGCGACGAGGCCGCACACCGGCTGCTCAGCGACGCCAAGGCGGCTCAGGACGCGGGCGCCTTCGCCGTCGTCCTCGAGCTCGTACCGGCCGAACTGGCTGCCGAGGTCACCCGCTCGCTGCACATCCCGACCATCGGCATCGGTGCCGGCCCCGACACCGACGCCCAGGTCCTCGTCTGGACCGACATGGCCGGTCTGACGGGCGGGAAGGTGCCGCGGTTCACCAAGCAGTACGCCAACCTCCGCGAGACGCTCGGCGACGCCGCGCGCGCCTTCGCGGAGGACGTCACCGGCGGGGCGTTCCCCGCCGAGGAGCACACCTTCCACTAGAGGGTGTCCGGCCGACGAGAGCCGGACATCCCCTGGGCAGCGGAAGAACGACAGCCCGCCGGCATCGTGTCGGCGGGCTGTCGGTCTTCTGTCGGTGCGTTGTCGGTGGCGGCTGCTCTGATGGTGGCCATGACGCGATCCGCACACAACGCCGTCGAGGTACGAGGCCTCGTGAAGCACTACGGCGAGACGAAGGCCCTCGACGGGGTCGACCTCGACGTCCGGGAGGGCACGGTCCTCGGCGTGCTCGGCCCGAACGGGGCCGGCAAGACCACCCTCGTCCGCTGCCTGTCCACCCTGATCTTCCCGGACTCCGGGACCGCCACCGTCGCCGGCTACGACGTGGTGAAGCAGCCCCGCCAGCTGCGCCGCACCATCGGCCTCACCGGCCAGTACGCCTCGGTCGACGAGAAGCTGTCCGGCTGGGAGAACCTGTACATGATCGGGCGGCTGCTCGACCTCTCCCGCAAGGACGCCCGGCGCCGCGCCGACGAGATGCTGGAGCGCTTCTCGCTGACCGAGGCCGCCAAGCGGCCGGCGATGAACTACTCCGGCGGTATGCGCCGGCGGCTCGACCTCGCCGCCTCGATGATCGGACAGCCCGCCGTCCTCTATCTGGACGAGCCCACCACCGGCCTCGACCCGCGCACCCGCAACGAGGTCTGGGACGAGGTGAAGCGGATGGTCGCCGAGGGCGTGACCGTGCTGCTCACCACGCAGTACATGGAGGAGGCGGAGCAGCTCGCGAGCGAGCTGACCGTCATCGACCGGGGCAAGGTCATCGCCAACGGCAAGGTCGACGAGCTGAAGGCCCGCGTCGGCGGCCGCACGCTCACGATCCGCCCGATGGACGCGGCCGACCTGCCCGCGATGGCCGCGGCGCTGCGCGAGTCGGGCCTGGACGGCATCGCCGGCTCGACCGTCGTCCCCGACGAGGGCGTGCTGTACGTCCCGATCCTGAGCGACGAGCAGCTGACCGCCGTCGTGGGCCTGCTGGGCACGCGTGGGTACGGCATCGCGCACATCGGCACCCATCTGCCCAGTCTGGACGAGGTGTTCCTCGCCATCACGGGCGAGAAGACCACGATTTCCGACACGACCCCCGAGGAGGTCGCCGCGTGAGCACCACGACGACCACACAGCTCACCAAGGCTCCCGTCGACGCACCGGGGCCGTCCCCGGTGCGCACGGCGCCCGGCGGCGAGGGCCGGATCGGCCTGCGCGCCAACCTCCGCCACATCGGCGCCCTGGTGCGGCGCAACGCGCTACAGATCAAGCAGGATCCGGAGTCGATGTTCGACGCGGTCCTGATGCCGATCATCTTCATCCTGCTGTTCGTGTACGTCTTCGGCGGCGCGATCTCCGGCAAGGGCAACAACGACGACTACGTCAACTACGTGACGCCCGGCCTGATGGCGATGATGGGCATGAACATCTCCATGGCCGTCGGCGTGGGCGTCAACGACGACTTCAAGAAGGGGGTGATGGACCGGTTCCGCACCATGCCGATCGCCCGGTCCTCCGTCCTCATCGCGAAGATCGTCGTCGAGGTCGGCCGGATGCTGGTCGCCACCGCGATCCTGCTCGGCACGGGCTTCCTGCTCGGCCTGGAGATCAAGACCTCGGTTCTCGACCTCTTCGCCGCGATCGGTCTGTCGATGGTGTTCGGCGCCTCGCTGATGTGGATCTTCATCCTGCTCGGTCTCACCATGAAGACGGCCCAGGCCGTCCAGGGGATGGCCATGCTCGTCCTGATGCCGCTGCAGTTCGGTTCCTCGATCTTCGCCCCGCCGACCTCGATGCCCGGCTGGTTGGAGACCTTCACCGACTACAACCCGCTCTCCAACCTCGCCGACGCCGCCCGCAATCTGATCAACGGCGGTCCGGTCGCCGAGTCGGTGTGGTGGACCCTCGGCTGGGCGCTGGTGATCACGGTCGTCACGGCGCCGCTGGCGGTCGCCAAGTTCCGCAAGAAGACCTGAGCCGTACGGGGGTTCAGGACTCGGACACCCCCGAGCCGCGCCCGTTGATCGCGTCGGCGCTGTCGAGCAGGGCGACGGCCTCTTCCAGGGAGAGGCCGTCGCCCTCGGCGTACGCGGCCTCGAACGCCTCGTCACCGAGTACCGACCGGGACAGCCGGGTGGCCTCCTCCAGGCTCTCCCGCTCGAGCGGGGAGAGAGGATGGCCCGCCGGGAGCAGCCCCCGCCGGGCGCCGAGGAGCCGGGCCCCGAGCACCGCGTCGGCGCCGCCGAGACCGCTCAAGGCCCAGCCGGCGGTGACCAGATGGACGGCGGGCATCTGCGGGGCGACCGCCATCGACAGGGCGCCACGCGAACGCTCCAGGGCCTCCCGCACGTGCGGGAGCCCGGCGGCGTACCGCCCGTCCAGGTTGTCCAGCCAGGCCAGGCTGCCGAGGGTGAATCCCTCGAAGATGGAGAGGGTGACGGAGTCGAACTCCCTTAGCAGTGCGTGCAGATGCTCGCGCGCCTCGACGGTACGACCGGTGCGGCCGAGGAGGATCGCGAGGAAGATCCGGGCGGCGAGCATCGGTTCATGCCCGGGGTGACCGGTCTCCAGGACCTCCCGCAGGATCGCCTCGCCCTCCTCGGGCCGTCCGGTCATCGTGAGCATGTCGGCGTAGCGGGCGCGCAGCAGGGTCTTCTGGGACTGGGCGCCGATCCGCTCGGCGTACTCGATGGCGGCGGCGAAGTCCTGGGCCGCGCCCTCGAAGTCGCAGCGCTTCTCGCGGGCCTCGCCGCGCGAGGAGAGAGCCTCGGCGGCGCCCCAGTCGTCCTCGAGACGGACGAAGATCTTCAAGCTCTCGTCGGCGTCCGCGCTCGCCGCGCCCGCCGAGTCGGCCCGGTTGGCGAGCATGTTGGCGCGCAGCTGGAGGGCGTTGGCGAGCTCCCAGTCGTAGCCGTGGGCGCGGCACGCCTCGACGGTGGCGTCGAGGCGCTCGCGCATCCGGCCGACCTCGCCGGTGAGCAGCACGGCGAAGACGGCGAAGAAGCCGGGGAGCCGGCAGGTCTGCGGCAGCCCCGGGCGGTACATGTCGGTGATCCGGCGCAGCCGCGCGCCGCCCTCGGGGGTGGTCCACCGGCCGGTCTGGTAGTCCATGTTGAGCAGCTCGACCAGCCGCACCCCGCGACGGGCCTCCCACAGCTGCTCGTCTCCGAACGGCGGCGGAGCGGCGGTGCAGGGCTCGGAGAGCGGGACGACGGGCGGCGCGTCCGGCCCGAAGGGGTCGGGCCCGAGGGCGGCGACGGCTTCGGCCCAGTGCAGGGCGTCGGAGCGCAGATCGCGCATCTGCCAGTACCAGAGCAGGCAGTGGACGAGCGCGAGCGCCTCGTGCTCGTCGCGTGCGGCGACGGCGCGGCGCAGGGCGGTGCGCAGGTTCTCGTACTCGGTCCGGAACCAGGTCATGGCGCGGAGCTGGCCGCCGCCGCGGAGCCGGGGGTCGGTGACGCGGGCGAGCTCGCGGTAGTGGACGAGGTGCCGCCGCTCGACCGCCGCCCGCTCCCCCGCCTCGTCGAGCCGCTCGCCGGCGTACTCGGCGACGGTCTCCAGGAGGCGGTAGCGCATCGTCCCGTCGTCGGCGGGCGTGGCGACGACGAGGGACTTGTCGACGAGCGACCCGAGGAGGTCGAGGACGTCGGCCGGGGCGCTGCCGCACACCGACTGCGCCGCGTCCAGGTCGCAGCCGCCGGTGAAGACGGACAGGCGGCGCAGGGCGGCCCGTTCGGGTGCGTCGAGCAGGTCCCAGGACCAGTCGACGACCGCGCGGAGGGTCTGCTGGCGAGGCAGGACGGTACGGGCTCCCGAGGTGAGGAGCTGGAAACGGTCGTCGAGGCGGCCCGCGATCTGGCGTGGTGTCAGCAGCCGTAGCCTGGCCGCCGCCAGCTCGATCGCGAGCGGGAGACCGTCGAGGCGCCGGCAGATCTCGGCGCATGCCTCGGGGTCGTCGGCGGGGTCGAAGCCGGGCCGGGCCGCGGCCCCGCGCTCCCCGAGCAGGCGCAGCGCGCTCTCCGGCGGCAGCGGCTCCACCGGTCGCAGGAACTCCCCGGGGACGCCGAGGGGTTCGCGGCTCGTGGCGAGGACCGTCACGCCCGGGCACCGGGCGAGCAGCGACTCCGCGAGGCCCGCCGCCGCGTCCACCACGTGTTCGCAGTTGTCGAGGATGAGCAGCAGCCGGCGCGAGGCGCAGTGTTCGACGAGGCGTCCGAGCGGGGTGTCGGTGCCGCGCAGCTCCTCCGCGCCCGCGCCGCGCAGTACGGTCTCGCGCGCCCCGACGGCCCCGAGCACGGCCTCGGTGACGGCCTCGGGGTCGGTCACGGGCGCGAGCTCGGCGAGCCAGACGCCGTCCGGCCACGCCCCGGCGTCGGCGGCGCGCTCGGCCCCCTCCTGCGAGAGCCGGGTCTTCCCGGCGCCCCCGGGTCCGAGGAGGGTGACGAGCCGGCTGCGGTGCAGGTCGTCCCGGAGCTGGGCGATGTCCTGGTCCCGCCCGACGAAACTGGTGAGCCGCGCACGGAGATTGCCGGGGCGGGGCGAGGGCGCGGGCCGGGCCGCCTCCGTGCCCCGGTCCAGCCCGGCAGCCGCCGAGCCGACTGCCCCGATGCCTGACTGTCTCCGCTCCTGGTACGCCTCACCCTCGCCCTGCGCACGTGACCGGCCGGGCGCATGTGCCCCGCCGGGAGCAAGCCCGTCGCCGGGCCACGCGGGCCCCCGGTCCGCCCCGCCGATTCCCGGCGAACCGTGCTCCGCCGGGGCGGAGCCGCCCTGACCCCGGCCTGCCCCGCCGAGGGGCTCGGCCTCGTCCCGTCCGGAGGCACCGGCGTCCGCCCCGGGAAGGTCCGGTCGGGCACCGGGCGCGTCCAGGGTGGGGGACAGCAGGTCCGCGTGGAGCGCGCGCAGTGCCGGGGAGGGGTCCGTGCCGAGGCGGGCCGACAGGTCGCGGCGGACGGACTCGTAAGCGGCAAGGGCCTCCGCCGCGCGGCCCGTGTCACGCAGGGCCCGGATGCGCAGGGCCTGGAGGGGTTCGTCGAGCGGGTGCGCCTCGCAGAGGGCGACCAGTTCGGGGAGGACCGACGCGCCCTCCCCCAGCGCGAGGGCGGCGGTGAAGCGGGCCCGGCGGGCGTCCATCCGACGGGCCTCCCAGCGGGCGGCCTCCGCCGTGCGGTCCGGCAGATCGGCGAGCGCGGGCCCCCGCCACAGGCCGAGCGCCTCGTCGAGCAGCTCCGCCGCCCTGGCCGATTCGCCCGCGCCGAGCGCCCGTACGCCCTCGCCCACCAGCCGCTCGAAGCGGTGCGCGTCCACGTCCTCGGGGCCGGCCGCCAGCCGGTAGCCGCCCTCGTCCGACACCACGGCGTCCCGGCCGAGCGCCCGCCGCAACCGCCCCACCAGGGCCTGGAGCGCGGCGATCTCGTCCGCCGGAGGGGCGCCGTCCCAGACCTCGGCAACCATGACCCCCACCGGCACGGTGCGGCCCGCCCGCAAGGCCAGGACGGTCAGCAGCGCCCGCAGCCGGGCCCCGCCGAGGGCGACGGGAGCCCCGTGGGCGGTGTGGACCTGGGTGGGGCCGAGGACGGAGTAGTACACAGGCTCTATTCTCCGTGAGCCGGGGATCACCGCAGGAACTCACCCCCGCCCCGGCACGTTTCCCGCACACACCCCGCCGCGTCCCAGGGAGTCCCACCGATGACCACGGCCACCACCCGTAGCCACGAGCGCAGGATCAGCCCGGTCTTCCTGGCGATCCTCGCCGTCATGGCGGTCACCGGCTGGGCCGTGTGGACCGGCTTCGCGGCCTCCCCCGGCCTGGCGATCTTCCTCTTCGTGACCTCGGCGTGGGTGGTCTCGCTCTGTCTCCACGAGTACGCGCACGCCCGCACCGCCCTGCACGGCGGGGACATCACGGTCGGGGCGAAGGGGTACCTCACGCTCAATCCGCTCGCCTATACCCATGCCGTGCTGAGCGTCATCCTGCCGGTGCTCTTCGTGATCATGGGCGGTATCGGTCTGCCGGGCGGCGCGGTCTTCATCGAGCAGGGCCGGGTTCGGGGCCGCTGGAAGCACAGCCTGATCTCGGCGGCGGGGCCGCTGGCGAACGTCCTGTTCGCGGTCGTGTGCACGGCGCCGTTCTGGCTGGACGCGCTGGACGGCGTCCCGCTCTCCTTCCAGTTCGCGCTGGCCTTCCTGGCGTTCCTCCAGGTGACGGCCGCGCTCCTGAACTTCCTGCCGGTGCCGGGCCTCGACGGCTACGGGGTGATCGAGCCCTGGCTGTCGTACAAGGTGAAGCGGCAGATCGAACCGTACGCGCCGTACGGCTTCTTCATCGTGATCGCGCTGCTCTTCGTCCCGGCGATCAACGGCGCGTTCTTCGACACGATCGACGCGCTGATGCGGGCGCTCGGCGTGCCGGAGATCTCCCGCTACTGCGGCTCGAACCTCTACCGGTTCTGGCAGGAGACGCCGGAGCTCTGCCAGGTCTAGGACCTGTCCCCTAGGCGTTCGCCGATTCGGCCTTCGCCCGGCGGACGTAGTACCAGGCCATGTTGGAGGAGAGGCCGGCCAGCAGCACCCAGACGACGCCGAGCCAGCTGCCCGCGGCGAAGGAGACGACGGCCGCGACGACGGAGAGGGCGCAGACGGCGAGGGCGTAGAGAGCGAGGCGGGGCATGGGGGGCGGCTCCTGTCCGGGTACGGCTGATGGTGCCCGTCCAGTGTCCCCCATGCCCCCGACCGCTCGGGCGCCGGTTCAGACGTCGGTGACGCGCAGGCCCGCGTGGGCCTTGTAGCGGCGGTTGACCGAGATCAGGTTGGCGACCAGCGACTCGACCTGGTGGGCGTTGCGCAGCCGGCCGGCGAAGACGCCGCGCATGCCGGGGATGCGGCCGGCGAGCGCCTGGACGATCTCGACGTCGGCGCGCTCCTCACCGAGGACCATCACGTCGGTGTCGATCTCGTCGATCGCGGCGTCCTGGAGCAGGACGGCGGAGAGGTGGTGGAAGGCGGCGGCGACCCGGGACTCGGGCAGCAGGGCCGCGGCCTGTTCGGCGGCGGAGCCCTCCTCGGGCTTGAGGGCGTAGGCGCCCTTCTTGTCGAAGCCGAGCGGGTTGACGCAGTCGACGACGAGCTTGCCGGCGAGTTCGGCGCGCAGCGACTCCAGGGTCTTGGCGTGCCCGTCCCACGGGACGGCGACGATCACGATGTCGCTGCGGCGGGCGCATTCGGCGTTGTCGGCGCCCTCGACGCCGAGGCCCAGCTCGTCGGCGGCGGTCTGCGCGCGCTCGGCGGCGCGGGAGCCGATGATCACCTTCTGGCCGGCCTTCGCGAGGCGGTACGCGAGACCGCGGCCCTGGTCGCCGGTGCCGCCGAGGACGCCGACGACGAGACCGGACACGTCGGGAAGGTCCCAGGGGTCCTTGGGAGCGGGCTTGCTGTCAGTCGTAGTCATGGCCTCGACATTACTGGCCGGTCGCGGCTGTGCGACTCCCGTACGGGTGGATCCTCGGCAACCGGCCACGCGCGGGGCATCGGCTGCGGCAGGATGCGGCCCCATGGATGCCGTACGCGTCGCGCTGCTGCGGGAAGTTCTGGCCGGGACCGAGTGGCCGGCGGCGGCCCGCGGGTTCGCGGGCTCGCTCCGGTCCTCCGTCGTCCCGCACGGGGGCGGGCTGCTCCTGGTGGGGACGGCGGGGTACGAGCCCTGGCATCTGGCGGCGCATCTGGTGGACGAGGCGACCTGGTCGGGGCAGCCGGAGCTGGCGCCCACGCTGGTGCGCCACCAGGTGCGGCCGGGCGATCCGGCGCATCTGGCGGTGGGGCTCGGGCGCCTGGAGTCGGCGGGGCGCGGGGCGACGCTGCTGATGGTGGCGCCGGAGCGGCCCGACGCGGGGCTTCTGGAACGGGTCCACGACGCCCGCAGGGCGGGGGCGACGGTGATGTCGCTGGACGACGGCGACCCGGAGGTCCACGGCCTGGCCCACGAGACGCTGACGGTGGCCACGGACGCGGAGGTCGACCTGGACACGGTGCAGCATCTGGTGAGCGCGGCGGCCGGCGAGAACAGCCTTCCCTCGCCGCGCGGTCGGCGCCGCCTGCGGGACCGCCTGTCCCGCCTCGCCGACCACCTCACGGCCCCGCCACCGACCCGCTGGTAGCGGGCGGCACCCTTCAAGGCCCGGCCAGGCCGCCCGGCCGGACGTCTCGCCACGGCACGCGACGGGCCGCGGCGGCTTACGACGGCCGCGACCGCTCGCGGCACCCCTTCCCAGCGCCGCGCCCGCCGAGCCGCGCCCGCCGCCCAGCCGGGCCTTTGCGGGCCGTCGCGGCCCAAATTCGGTTGCCGCTCGCGGCGGGCCGACGGAGCATGGCCCCTCGTGACCTCGCCCTCGCCCCCCGCCGGGAAGCTCCGCTCCGCGCTCGCCTCCGTGCTGCCCGATCCGGCGCCCTGGCGTTCTTCCGCCGACTTCCGGCTGCTGTGGATCCAGGGGCTCGTCACGTACTTCGCGAGCTTCATGGCGCTGATCGCGCTCCCCCTGCAGATCAAGGACCTGACCGGTTCGCCATTGGCCGTGGGCGCGATGGGGGCCGTCGAGCTGGTCCCGCTGGTCGTGTTCGGGCTCTACGGCGGCGCGCTCGCCGACGCCGTCGACCGCCGCAAGGTCATCGTCGCCACCGAGGCGGGGCTCGGGCTGCTCGCCCTGATCCTGCTCCTCAACTCGCTCCTGACCGAGCCGATGCTCTGGCCGCTGTACGTCGTCGCGGCCGGTGTCTCCGCGCTCGCCGGGCTCCAGCGACCCGCGCTCGACTCCCTCATGGCCCGGATCGTGCCGCACGACCAGCAGACGGCCGCGGCGGCGCTCAACTCGCTGCGCTGGCAGATGGGCGCGATCGCGGGTCCGGCACTCGCGGGCCTCGTGGTGGCGTACGCGGGTCACGCGACGGCGTACGGCGTGACGATCGCCGGCTTCGCCGTCTCCGTACTGCTGTGCCGTCGGCTGTCCCCGGCCCCGCCCGCGCACGACGCGGAGAAGCCCTCGCTGCGCGGGATCGCGGAGGGGGCGCGGTACGCGTGGTCGCGCCCGGTGCTGCTCGGCACGTACGTGATCGATCTCGCCGCCATGTTGTTCGCCTTCCCGAACACGATCTTCCCGTTCCTGGCGGACGAGTTGGACGCGGACTGGTCGCTCGGCCTGATGTACGCGGCGGGTTCGGTCGGCTCGCTCGTGCTCGGTCTGACCAGCGGCTGGACCTCGAAGGTCCGCAGACACGGGCTGCTCGTGGTGTTCGGCGCGGCGGGCTGGGGTCTGGCGATCGCGGCCGCGGGCTGGTTCTCGAACATCTGGCTGGTACTGCTCTGCCTGGGCTTCGCGGGCGCGGGCGACATGCTCAGCGGCCTGGGCCGCTCGACGATCTGGAACCAGACGATCCCGGAGGAGCTGCGGGGCCGGCTGGCCGGCATCGAGGTCCTCTCCTACAGCGTGGGGCCGCAGCTCGGCCAGGTCCGCGCGGGCGCGATGGCCGGCTGGACGGGGACGCGGGCGGCGATCTGGACGGGCGGTGTGGCCTGCGTGGCCTCGGTGGGCCTGCTCTGCCTGGCCCTTCCGAAGCTCCTCACCTACGACTCCGGCACGGACCAGGACGCCCTGCGCCGCAAGGCGCAGCAGGAGGCGGAGGGCGCGCAGGAGCCCGGGGCGGTGCAGCCGTCGGCATGACGCGCCGCGGCTCCGCCGGTCGGGCGCGGGGCGATCGTGGCGGCCGCGCGGTCAGTGGCCACTGCCGTCAGTAGCCATTGCCCGGGGACGGTGTCTCGTTCACGGGCGCTTCCGCGTCACCGACGGTGATCTCCGTCTTCATCCCCTGGTCCTTGTGCCCGCCGACGGGGCAGTAGACCTCGTACGTGCCGGACTGCAGGGTCACCTCGAGCGTGGCGGAGGCGCCGGGTGCGAGCGTCTCGGTGCGGTTCTCGCCACCGGGGCCTTCGATCTCCAGGGCGTGGTCGTGGTGGCCGTTGTTCTTGGCGACGAAGGTGTAGACGCCCGGCTCGAACGTCTGCTGCGACAGCGTGACGCGGAAGTCGGTCAGATCCGCGTCGACCCGCGTCAGTCCAGGCTCGGCGGTCCGGTCCGGGGGCGTGGTCGTCGTCGAGCCGTCACCGTCTCCCCCGCCGCAGGCCGCGAGCACGGCGGTCAGGCCACCGGCCGCGACCCCGAGCACGATGCGGTTCCGGGTGCGGACACGTGTCCCTGTCGTGGCTGTCATGGCTCGGCCCTCCGCGGAAGTTCCGTACGGCAGGGGATACGGATGGGGCCCGCCGATGGATTGCCCAGCGGCGCCGAGGGGTGGTCCGGGGGATCGAACGACGGACCGACCGGAAGGGGCGGAGGAGAATGAAGACGTGACTTCCCGTCGGTCCGGGGCAATCCCTCCGGGGAGCCGGACCGTATCCACTGGTATGCAGCGCATGGGCCTTCCCCTCGGACGCGCACCGGACGAGGCACTGCTCTCCGGCCTGACGACGGGTGACCCGGAGATCGCCGTGGCGTTCGTGCGCCGCTTCCAGCGCACCGTGTTCGGCGTCGCCATCGCCGTCGTCGGCGATCCCCAGCTCGCCGAGGACATCGCGCAGCAGACCTTCGAGCGGGCGTGGCGGCATGCCCAGGTCTACGACTCCCGCCGCGGATCCGTGAAGACCTGGCTGACGACCATCGCGCACAACCTCGCGATCGACGCGGTACGGGCGCGGCGGGCCAGTCCGGTGGCGCCCGAGGACCTGGACGCTCTGCTCGACATCGTGACCGAGACCCCCGAGCAGCGGGCGCTCGCCGACGAGACCGCGGAGCGGATACGGACCGCGGTGGCGGCGCTGCCACGGGAACAGGCCCGCGCGCTGGTGATGGCGGGGATCTACGGGATGACCGCCCAGCAGATCGCCGAGTTCGAGCGCATTCCGCTGGGCACGGCGAAGACGAGGATCAGGGCCGCGATGGGCAAGCTGCGGACGATCCTGGGCGCCGAGGGGGTGGCCCGGCCATGAGCGACATGACCTGCGATCGGCTGCGGGAGCTCGGCGCCGAGCTGGCCCTGGGGATCCTCCCCGCCCAGGAGCGGGCTCAGGCGGTCGCCCACCTGGACCGCTGCCCGGGCTGCCGGGAGGACATCGAGCAGCTCACGCTCGTCGGTGACGGTCTGCTCGGTCTGCTGCCGGGTACGGAGCCGCCGGTCGGCTTCGAGACCCGCGTCACGAACCGGCTGACCCCGTCGGGTCCGGAGCCGCGCCCTCGACCGTCGCGGCGTCGGCG
The DNA here is from genome assembly GCF_040645695.1 of Streptomyces sp. NPDC046712. NCBI lineage: Bacteria > Bacillati > Actinomycetota > Actinomycetes > Kitasatosporales > Streptomycetaceae > Streptomyces > Streptomyces sp. NPDC046712. The sequence goes on along the minus strand of NZ_JBEYYW010000002.1, from coordinate 407,078 downwards.
GCTCCGGCTCGCCGCCGCCGCGGCCGCCGCGGCCCTGGCGTGCGGCTTCGGCGGCTGGGCGGTCGGCACGGCGGTCGACGCGGGACCCGCCCCCACGTCACAGGTCCAGGAGCAGGGGGCTCTGCTGGAGGCGGCCCTCGTCCAGGGCGACCACGCGGTGGGCCGGATCTTCGCCCACCCCGGTTCGCCGGGCTGGGTCTACATGGCCGTCGACCTCGAACAGGGCGGCGACGCCACGGTCCGCTGCCGCCTGGAACGCGCAGACGGCACCACGGTCGGCGTGGGCTCGTTCGCGCTCAAGGACGGTTACGGCTACTGGGGCGCGCCGGCGGACGTGGACCCCGCGACGGTGACCGGCGCCCAGCTGCTGGCCGCGGACGGCTCCGTCCTCGCCACCGCGCAATTCCCACCCCCGAAGGGCTAGATGCCGTCCAGCGGTTGCGGCCGGACAGGCCCTCTAGTCCGGCGGCTCCTCCAGCTTCGGAGTGTCGTGCCACTTCGGGTCGGTGTCCCACTCCAGGTTGCGATCCTGCGCGCTCTGCATCGCGTGGGACGCCTCCTCGCGGGTGGAGTACGGGCCGAAGCGGTCCTTGGCCGGGCACTCCGGGCCCTCTTCGACCTTGCCGTGCTGCAGGCAGTAGTACCACTCGCCCGGTTTGCCCACCGTGCGCTTCTTGAACAGGGCCATCGTCGGCTCCTTCCTCTGAGGCCATGCTGCCCCAGACGCGGTCGTTAGACTCGCTGACATGTCTGGCCAGTCGCTGCTCGTACCGGGGGAGATCTCCCCCCACCGCTCCGTTCCGGGAGCCATCCGCCGTCCCGAGTACGTCGGGAAGCCCGCCCCCACCCCGTACACCGGGCCCGAGGTGCAGGACTCCGACACCATCGAGCGGATGCGGATCGCCGGCCGCATCGCCGCGCAGGCGATGGAGGAGGCCGCCAAGCACATCGCGCCGGGTGTCACCACGGACGAGCTGGACCGGGTCGCGCACGAGTTCATGTGCGACCACGGGGCGTACCCCTCCACCCTCGGCTACCGCGGCTTCCCGAAGTCGCTCTGCTCCTCGGTCAACGAGGTCATCTGCCACGGCATCCCGGACTCCACCGTCCTCAAGGACGGCGACATCGTGAACCTGGACGTCACGGCGTACATCAACGGGGTGCACGGCGACAACAACGCCACCTACCTCTGCGGCGACGTGGACGAGGAGTCCCGTCTCCTCGTCGAGCGCACCCGCGAGTCCCTGAACCGGGCCATCAAGGCGGTCAAGCCGGGCCGCCAGATCAACATCATCGGCCGGGTCATCGAGTCGTACGCCAAGCGCTTCGGCTACGGCGTCGTGCGCGACTTCACCGGGCACGGCATCAACTCGTCCTTCCACTCCGGGTTGATCATCCCGCACTACGACTCCCCGCACGCCACCACCGTCATCCAGCCCGGCATGACCTTCACGATCGAGCCGATGCTGACGCTGGGCACCCACGAGTACGACATGTGGGAGGACGGCTGGACGGTCGTGACCAAGGACCGCAGGCGGACGGCGCAGTTCGAGCACACGCTCGTCGTCACGGACAGCGGGGCCGAAATCCTTACGTTGCCCTGAGCCCGTCCCGGGGTAGCGTTTTACCGACAGGTCGTCGGGAACCAGTTGACTTAGGTAAACCTAAGTAGCAGTATCTCAGCAGGTTCCCGTCCCCATCGGTCCCGGAGGCACGCCTTGGACACGCCCTTCTCGACGCTCATCCGCACTGCCTCGCACGAACAGCACACCGAGGCCGAGACGTCGACCTTCATGAGCGACCTCCTCGGCGGGCGCCTCGCCGTCGACGCCTATACGCGGTACACGGAGCAGCTCTGGTTCGTGTACCGCGCGCTGGAGGACGGGGCCGAGGCCCTGAAGGGCGACCCGGTCGCCGGGCCCTTCATACAGCGGGAGCTGTTCCGCACCGCCGCCCTGGAGCAGGACCTCGCCCACCTCCGGGGCCCGGACTGGCGCGCCGGGCTCTCCCCGCTGCCCGCCACCGCCGCCTATGCCGCACGCGTGACGGAGTGCGCGCGCGACTGGCCCGCCGGCTACGTGGCGCATCACTACACCCGCTACCTCGGGGACCTCTCCGGCGGCCAGATCATCCGCGACAAGGCCGAGCGCACCTGGGGCTTCGCGCGCAAGGGCGACGGCGTCCGGTTCTACGTCTTCGACGAGATCGCGAACCCCGCCGCCTTCAAGCGCGGATACCGCGAGCTGCTCGACGGTGTGAACGCCGACGACCTGGAGAAGCAGCGGATCATCGACGAGTGCAAGCGCGCCTTCGACTTCAACGGCGCGGTGTTCCGGGAGCTGGGAAGCGAGTTCCCGCTCAGCGCGTGAGCGGGAACGTCGTCGCGGGAGGGTGAGTTTCAGCGCGCGAGGGTGAGGGTCCGCTCCAGGCGGACCCGTCCGCCCAGCTCGATCAGGCCGTCGGGGCCGGGGGCCGTCAGGATCTGCGACCCACGGCCCTGTGTGATGTTCAGGGCCCGGCCCAGCTCGGCGGTGAGCAGCAGGGCAGCGGCGCCCGTCGCCTCGTCCTCGTCGATGCCGTCCCCGCGCCCCGGGAACGCCCGCGCCCGGATCCGGCCGGCCGCCTCGTCCTCCCACGCCCAGGCGTAGATCCACTCCCCCGGCTCGGGCACGTCCAGCGCGTCGACCTCGGCGGCCGATCCGTACCGCCGCAGGGTGCGCGGCGGCGCCCACTCCGCGCGGGCCTCGATCCAGGTGAACTCCCCGTCCCCACGCACCCAGACCTCGCCGGCCGGCGGCTGGACGACCTCCAGGTCGAGCAGCCAGGCCGCGCCGACGAGCGGATGACCGGCGAAGGGCAGCCGCACACCGGGCGTGTAGATGTCGACGTCCCCGCGCTCCGGGTCGTCGACGAACACGGTCTCGCTGAAGCCGAGTTCCTTGGCGAGCGACTGCCGCGACGCCTCGTCCGGATGCGTGCGCCCGTCGCGGACGACACCCAGGGTGTTGCCGTACCGGCCGTCGCCCGCGCAGAAGACGCGCAGGACGTCGATGTCGGTGGCGCTACTCGTCACGGTCGTGTTCATGGCGGAATTCAAGCATCCAGGCGTCCCACTCGGCGGCACCACCCGGAATCGGCCAGGCGCGGGTACGTGCCTCGTCGTACGGGACGTGCGCGGCGAACGAGGAAAGGCCGTGCGCGAACGCCGCGCGTTGCCGCTCCGGGTCGGGGCCACGGAAGCGGCGCGCCGACAGGCGCTCGCATTCCCCAGGGACCGGCCCGAGGAGCTCGGCGATCCGGTCCTCGTCCTCTCCACGGGCCAGCACGATCGTGCGCGGGTCCCGCCCCTCGGCGAGCGCGGCCACCGCGCGGTCGTGGCCGTCCAGCAGCAGCCAGCCGTCGAACGCCGTCACCCACCACAGCAGGACCGGGGCGAGGCTGCCGTCCCTGGCCTGCTTGCGGTACGCCTTGACGCGCGGTGCGTCCGGAGCCGACGGCGGCCTCAGCGGGATGACGCCGTTCCAGCCGTCGTTCCAGTCCAGATGGCCGTCCGGCCACGCCGTCAGGAGGTCGCCGCGCCAGACGTACGGTGGGAACACCTCCCGGGCCGTCAGCACCCAACGCCCCTCGTGCAGCGGGCTCTCCTCCGCCGCCTCCAGCCAACCCGCGTACCGGTGCGCCCAGTCGGGCCCTCGCCGGGCCTCGTCCGCGCGGATCGGCGGCAGCGGCGAACGGTAGCCCTCGCGGCGGTGGACGCGCACCCCGCCCCGGTCCTCGTCCACCCGCGCGAGCAGAACCGGGCGGTCGTCCTGGCGCAGCAGCATCCGACGGCCGTCCGTCATCTCCATGCGCAGGGGCGGCGGTTCGAGCGGGCCACCCTCGACGTGCAGGACGAGGGCCCCGGGAAGGTTCTCTCGGCGCAGGCGCATGGACATGTCCCGCACGCTAGCGGGGCAGGCGGCGTCGATGGCGGTGCCCGGCTGATGGAACATTCGACGCCGAAACCGACAAAACCGGCGCCTTGACCGGCACTTGACCTGGCCATGGGGCACCGATGAGAGCGCCGTGACCTAGCCGTGCCCGGACGGCGAACGTGAGAGCCGTATCACTGGACGCCCCTGTTTGCCTGAGGTAAGCCTCGGTTAAGTTAGGGCCGCCTCACCTTGTCCCCGCCCTTCCTGGAGCCCCTATGCGACCCGTCCGTCTGTCCGTCGTCACCGCCGCCGCCACCGCGGCAGCTCTGGCCGCCGTCACGGGCTGCGCCGAGAAGAGCGGTTCCTCCGACTCGTCCGACGGCACGATCCAGGTCGTCGCGAAGGACGACTCCTGCGAGGTGTCCGACAAGGAGTTCCCCGCCGGTCACGTGAAGCTCGCCGTCGAGAACAAGGGCACGAAGGTCACCGAGGTCTACATCCTGTACCCGGACGACCGGATCGTGACCGAGCGCGAGAACATCGGCCCCGGCACCAAGGCCACCATCACCGCCGAGGTCAAGGCCGGTGACTACGAGATCGCCTGCAAGCCCGGCATGAAGGGCGACGGCATCCGCCAGAAGGTCACCGTCACCGGAGGCGCCGCGGCCGCCAAGCGCTCCCCCGAGATGGACGCCGCCGTCGCCGCCTACCGCCAGTACGTGCAGGCGCAGGCCGACGAGACCCTGCCGAAGGTGAAGGTCTTCACCGACGCCGTCCGTGCCGGCGACATCGAGGCCGCGAAGAAGGCGTACGCCGATTCCCGTATCGGCTGGGAGCGCACCGAGCCGGTCGCCGAGTCCTTCGGCGACATCGACCCGAAGGTCGACGTCCGCGAGGACGGCCTGGAGGAGGGTCAGGACCCGGCGAAGGACTGGACCGGCTGGCACCGCCTCGAGAAGGCGCTCTGGCAGGACAAGAAGATCGGCGACGCGGAGAAGAAGCTCGCCGACACCCTCGACAAGGACCTCGCGGACTGGGTGAAGCGGGTCGGCAAGGCCGACATCACCCCGACCTCGATGGCGAACGGCGCCAAGGAGCTCCTGGACGAGGTCGCCACCGGCAAGGTCACCGGCGAGGAGGAGCGTTACTCCCACACCGACCTGGTCGACTTCAAGGCCAACGTCGAGGGCGCGCAGAAGTCCTTCGAGCTGCTCAAGCCGGTCGCCTCGAAGAACGACCCGAAGCTCGTCGCCGAGCTCGACAAGCAGTTCGCGGCCCTGAACACGCTCCTCGACAAGTACCGCACGGACAAGAGCGGCTACGTCTTCACCTCGTACGACAAGGTCGGCAAGGCCGAGCGCAAGGAGCTGTCGGACGGCGTCAACGCGCTGGCCGAGCCGCTCTCCAAGCTCGCCGCCGCGGTTGTGAAGTAGGGGAACGAGGAGAGACAGACATGTCCGACGCGAACGAGAGCACGCCTCCGGAGAGCACCTCGACCTCGCGGCGCACGCTCCTCGGCTGGGGAGGCGCCGGGCTCGCGCTCGGCGCCGCCGCAGCCGGCGGGGCCGTCGCCCTGACCCGTACCGGGGACAGCACCGCGCCCGTCGCCGACAGCGGCTCGGCCGTTCCCTTCCACGGCGCCCACCAGGCCGGCATCGCCACCGCCGTCCAGGACCGGCTGCACTTCGCCGCCTTCGACGTGAAGACGGCGGACCGGGCCGAACTCGTCCAGCTCCTCAAGGACTGGACGCGGGCCGCGGAGCGCATGACGGCCGGTCACGAGGTCGGCGAGGGAGCCTACGGCGGTCTGCCGGAGGCCCCGCCGGACGACACGGGCGAGGCCCTCGGCCTCAAGCCCTCCCGGCTCACCCTCACCATCGGCTTCGGGCCCTCCCTCTTCGACGGCCGCTTCGGGCTGAAGGACCGGCGGCCCGGCGCGCTGGTCGACCTGCCCAAGTTCCCCGGCGACAACCTGGACCCGGCCCGCAGCGGCGGCGACCTGTGCGTCCAGGCGTGCGCGGACGACCCGCAGGTCGCGGTGCACGCGATCCGCAACCTCGCCAGAATCGGCTTCGGCAAGGTCGCGGTGCGCTGGTCGCAGCTGGGCTTCGGCAAGACGTCCTCGACGACGCCGGAGGCCCAGACCCCGCGCAACATGATGGGCTTCAAGGACGGCACGCGGAACATCGCGGGCACCGACACCGCCGCGCTCGACAAGCACGTGTGGGTCGCGGCCAAGGACGCCCCGGGCGCGGCCGCCTGGATGACCGGCGGTTCGTACCTCGTCGCCCGCCGGATCCGGATGAACATCGAGACCTGGGACCGCACCTCGCTCCAGGAGCAGGAGGACATCTTCGGCCGCGACAAGAAGGAAGGCGCGCCCGTCGGCAAGGCCAAGGAGCACGACGAGCCCTTCCTGAAGGCGATGAAGCCGGAGGCGCACGTCCGGCTCGCGCACCCGGACTCCAACAACGGGGCGACGATCCTGCGCCGTGGCTACTCCTTCACGGACGGCACGGACGGTCTCGGCCGCCTCGACGCGGGCCTGTTCTTCCTCGCGTACCAGCGGGACGTCCGTACCGGCTTCATCCCGGTGCAGACCTCGCTGGCCCGCGCGGACGTCCTCAACGAGTACATCCAGCACGTGGGTTCGGCCCTGTTCGCCGTCCCGCCGGGCGTCCGCGACAAGGACGACTGGTGGGGCCGGGCACTGTTCGCATAACCAGGGAGGGACCGGCATGTTCGGCAACTATCTGATCGGCCTGCGCGAGGGCCTGGAGGCCGGCCTGGTCGTCTGCATCCTCATCGCGTACCTGGTGAAGACGGACCGCCGTGACGCCCTGAAGCCGATCTGGATCGGCATCGGGGTCGCGGTCGGCATCGCGCTGGCCTTCGGCGCCGGCCTCGAGTTCGGTTCGCAGGAGCTGACCTTCGAGGCGCAGGAGCTGCTCGGCGGCACGCTCTCCATCCTCGCCGTCGTCCTGGTGACGTGGATGGTCTTCTGGATGCGGCGCACCGCCCGGCACCTCAAGGCGGAGCTGCACGGCAGGCTGGACGCGGCGCTGCGGATGGGCACGGGCGCGCTGGTCGCCACCGCCTTCCTGGCGGTCGGCCGCGAGGGTCTGGAGACCGCCCTGTTCGTGTGGGCGTCGGTGCGGGCCTCGTCCGACGGCACGTCCGCGCCGCTGATCGGGGTGCTGCTCGGCATCGCGACGGCCGTGCTGCTGGCCTGGCTGTTCTACCGCGGCGCGCTGCGGATCAACCTGGCGAGGTTCTTCACCTGGACGGGCGGCATGCTGGTCGTGGTGGCGGCCGGTGTCCTCGCGTACGGCGTGCACGACCTGCAGGAGGCGCGCTTCCTGGACGGGCTCGCGAACAAGGCCTTCGACGTCTCGGCCACGATCCCGCCGGACAGCTGGTACGGAACGCTCCTGAAGGGCGTCTTCAACTTCCAGCCCGACCCGACGGTCCTTCAGGTCACGGTGTGGGCGCTCTATCTGATCCCGACGCTCGCACTGTTCCTGGCCCCGGTAGGGTCGGGTCCGTCCGTGCCGGTGGAGGAGCAGAAGGCGATCGATGACAAGGCTGAGGCGACCGTCGAGGGGACTCGTCGCGACGACGGCGGCGACGGTGCTCGCACTGACGGCGAGCGGCTGCGTGACGGTGCACGGCGAGCGGGAGCTCCTGCCGGCGGCGACGAAGGCTGAGGCCGAGCAGGCCCTCAAGGACTTCACCGACGCCTACAACAAGGCCGACAAGGCGTACGACCCGGCCCTCGACGCGGGCCGGGTCACCGGCCCGCTCGGGGCGATCAACCAGGCCGGTCTGACGTCCCGTTCGATCACCACTCCCGGCGGCAACCCCAACCACCAGCCGCTGGAGCTGACGGACGCGAAGTTCGTGCTGCCCAGGAAGGCGGGCTGGCCGCGCTGGTTCGTCGCGGACACCGACTCCAACCGGGACACCGACCAGGGCAGCGGCGACAACCGCTGGCTGCTGGTCTTCGTGCGCAACGGCTCCGAGCAACTGTGGGAGGTCGCCTATCTGGCGATCCTGACCCCGGACGAGATCCCGGCGTTCAAGAAGGACGCCGCGGGGTACGCGGTGCCGGTCGCAGCGGACTCCGCCGAGCTCGCGGTCGCCCCCAAGGACCTGGGCCGGAGTTATGTCTCGTTCCTCGGCGGCGGGGAGCAGGGCCAGTTCGCGGCCGGGCCGCACACCACGGAGTGGCGGGAGCAGCGGCAGAAGGGCGCGAAGCGGGCGGGTCTGGCGACGCAGTACATCGACCAGGTCACGGACGCCGGGGACTTCGCGCCGCTGGGCCTCACGACCGAGGACGGCGGAGCGCTGGTCTTCTTCGCGACGCGCTACTTCGAGCGGCAGACCGCGGCGCAGGGCTACCGCCCGAAGGTCACTCCCGATGTGAAGGCCCTGATGACCGGCGAGGTGAAGAACACGGTCACCAAGGAGTGGGTGTCGAGCCAGATCGTTCTCGTGAGGCCGGCGGGCACGCAGGAGGACGGGGTCACGGTCGCGGGCCGGATCCAGGGCGTGACGGGGGCGAAGGGCTCGTAGTCCGGTAGCCCCTCCGCACGCGCTCGCAGCGGTCGTGGCCTCCGCCGGGTCACCGCGGTCGGCGCCTCCGCACTCGCCCGCCGCGGTCGTCGCCTTCGCCGGGGTCGCAGCTTTCGCCGGGGTCGCAGCTTTCGCAGCGGTCCTCGCTCAGCGGCGGCCGAGCGGCCAGGCGACCCCGTGACCGGTGTGCTGCTCCCCCCGCTCGGCGGCGTGCCGCGCGCAGGCGTCGGTGAGGGTCTCCAGGAGGTTCAGCGGGTCGGGCAGGGCGTGCTCGGGGCCGCGCACCCAGGCGAGGGTCGGCTGCTCCTCCTCGTCACCGATGAGCCGGGCCGGCGGTACGAGGACGTAGCTGCCGCGGCAGTGCCAGCGCAGCCCCGGGTGCTCGTCCATGGTCTCGGGGTGGCAGTCCAGCTCGCAGGGCCACCACTCGTCCTCGTCCTCGGGGGTGCCGCGGGTGGCGGTGAAGAAGAGCATCCGGCCGCCGTCGCCCGCGCTCTCGGCGGACTCGGCGACGGGCCCGACGTCGACGCCCTGGGCGAGGAGTCGCTCCAGGGCGGCGCGGCCGGCCTCCAGGGGGACGTCGAGGACGTCGTGGACCATGCCGGTGGCGGTGATGAAGTTCGCCTCGGGCTGTCCCAGTGCCCAGCGCTCGATCTGGGCGCGGTCGGTGGTCGACTGGGTCTGCCAGGCGAAGGAGACGGGGTGCCGGGCGGGGGTCGGACAGCCGATGCGCTCGCACGAACAGCGGTAGCCGACGGGGTACGCGGCGGGGGCGAGGGGCAGTCCGGCGGCGGCGGTGGCCAGGAGCAGCTTCAGGCGGTGGCTCTCGTCGTCCGCCGCGGTGCGCTTGGGACGCCTGCGCAGCCACTGCGCGAGTTTGCTCTCCGTGCCGCGGTAGCGGCCGATACCGTCGCCCATCTATCCCCTCACACCTGTGCTCGCCCGTTCGGCTCTGCCCATCGTCCCACCATCCTGCGCCTTGGGTGACCGGAGTACGGAACCGGGGTACATATCGGGGTTGCGCCCGGGTGGTGCGGGGGTTACGCGCGGGGTGCGAGTCCGCGCAGCGCGTAGTCGACGAGGGTGTCGGCGTAGGCGTGGGTGAGCGGCAGCGTGCGGTGCAGCCAGCGGTGGTTCAGCGGGCCGACGAGCAGTTCGAGGGCGATGCGGGGATCGACGGCGGGGTCGATGTCCCCGGCCTCCTGAGCGGCCTCGATGCGGCGTACGTAGTACTGGAGCTGGGGTTCGAGGAGCTGCTCGACGAACCGGGCGCCGAGCTCGGCGTTGACGATTCCCTCGGCGGCCAGGGCGCGGGAGGGGGCGTCGTACGTCGGATTGTTCAGCTCGTCGACGGTGGCGCGCAGCACGTACTTCAGGTCGGCGGCGAGGTCGCCGGTGTCGGGGATCTCACTGTCTGCGTCGCCACCGAGGGCCTCGTTGGCCTGGGCGGCGAGGTCGAGGAAGGCGTCGAGGAGGACGGCGGCCTTGGAGGGCCACCAGCGGTAGATGGTCTGCTTGCCGACGCCGGCGCGGGCGGCGATGCCCTCGATGGTGGTCTTGGTGTAGCCGGCCTCGGAGACGAGGGCGAGGGCCGCGTCGAAGATGGCTCGGCGGGAGCGTTCGCTGCGGCGGGAGGCGTCGGGGGCCTTGGTGTCGGACATGAGCCCAATCTAGCAGGCGACGAGACGCAACGTCTCGCTACATGATGTTCCGTCGAACCACCCGAACGGTTCACTGCGCCGAGCCGGTGGAGGGCGGACCATGGGCTCCGTCCGACCATCTCATTTCCGTCCGTGAGGAGCCCTCATTGCGCCTGACTCCGCGCGAGGCTTCGCCCCGCCGTTATCTGATGTGCCCACCCACGCACTTCGAGGTGACGTACTCCATCAACCCCTGGATGGACCCCACGAAACCGGTCGACCTGCCGCTCGCCCTCGCCCAGTGGGAGGACCTGCAGGCCCGCTACCGTTCGCTCGGCCACACCGTCGAGCTGCTCGACCCGCACCCCGGCCTGCCGGACATGGTCTTCGCCGCCAACGGCGCGACCGTGGTGGACGGCCGGGTGCTGGGGGCGAAGTTCGCCTATCCGGAGCGTACGGACGAGGCGGCGGCGCATCTGGACTGGTTCCGCAGGAACGGTTACCACGAGGTGCGGGTGCCGGAGCACGTGAACGAGGGCGAGGGCGACTTCGCGGTGACCTCGTCGTGGATCCTGGCCGGGCGGGGCTTCCGCTCCAGCCCGCTGGCGCACCACGAGGCGCAGGAGTTCTTCGGGCGCCCGGTCATCGGCCTGGAGCTGGTGGACCCGCGCTACTACCACCTGGACACGGCGCTGTGCGTCCTGGACACGGAGGGCGACGAGATCATGTACTACCCCGACGCCTTCTCCCCCGGCAGCCGGCGTGTCCTCGCCCGCCTCTTCCCCGACGCCCTGCTCGCGACGGAGCGCGACGCGATGGCGCTGGGCCTGAACGCGGTGAGTGACGGCCGCCACGTCCTGCTCCCCCAGGCGGCGGTGGGGCTCTTCGCCCCGCTGCGCGACCGCGGCTTCGAGCCACTGGGCATGGACCTGACGGAGCTCCTCAAGGGCGGCGGCAGCGTGAAGTGCTGTACGCAGGAGCTGCGCTCCTGACATCGCCGCGGGCGGCGCCCGGTCCCTACTCCGGGGGCCAGGCGTCGCCCCACTCCGCGTCCCGCGCCGCCTTGTACAGCGCCCCGTGGCGCTTCGTGACCGTCTCGCGCGTGAGGCCCGTCTCCTCCGCGCCGCAGAGTTCGAGCAGGACCTGGCCCTTGCGGATCTGGGGCTTCCGGGTCACCCGGGACAGCGCCGGCGCCACGGGGAACCTGGTCGCCGCCACGTAGCTGAACTTCTCGTCCTCGTACGGCAGCGAGCCGCCCTTCACCTGCCGGTGCAGCGACGACCGGCTCACCCGCGCCGCGAAGTGGCACCAGTCCGCGCCGGGTTCGATCGGGCACGCCCCGCTGTGCGGGCACGGCGCGGCCACGGTGAGCCCCGCCTCGACGAGCAGCGTGCGGGCGGCGATGATCCGCTCGTAGCCGTCGGGGGTGCCGGGCTCGACGATCACGACGGCCTGCGCCACGCGCGCTGCCTCGGTCACGACCGCCCGGCGGTCGGCCTCGGTCAGCTCCTTCAGGACGTACGAGACGGTGACGAGGTCCGTCGCGTCGAGCTTCAGGGCCCCGCTGATCCGGGCCCGCCGCCACTCCGCCTCGAACACCCCGGTGGCCAGCTCCTTCCCGAGCGCGAGCGCCGGCTCCGCCCAGTCCAGGACCGCTGTGCGCGCCAGGCCGTCCCACGCCTCGGCGACCGCCCAGCTCGCCGCTCCCGTGCCGCCGCCGATGTCGGTGTGCGTGGCCGGCTCCCACGCGGGCGCCGCGTCCCGCAGCGCGTCGAGCGCCGCCCGTACCGCCTCGAAGGTCGCCGGCATCCGGTACGCGGCGTACGCGGCGACGTCGGAGCGGTCGCGCAGCACGGGGGCGTCGGTCGGGGTGGTCCCGCGGTAGTTGGCGATCAGCCGGTCGACGGCCTGGGCCGCCTGGCGCGGCGGCAGCCCGCCGAGGAGCCCGGCGAGGGCGGCGCGCAGCGTGTCACCGGAGGCGAGGGAGGGGGAGGCGTTCACCTCCACATTTTAGGCGGGGCGCGGAGGGGCGGTCGGCCGCCGCCCGACGGGGCCCGGGTGAGCCAGGGGGCGGGCGCATACGCAGGGCGGTCGGCCGCCCCCGACGGGGTCCGGGTGGGCCTCGGAGGAACGGCCGGAGGGCACCAGGGGGGGCGGACGGCGGGGCGTGTCAGGCGCTGCCCTCCGCGGCGGCGGCCCGGGACTGCCACGGGCGGCACATGCCGAGGAAGCAGCCGAGCGAGGCGATCGCGCACGCCAGCTGGACCACCGCCATCGGCACGGCCGTCGCCTCGCCGGCGATCCCGACGAGCGGCGAGGCGACCGCACCGATCAGGAAGGAGGAGGTGCCGAGCAGCGCGGAGGCGGAGCCGGCCGCGTGCGGGGTCCGCATCAGCGCCTGCGCGTTGGTGTTGGGCATCGCGAGACCCATCGCCGCCATCAGCACGAAGAGACCCGCCGCGATCGGGGCCAGGCCCACCTTCCCGAACACGCCGCTCGTCATGAGCACCAGCGCCACCGAGGCGAGCAGGATCACGCTCAGGCCCAACCCCAGCGCCTTGTCCAGGCTGACGCGTCCGACGAGCAGCTTGCCGTTGATCTGACCCACGGCGACAAGGCCGATGGAGTTGAGGCCGAAGAGCAGGCTGAAGGTCTGCGGCGAGGCGCCGTAGATCTCCTGCACGACGAACGGCGAGGCGCTGATGTAGGCGAAGAGCGCGGCGAAGGCGAGCCCGCCGGCCAGCATGTAGCCGGTGAAGACCCGGTCCGCGAGCAGCCCGCGCATGGTGCGCAGCGCCTCTCCCACCCCACCCGCGTGCCGCCGCTCGGGCGGCAGGGTCTCGGCGAGGAACTTCCACACCACCACGGTGAGCAGGACGCCGATGACGGCGAGGACGTGGAAGACGCCCCGCCAGTCGGTGATCCGCAAGATCTCGCCGCCGATGAGCGGCGCGATGATCGGGGCGACGCCGGAGATCAGCATCAGGGTGGAGAAGAACCGCGCCATCTCGACGCCGTCGTACAGGTCACGGACGACGGCCCGCGCGATCACGATGCCGGCCGCGCCCGCCAGGCCCTGGAGCAGCCGGAAGGCGACGAGCAGCTCGACGGTGGGCGCGAAGGCGCAGACCGCGGTGGCGATCACGTACACGATCATGCCGATGAGCAGTGGCCGGCGGCGGCCCCATTTGTCGCTCATGGGGCCGACGACGAGCTGGCCGAGTGCCATGCCGGCGAGGCAAGCGGTGAGGGTCAGCTGGACGGTCGCGGCGGGCGAGCGCAGCGACTCGGTGACCTCCGGCAGGGCCGGCAGGTACATGTCCATGGAGAGCGGTGGCACGGCGGTCAGTCCACCGAGAACCAGGGTGACGAGCAGCCCCGCACGCCGGACGGCGGCGACGGGGGTGGTGGGTATGTGTCCTTGCGTCGTGGTCTGGCCGCTCTCCGGCATCGACTGCTCTCCGTTTCGTTGAAACCTTCCCTATGCTCTCAGCTCGTCCGGAGTGGTCGAGACCTTTTGGGGTGGGCATGGGAAGGACCGTGCGGTGGGGCGTGCTGGCGACGGGCGGGATCGCGGCGCAGTTCACCACCGATCTGCTGACGACGGAAGACGCGGAGGTGGTGGCCGTGGCCTCCCGTACGGAGACTTCGGCACGGGCCTTCGCCGACCGCTTCGGCATCCCGCGGGCGTACGGGGGATGGGCCGCGCTCGCCGCCGACCCGGACGTGGACGTGGTGTACGTGGCGACCCCGCACCACGCGCACCGGCCGGCCGCCCGGCTGGTCCTCGAGGCGGGCAAGGCGGTCCTCTGCGAGAAGGCCTTCACGCTGAACGCGCGGGAGGCCGAGGAGTTGGTCGCCATGGCCCGCGACCGTGGCCTCTTCCTGATGGAGGCCATGTGGATGTACTGCAACCCGCTGATCCGGCGCGTGGCGGAGCTGGTGCGGGACGGGGCGATCGGGGAGGTCCGCTCGGTCCAGGCGGACTTCGGGCTCGCGGCGGACCTCACGCCCGGCCACCGGCTCCTGGACCCGGCCCTGGGCGGTGGCGCGTTGCTCGACCTCGGCGTGTACCCGGTCTCGTTCGCGCAGCTGCTGCTCGGCGAGCCCGATTCCGTACAGGCGCACGCGCGGCTCTCGGCGGAGGGGGTCGACCTGAACACGGGGATCCTGCTGGGCTGGGAGTCGGGTGCGGTGGCCACGCTCTCCTGCTCGGTCGTCGCGGACACCCCGCGGACGGCGTCGGTGACGGGCACGGCGGGCCGGATCGACATCCCGCACGGCTTCTTCGCTCCGTCGGGGTTCACCCTGCACCGCGCCGGCCGGGAGCCCGAGGAGTACGTCGGCGAGGGCGAGCGGATCACCTTCCGGCACGAGGCGGCGGAGGTGATGCGGTGCCTGCGCGCGGGCGAGACGGAGTCCCCGCTCGTCCCCCTGGACGGCTCGCTGGCGGTGATGCGGACGCTCGACGCGGTACGGGACCGCGTCGGCGTCCACTATCCGTCCGAACTGGCGGTCACGCCGGCTTGAGACCCGGGTCGCCCGCCTCCGTGACGAAGGAGCCGGCCGTGGTGACCGGGGCGCCCGGGGTCGTCACGGCCGAGACCGTACGGAAGTCGGCGCGGGCGCTCCGCTCGCCCAGCGCGACCGTCACATAGCCGCGCCGCCCGTTGTAGAACTTCATGTGCGGGTTGGCCGTGGTGAGGGCGTCGTAGTTGGCGGGCCGGTCGGCGCCGTCCTTGCCGCTGGCGATGGAGGTGGCGACGATCTCGGTGCCGAGGGTCCGGGACGCCGGGTCGCGGTGGTCAGCCTTGATGTCGAGGCCGTAGCCGACGTGGACGTCGCCGGTGAGCACCATCAGGTTCTCCACCCCGGCCGCCGCCGCTCCGTCCAGGATCCGCTGCCGGGAGGCCGGGTAGCCGTCCCAGGAGTCCATGGACAGCTTGAAGTCGGCCGTCGGCACGTTCCGCCGCTCGGCGAAGACGACCTGCTGCGGGAGGACGTTCCAGCGCGCGTCGGAGGCGCGCCAGCCGTCGAGCAGCCACCGCTCCTGCGTGGCGCCGGTCATGGTGCGGCTCGGGTCCTCGGACTCGGGACCGGGGACCTGCCAGCCGTCGCCGTACGCCTGGTTGGAGCGGTACTGGCGGGTGTCGAGGATGTCGAACTGGGCCAGCCGGCCGAAGCGGAGGCGGCGGTAGAGCCGCATGTCGGGGCCCTCGGGCTGCTGGGGCTTCCGGAGCGGCTGGTTCTCCCAGTAGGCACGGTAGGCGGCGGCGCGGCGGAGCAGGAACTCCTCGGGCGGCACGTCGTTCTCCGGGATCTCGCCCGCGTAGTTGTTCTCGGTCTCGTGGTCGTCCCAGGTGACGACGAAGGGGTGCGCGGCGTGCGCGGCCCGCAGGTCGGGGTCCGACTTGTAGAGGGCGTACCGCAGCCGGTAGTCCTCCAGGGTGATCGTCTCCCGGTTGAAGACGGCGGGCAGGCGTCGGTCGGTGTAGGCGCGGGCGCCGCCGGTGGCGTTGACGGCGTACTCGTAGAGGTAGTCGCCGAGGTGGAAGACGACGTCGACGTCCTCCTGGGCGAGGTGTCCGTACGCGGTGAAGTAACCGTCGTGGTACGCCTGGCAGGAGACGGCGGCGAGCGTGAGCCCGGAGATCCGGGCGCCGGCGGCGGGCGCGGTGCGGGTGCGGCCGACGGGGCTGATCCAGTCGCCGACGCGGAACCGGTAGAAATAGATGCGATCCGGGTCGAGATGGTCGACCTCGACGTGGACGCTGTGCTGGAACTCGGGGTGCGCGGTGGCCTTGCCGCGCCGGACGGTCCGGGCGAAGCGCTCGTCGTGGGCGAGCTCCCAGCGGACGGCGACCCGGGAGCGGGGCAGTCCGCCGTCGGGCTCGAAGGGGCGGGGCGCGAGTCTGGTCCAGAGGAGGACGGAGCCGGGCAGCGGGTCACCGGATGCCACCCCCAGGGTGAACGGGTTCTCGGTGATTCCGGCGGGGTTCAGCTCGGCGGCGCTCGCGCTGCCGGCGGCCGGCAGGTTGACCGCGAAGGCGAGCGCGGCGGCGGCTCCGGTGACGGTGAGGAAGCGGCGGCGGCCGAAGTGGCGGGCGGCGGCGCGCAGTTCGTCGCCGTGCTGGTGAACGTGTGTCATGTACCCCTCCCCAGGCGGATGTTGTCCGTCCGGTATTCGAGTGGGGCGGGGCGACATCACGTTGTCGGGTACAGAACATCCACGTGTCGGACGGATGAGTTCATGGGGCACACGTCTGCCGTACGCTGCGCGCCCATGAGTACTGAGTCGCGCGTCGCAGTGGTGACGGGAGCGGGTTCGGGCATCGGCCGCAGCGTGGCGCGGGCCCTGGCGGAGGCGGGCTGGTCGGTGGCGCTTGCGGGCCGCCGGCGGGAGCCCCTGGAGGAGACGGCCGCGTCCGTCTCCTCCGACGACGTCCTGTGCGTCCCGACGGACGTGACGTCACCGGAGGCGGTGACGGCCCTCTTCGAGGCGGTACGGGACCGGTTCGGCCGGGTCGACCTGCTCTTCAACAACGCGGGGACGTTCGCGGGCGGCGGGGTCCCGGTCGAGGACCTTGACCACGAGACCTGGCGCTCGGTGGTCGACGTGAACCTGACGGGCTCGTTCCTGTGCGCCCAGGCGGCGTTCCGGGCGATGAAGGCACAGTCCCCGCAGGGCGGCCGGATCATCAACAACGGCTCGATCTCGGCGCATGTGCCGCGCCCGCACTCGATCGCGTACACGGCGACGAAGCACGCGATGACGGGTCTGACGAAGTCGCTGTCGCTCGACGGGCGCCCGTACCGGATCGCCTGCGGTCAGATCGACATCGGGAACGCGGCGACGGAGATGACGGCACGGATGCAGACCGGGATTCTGCAGGCCAACGGCGAGCTGGCGGTGGAGCCGGTGATGGACGCGGCGGACGTGGCGGCGACGGTGGTGCACATGGCGGGCCTGCCGCTGGAGGCGAACATCCAGTTCGCGACGGTCATGGCGACGACCATGCCGTACATCGGACGGGGGTAGCGGGGCGGGGTGCGCCCCGACACCGGACGGGGTAGCGGGCCGGATGCACCCCGACAACCGCCGCGGGTAGGGCCGGGTGCGTCCCGAGGCTTAGGCGCTCGGCGGGACCTGATGGACCGTCCGCCGCGCCGGGTACCAGACCTCGTCCTCGCCCTTGGCGCGCCCCTCGATGTTCCAGCTCCAGGAGACGGTCGGCATGATGCGCGCATAGAGGCCGGGACCCACCAGCCCCACGCGCTCGACCGGGTCCTCGGCCCGGCCGTAGACCCGTACGGAACGGGCGACGAACGGGTCGAAGGAGACGAGATCGTCGACGACGAGGGCCACCTCGCGGTGACCCGCGCGGATGTTGCGGAACTTACGGGTCCTGCCGATGGCGGGCCCGGTCCCGCCGACCCAGAAGGCGCCGCCGTCGTACTCGAAGGCGACCGGGACCACATCGGGCTGCCGGCCGTCGGGGGACAGCGTAGCCAGCCGGGCGAGGGGCTGCGACCGCAGATAGGCGATCTCGTCGTCGGTGAAGGACAAGTCGACCCTCAGGCCTGTCCGGTCTCGAAGCGGGCGATCTTCCCGCCCTCGACGACGAAGCGCCAGCGGGTCCGCATCTCGCCCCAGGTGTCGTTGCGGAAACGGGCGACGAGGGAGTGCCCGTCGTCCTTGACGGACTCGATCTCCATGTGGCCGCGGGAGGAGAAGATCTCCTTCTCGGTCCACTCGTCGAGGTTGCGGTCCGAACCGTCGTCGGACATGGAGGCGCCGGGGGCCAGGGCGGCCTGGAAGGCGTCACGGTCGTTGGCGTTGAGGGCCGCGACGAAGGCACGCACGGCCGGGTCGCTGAGCTTGTCCACGGGGATGGTCATGGCACTACCCGTACACCGCGCCGCCCCGATCCCCGCGGACCCGGGCCGGGAGTGTGGCGCGCGGCGGTGGCCGGAGTCGGCCACCTGGGCGAGCGGACTGGCAGGCTTCGGCCTCATGACCGACACCTGGAACACCATCGACCGACTGACGGCCTGGATCTCCGCGCACCACACCCTCCCGCCCGAACAGGACGTCCTGCTGCGCGTCCTGAAGCTCTCGGAGGAGGTCGGCGAAGTGGCCGAGGCCGTCATCGGCGCGACGGGCCAGAACCCCCGCAAGGGCGCGTCGCACACCTGGCAGGACGTCGAGTCCGAGCTGTGCGACGTGATCATCACGGCGATGGTGGCGCTCCGGACACTGACTCCGGACGCGGCCGAGGTCTTCGCGGGTCACGTGCGCCGGGTGGCGGAACGCTCGCTGGAGGCATGATCACCGGGTCCGCCCCGGCCCGATCGCTCAAGGCCCGGCACCGGCGGCCCTGCCTCCGAGACCTGGACCGGGACGGCGACGGAGTGGCCTGCGACAGCTAGCCGGTCGACACGTAGGCCCCCACCGTCTTCTCCGGTGGGGGCCTACGTGTCGAAGGATGTGAGGCAGACGAGCCGGGCTGTACGCCGGGTTCTGTGCCCCGGGACCTCGCGGTCGTCGGGGTGACGGCCATCCATCTAGGACCGGCGTTGCCGCCGGCCTCGTGCGGTCTACCCGCGAACTCGGGCGGGCAGCCCTCGAGCGTTCGCGCAGAGTCGTCCGAGGACGACCCCTCTTGACCTTGCTCCGGGTGGGGTTTACCTAGCCGCCTGAGTCACCTCAGGCGCTGGTGGTCTCTTACACCACCGTTTCACCCTTACCGAGGACCGAGGTCCCCGGCGGTCTGTTTTCTGTGGCACTGTCCCGCGGGTCACCCCGGGTGGCCGTTAGCCACCACCCTGCCCTGTGGAGCCCGGACGTTCCTCGGGAGGATCCGAAGATCCCCACGCGGCCGCCCGCCCGGCTCGTCTGCCGTGCCGACCATGCTACCCGCCGTGTCGCGTCCGCTTGACCTTGTCGCAGCGTCAGGGTTTGTACTGGGCTCATGCGAATCGGCGAGATCGCCGCCCTCGTCGGGGTCACCCCGCGGGCCGTGCGGCACTACCACCATCTCGGGCTGCTGCCCGAGCCCGTACGGCGGGCCAACGGCTACCGCGAGTACAGCATCCGCGACGCCGTCCTGCTCGCCCGGATCCGGCGGCTGACCGAACTCGGCCTCGGGCTCGACGAGGTGCGGGACGTCCTCGTCGACGACGAGGGACGGGAGCTGGTGGAGGTCCTCGAGGAGCTGGACACCGATCTCGGGCGACAGGAGGCGGTGATCCGCGAGCGGCGGGCGCGCCTCGCCGAGCTGCTCGGGGAGGCGCGGGCCGGTCGGCTGACCGCCGAGGGGCCCGTGTCGGCCGAGCTGGCCGACGTGTTCGCGGGTCTGGGAGAGGTCCCGGAGTCCCCCATGGCCGCCAAGGACCGGGAGGTGCTCGCCCTGCTCGACACCGTGGCGCCGGACGAGGAGCGGGCGAAGCTCATGAGCGCGATGCGCACCATGACGGAGGATCCGGAGGCCGTCGCGCGCGCTCACGACGTGTACGCCCGGCTCGACGCCCTCGCCGACGCCGACCCGGCCGACCCGCGGGTGGCGGAGGCGGGGCAGGCGCTCGCCGACCTGCTGCCGGACGAGGTGGTGGCGCGGCTCGACGGGCCGGGTCTGCCGCAGGGGCGGTTCACCGAGACCTTCTTCGGTGAGTTCTCCCCCGCCCAGACCGCCGCCGTCCACCACGCCCTCGTCCTGGTCCAGGAGCGTGCCCGATGACCGCCGCGATCCGGCTTCTGCGCGGGCTCGCCTACGCCTCCCTTCCCGCCGAGGTCGTACTCCTGGCCTGTCTCGTCGCCGGCGTACGGATACCCGCGCCCGCCGTCGCCGCCGCCGAGCTCGCCTGCCTGCTGCTCCTCGTCGTGAGCGGCGCCGTGTTCCTACGGCTCCGGCGGAACGGACTCTCCGCGCGGGAAGCCCTCGGCGAGCTCGTGCCCACGCCCGTACGGCGACTCGTGGGGCACGAGCTGCGGCTGATGGCGAGCCTCGCGCTGTGGGTGGCGCGCCGTCGGCACGGCATCCGCGCGGGCGATATGGCCTTCGGCCACGCCCGCGATCAGGCCGCCCTCATGTACGGCTTCGCGTTCGTCTGTCTCGTCGAGACCGTCGGCATGTCGTACCTGCTCGCCGACTGGCCCGTGGTCCACGCGATCGTGCTGGTCCTGGACGTGTACTCGGGGGTGCTGTTCGTCCTCGGGGTGCACGCCGCCTCCGTGACCCGGCCTCATGTCCTCACCGCCGACACGCTCCGCCTGCGGAAGGCCGCGCACCTCGATCTCCGCATTCCGCTCGACCGGATCGCCACGGTCCGGCACGAGCTGCTCTTCTCGCACGAGAAGACGGAAGGGGAACTCGACCTGGCCGTCGCCTCGCAGACCTCTCTCACCATCGAGCTGACCGAGCCGGTCGACGCGCCCCGGTTCCTGGGCGGGCCCCGGCCCGTACGGATCGTGCGCTGTCACGCCGACGACGCCCGCGCGCTGCACCGGGCGCTGACGCGGGCCGTCGCGGACGCGTGACGCACTCGCACGTCATCCACTCCCGCCGTGACGGGCGAGTGAGTCACTCACTCCGGCGTGACTCACCGGCTACGGCGTGACTCACTGCGGCACGTGCTTGAAGAGGACCTTGTCCCTGTCCGGGTCCTCGGGGTTCGCCTTCGTCAGCTTCACCTTCACCCGCGTCCCTTCCTTCAGCAGCCCTTGCGGGCTCTTCACCGTGCCCACCACGGCCGGATCCTTCAGATGCACGAGACCGTTCTTCTTCGCGCTGTCCCTCACGTCGATCACGAATCCGTCGAAGACGTGGCCGACCCGGTCCTTCAGAAGCGCCGCCTCGACGACGTTCATGCTCTCCCTGTCGACCTCCTTGCCGCGCCCCTTCTCCATGTCGTCCGGCAGATCCGTCAGTGCGTCCTTCACCCACGCGGGTGGCGCCTGGCCGTCGACGGCTGCCAGACAGAGCTCGCCCACATAGCGGTCGACCAGGCGGCGCAGGGGCGCGGTGCAGTTGGTGTACTCGTCGGCGATGGCGGCATGGACCACGGAGTCAGGAAGAGTGCCGTTCTTGAACTGGATGTAGTCAGCGTTCTGGAAGAGGCCGGTGGCGTCCCAGAGGAAGGCGGCGTGCCGGGGATTGTCCGGATCGAGCATGCGGATGAGTTCCGCGTACGACATGTGGTGCGGCCAGTCGATCTCCAGCCCCTCCGCGGAGCGGCGCAGCTTCTCGACCCCGTCAGGGGCGGCGCCGAGGGTGCGCAGGATCCCCGTGCCCGCGCCGATCATCAGATCGGCCGCGGCCATGCCCGCGAGCAGGGAGATCTGCTCGTTCCAGCCGTCGACATGGAGCGGGGCGTGATAGACGAGGGTGTACGAGTCGCCTGTCTCGACGACCTCCTGGTCGGGGAGATCGAGGGAGACCCCGCCGCGTTTCGCCTCCTGGGCCTCGCGGAGCGTGCCCACGGTCTTGAGCAGGGCGAGCGGTTCCTCCGCCTTGCCCGAGTCGATCAGCTGCTGGGCGCCGGCGTAGTCGAGCCTCAGACGGCTGCGGACCCGCGCACGGCGTACGTCGACGGCGACCTGGCGGCCGTCGGCGTCCAGGTCGAAGCGCCAGAGCAGGGCGGGCACGATCTGGTCGGGCAGCAGACTGGCGGCGTTCTCGGACAGGACGGGCGGGTGCAGCGGGATCTTCTCGTCGGGGAAGTAGAGGGTCTCGACGCGCTGGTGGGCCTCCTTGTCGACGGCGCCGCCAGGGGTGACGAACGCGGCGACATCGGCGATGGCGTAGTGGACGCGGTAGCCGCCGCCCTCCCGACGGGCGAGGTGCATGGCCTGGTCGAGGTCACGGGAGCCCGGCGGGTCGATGGTGAAGAAGGGGATGTCGGTGGCGTCGTAGTCCGGCAGCCGCGGGTTCGCCGCGGCCGCCTCCGCCTCGGCGACGACCTCCGGCGGGAATTTCGTCGGAACCTGCAGCCGGGTCCTGAGTGCGCGCAGCGCGGCCCGCAGGTCCTCGGCTGCGCCGGTCACGTGAATGCGACGACGTGGCATGGACCGAGCGTAGGCCGGGGAGCCGGGCCCGGCACTTTGTAGGCTGAACGCTCTGGGGCCGCACCCCCAGTCCTCTGGGGCCGCATGTTCAGCCCCGTACGTACGAAGGAGAACCACCGTGCTCGTGCTGTTGCCGCCGTCGGAGGGTAAGGCCGCATCGGGGCGTGGGACGCCGCTCAAGCCGGAGTCCCTGTCGCTGCCGGGCCTGGCCGAGGCGCGGGCGGCCGTCCTGGACGAGCTGGTCGAGCTGTGCGCCGCCGACGAGGAGAAGGCGCGCGAGGTGCTCGGTCTGAGCGAGGGGCTGCGCGGCGAGATCGCCAAGAACACGGAACTGCGGACGGCGGGGGCGCGACCGGCCGGCGAGATCTACACGGGAGTGCTGTACGACGCGCTGGGTCTGGCCACGCTGGACGCGGCGGCGCGGAAGCGGGCGCGGGCGTCGCTCCTGGTGTTCTCGGGGCTGTGGGGCGCGGTGCGCGTGGACGACCGGATTCCGTCGTACCGCTGCTCCATGGGCGTGAAGCTGCCGGGGCTCGGGGCGCTGGGCGCGCACTGGCGGGGTGCGATGGCGACCGTCATGCCGGAGGCCGCCGGGGACGGGCTTGTCCTGGACCTGCGGTCCTCGGCGTACGCCTCGGCGTGGAAGCCGAAGGGGGAGGTGGCGGCCCGGACGGCGACGGTGCGGGTGCTGCACGCGCCGACCCGGAAGGTGGTCAGCCACTTCAACAAGGCGACGAAGGGGCGGATCGTCCGGAGCCTGCTGGAGGCGGGCGCGGCCCCGAAGGATCCGGTGGAGCTGGTGGAGGCGCTGCGGGATCTGAAGTACGTGGTGGAGGAGGGCAAGGCGGGGGTGCTGGACGTGCTGGTGGAGGAGATCCACTAGAGACGGAACAGGGCGTGCGTTGCACAGTGCGCAACGCTCGTTGCGCGTGTTGCCGGGCGGGGGCAGGATGAGGCCATGACCTCCGCGTTGCCCTCCGTCCTCGACCTCGCCCCCGTCGTCCCGGTGGTCGTCATCGAGAGCGCCGCCGATGCCGTACCCCTGGCCCGCGCACTGGTAGCGGGCGGACTGCCCGCGATCGAGGTGACCCTGCGGACCCCGGCGGCGCTGGACGCCATCCGCGCGATCGCCGCCGAGGTCCCCGACGCGGTCGTCGGCGCGGGCACGGTCATCTCGGCGGCCGGGGTCGCGGACGCGGTCGGAGCAGGCGCGCGCTTCCTGGTGAGCCCCGGCTGGACGGAGAGCCTGCTGGACGCCATGACGTCCTCGGGCGTGCCGTTCCTGCCGGGCGTCTCGACCACCTCGGAGGTCGTTGCGCTCCTGGAGCGCGGGGTGCGCGAGATGAAGTTCTTCCCCGCAGAGGCCGCGGGCGGCGTCCCGTATCTGAAGTCCCTCTCCGGCCCTCTCCCCCATGCCCGGTTCTGCCCGACCGGCGGCGTCTCCCTGGCTTCCGCCCCCTCGTACCTCTCACTCCCGAACGTCGGCTGTGTCGGCGGCACATGGATGCTTCCCGCCGACGCGCTCGCGGCCCGCGACTGGGCGCGGATCGAGTCGCTGGCGCGCGAGGCGGCGGAGCTGCGGACTCGTTGACAGGCGGACAGGAGAGCAGGCGAACAGGCTGACAGCCCGTCAGGAGACGGTCAGGCCCACGTGGTCGGTCACGGGGCGGTACCCGAGCCGCTGGTAGAGCGCGTTACTGGTGGGGTTGGACAGGTCCGTGAAGAGCAGCACCTGCTCCGCGCCCGCGTCCAGGGCGGCCCGGCTGACCGCGCCGGTGACGGCGCCCGCGTACCCGCGACCACGGAGTCCGGCCGGTGTGTACACCGGTGAGACCCGGGCCTGGCCCGCGACGATCGGCGAGATGCTCGCCATCGACACCGGGCCGTCCTCCGTCTCCCAGAGGTGGAGGCGGCCGTCGGCGACGCGGGGCTCGATGTTCGGGGTGTAGTCGACATCCGCGTCCTCCCCGATGTCGCGGGCGAAGTTCCGCATCCACGCCACGGCCAGGGGGACGTCCTCGGCGGACGCCGTCCGTGCCCGGCCCGGCGGGGCGGGGTCCGGCGGGGTGAGCTCGCCGAGCCGGTACAGCCGCATCCGGCGCGTGGTCGTCCACCCTCGGCCGCCCGATCCCCCGCACAGCTCCGCGGCGAACGCCTCGGCCGTTTCCCGCTCGCCGCGCACGCCGGTCACCTCGGCCGCGTCGGGCAGCACGTGGACGAGGGCGCGGGCCGCCTCCACCGGCATCGGTCCGAGCGCGGGCTCGTGGGGCAACGTGAACAGGAAGGCACCGGTGACCTTCCCGCCCGGCTCGGTCCACCAGCCGTACCGCGCGGACTCGATGGGCCGCCGACGGGCGCCTTCGCTGAGGGTGAGCAGCACGGTGTTGCGCGCCGGGTCGGCGGCGAAGTGCTCGTGCGCGGCGGCGCGGAAGGCGTCGGCGTCCTCGGTGATGTGCCACGTCATGGCGCCGATGGTGCTACGGAACGAGGGGCGGGGCCACGGATTTCCGTGACCCCGCCCCTCCGCCGCCGTTGCGGGTCACCTCAGGTGCGAGGTGTCGTTCAGGAGCCGTACGGAGGCGTTGCCGTCCGCGTAGTACGCCACCGCCGACAGCGAGGCCGCCGAGAGCTCCATCCGGAACAGCGACTCCGGCGGGGCGCCGAGGGCCAGCCGCAGCAGGGTCTTGATGGGCGTGACGTGGGTGACGAGGAGGACGGTGCGGCCGGCGTACGCGGCGGTCAGCCGGTCCCGGGTCGCGGAGACGCGGCGCGCGACGGTCGCGAAGCTCTCGCCGCCGCCGGTCGGCGCGACCTTGGGCGAGGCGAGCCAGGCGTCGAGGTCCTCGGCGTACCGCTCCCGTACCTCGGCGAAGGTCAGCCCTTCCCAGGCACCGAAGTCCGTCTCGCGCAGTCCTTGCTCGATGCGCACGTCGAGGCCGAGGCGAGCGGCGACGGTCTCGGCGGTCTGGCGGCAGCGCCTGAGCGGCGAGCTGACGATCTCCTGGATCGTCCCGCGCGCGGCGAGCGCGGCGGCGACGGCCTCTGCCTGCCGCATCCCGGCGGCGGACAGCTCGGGGTCGGTGCCCCCGCTCCCCGAGAAGCGCTTCTCGGGCGTGAGCGCGGTCTCCCCGTGCCGAAGCAGCACGAACGTGGCAGGAGCCCCCATGTCGGGCGCCCCCCAACCCGGTGCGGCGGCACCACTGGTACGGGTGGCGCCTTCGGCACCGGCCGCGACGGAACCGCCGTCGGCCGTGGCAGGCGCCGGAACCAGCCCCGGCCCGGCCGCCGACCCACCGGCCGACGGGGCCTGCGCCCCGGCAAGGCCGGGCTCGGCGGTACGGCCGTGGGCAGCACCGGCCGGGGCCTGCGCACCTCCCTGTGCGGGCTGCGCCCCGGCGAGGCCGGGCTCCGCCGCGCGG
This sequence comes from Streptomyces sp. NPDC046712, assembly GCF_040645695.1. NCBI lineage: Bacteria > Bacillati > Actinomycetota > Actinomycetes > Kitasatosporales > Streptomycetaceae > Streptomyces > Streptomyces sp. NPDC046712. The sequence continues at coordinate 381,466 of NZ_JBEYYW010000002.1, read as the reverse complement.
CCGTGGGCCGCGCGGCCGACGTGTCCGAGGAGGCCCGCCTCGGCCTCGAAGTCACCGCTCGCCGCGGACTCGCGCTCGGCCGCGCCGGCCGCGGCCAGCGAGGCACGGGCCTGGGCCGCGATCGTCTCGTCGGCGGGGAAGAGGCCGTCGTCGGGCCCGGCTCCGGTGCTCGCGGCGGTGACCCCGGCGGCAGCCGAGCGCCCCGCAGTGGCGCCCGTACCCGTACCGGAAGCCGCACCCGCAAGCGCCGCTCGCGCGCGGGCCGCGCCCGCCGTCGCGTCGCCTGGGGGCGCCGAGGGTGCCGTCGCCGCGTTGCGCGCCGCCGAGGCGTCCAGGGCCGCGGAGGAGGCCGAGGGCTCCCACTGCCTGCCCCGCTTGCCCGCGTCCATCGCCTCGTTCGCGAGGCGGTCCGCGTGCTTGTTCCGCTCGCGCGGGATCCACTCGTAGCGGACCTGGTGCGCCGGGAAGACCCGGGCCGCCTCCGCCGCCAACGGCTTCATGTCCGGGTGCTTGATCTTCCAGCGGCCGGACATCTGCTCGACGACCAGCTTGGAGTCCATCCGGACATGGACCCTGGCGTCCGGGAACAGCTCACGCGCCGCCTTCAGACCGGCCACCAGGCCCTTGTACTCGGCGACGTTGTTCGTCGCGACGCCGATGTACTCGGCCCGCTCCGCGAGCGTCTCACCGGTCACCGGGTCCAGGACCACCGCCCCGTACCCGGCGGGCCCCGGGTTGCCCCGGGAGCCTCCGTCGGCTTCGACGACGACTTCCCTGATGGCCGTCATTACAGGCCGGACTCCGAGGTGCGGACCAGGATCCGACGGCAGTTCTCGCACCGCACGACCGCGTCCGCCGCAGCCGCCCGGACCTCGTTCAGCTCGGTGATGTTCAGCTCGATGTGGCAGCCCTCGCACTTGCGCTGGTACAGCCGCGCGGCGCCGATCCCGCCCTGCTGCTCGCGCAGCTTCTCGTAGAGCTTCAGCAGGTCGGCCGGGACGGAAGCGGCCACGAGCGCCCGCTCCTTGCCGACCGACGCCGCCTCGCCGTCCAGCTCGGCCTGCGCCGCGTCGCGGCGGGCGGTCGCGTCGTCGGCCTTGGCCTGGACGGCGGAGGCCCGCTCGGTCAGCTCGGCCACCCGCTCCTGGGCGGACTCACGGCGCTCCATGACCTCGAGGACGATGTCCTCCAGGTCGCCCTGGCGCTTGGCGAGCGAGGTGATCTCCCGCTGGAGGTTCTCCAGGTCCTTCGGGGAGGAGACGGCACCGGAGTCCAGACGCTGCTGGTCCCGTACGGCGCGCTGGCGCACCTGGTCGACGTCCTGCTCGGCCTTGGTCTGCTCGCGGGCGCAGTCGCTCTCCTCCGTCTGCGCGGCGACGAGCAGGTCGCGCAGCTGGGTGAGGTCCTTGGTCAGCGACTCGATCTCGGCGTGCTCGGGCAGGGACTTGCGCTTGTGGGCGAGCTGCTGGAGACGGACGTCCAGGGCTTGGACGTCGAGGAGTCGGATCTGGTCGGCGGGCGCGGCGTTCAGTTGGGGGCTCCAGGGGAGGTGTGATGGGAGGACCAGGGGTCGGTGACCGTCTTCGAGACGTGGACGCGCAGGTCCCAGCCGTGGCGGTCGGAAATCTCGTCGAGCTGGGCGGCGGCCTGCTCGCACCAGGGCCATTCGGTGGCCCAGTGGGCGGCGTCGATCAGGCCGATCGGCCCAGAGGAGGTGAGTGCGGCCTGGGTAGCCTCGGAGACCGGGTGGTGGCGCAGGTCGGCGGTGAGGAAGGCGTCCACGCCCGCGGCCCGTACGGCGCCGAAGAGGCTGTCGCCGGAGCCGCCGCTGACCGCGACCCGACGGACCGTCATCTGCGGGTCTCCGGCGACCCGGATCCCCTGCGCGGTCGCGGGCAGCCGCTTCGCGGCGCGGGCCGCGAACTCGGCCAGCGTCTCGGGGTGGTCCAGCTCGCAGATCCGGCCGAGGTTGTTCTCGGGGACCAGGGGCCCGATGATCCGCAGGTCGAGGGCGCCGGCGAGGGCGTCGGAGACCCCGGGGTCGGCGGTGTCGGCGTTGGTGTGCGCCACGTGCAGGGCGATGTCGTGCTTGATCAGCGTGTGCACTACCCGGCCCTTGAAGTGGGAGGCCGCGACCGTCGTCGTACCGCGCAGATAGAGCGGGTGGTGGGTGACGATCAGGTCGGCGCCGAGCGCGATCGCCTCGTCGGCGATCTCCTGGACGGGGTCGACGGCGAACAGGACACGGGTGACCTCGGCGTCGGGGTCGCCGCAGACCGTGCCGACGGCGTCCCACTCCTCCGCCCGCTCGGGCGGCCAGAGAGCGTCGAGCGCGGCGATGACTTCAGACAGACGGGGCACGAGGGCAAGGCTACCTGGCTCCCCTTTGCGCCTGAACCGGCGCCGCTCTCGCGGAGGTGGCCGGCCGCCGTCGGGGTTGCTCCATCGTCGGTCGCGGTGATCGTCGCCGAGCGGAGCCCTGGCGCCGCCGGTCGGCGCCAGGGGTTTCGCCGCCTACTTCACGAGGTAGCCGTGCAGGTCGTCCAGGACGCTGTCGGCCGCCGTCACGCCGAGGCCCAGGTACCAGGTCTCGTCCGGGACGTCCTTGGCCTGGCCGGCCTTGACCGCCTGGAGGTTCTTCCACAGCGGGTTGGCCTGGGCGGTGTCGCGCTTGGTGGCCTTCGGGTCGCCGTAGACGCCGGTGAAGATCCAGTCGGCGTCGGCCTGGTCGATCTTCTCGGGGCTGACCTCGGCGGCGAGGTCGTCGATCTGCTGGTTCTTGGGCCGGGGCAGGCCCGCGTCCTGGAGGATGGTGCCGATGAAGGACGCCTTGGCGTAGAGGCGGATCTTGCCCGGGAGGTAACGGACCATGGAGATGGTCGGCTTGTTCGGGCCTATGTCCGTACCGAGCTGCTTCGCCTTGGTCTCGTAGGCGGCGAGCTTCGACTTCGCGTCGGCGGTCTTGTCCAGGGCCGCGGCGTTGAGGAGGTAGTTCTCCTTCCAGGTGAAGCCGGGGCGGATGGAGAAGACGGTGGGGGCGATCTTCGAGAGCTCGTCGTACTTGTCCGCGGCGCGCAGCTGGCTGCCGAGGATCAGGTCGGGCTCCAGGTTGGCGATCGCCTCGAGGTTGAGATTGTTGATGGTGCCGACGGACTTGGGGCTGCCGGCGTCCTTCTGCAGATACGTGGGAATGCCATCGTCCCCCTCTGCGGGGGCGTAGCCGACGGGCTTGATGCCGAGCGAGACGACGTTGTCGAGCTCGCCGACGTCGAGGACGACGACCCGCTTCGGGGCGGACTTGATCTCGGTCGTGCCGAGCGCGTGGGTGAGGGTGCGCGGGAACTGGCCGGCCTTGGCGTCCGTCCCCATGGCCGCCGTCTTGGCCGCCGCGTCACCGAAGTCCTTGCCGCCCGTGGCGACGTCCTTCTTGGCGGCGCCTTCCTTCTTTTCCGAGGTGGCGCCCGATGTGCCGTCGCCGCTTCCGCATGCCGCGAGGGAGACCGCGGCGGCGAGGGCGAGGGCTGCGGCGGTGCCGCGGCGGCGGAAGGACATGAGGGGTTCTCCTGTACGAGTACGGGGACGGCGGCTCGGAAACCGGTACGGATCGGGTCCCCCACCCGGCCCCGCACCCGGAGTCACAGACTCCACTTAGGGTCGCCTTACCCTATGCCCCTCCCTTCTCTCCAGCACAACCGCCCCCCTCCCCTCAGCAGAATCGATTCACGGCCACCCTTATGTGTGAAGTGACCGGGCTCGTGTTGTTCGGCAGGAAGTGCGAAAACTAGCTTCGGTGGCCGGAGGTGACGAGTCGATGACAGCCTGTGCCATCGAGACAGCGGCGGAGGACGGCGGCGGCGCGGTGTGGCCGGCGCGGTTCACGATCACGGCGAACGGGGCGTACGCGGCACGGCTCACCGGCGCGGGGGACGCCCTGTACGCGGAGCGGTGGACCCTGGACGGGCCGGAGCCGTATGCCGTACCCCTTCCTCTCGACCAGCCCGAGGATCCCCACACCCAGCTGCTGCCGCTGGCGGACGGGCGGGTGCTGACCGGACGCCGGGTGGACGGCGACCGGCACACGTTCTCGCTGCTGTACCCCACAGGGCCCGGGACGGGGGAACTCTCCCTGGGAGCCGTCGAGTCCGAGAACCTCACCCTGCTGCCGCCCTCGCCGGACGGCATCTGCGGGTACGCGATGTGCGTCGGGGCGGACACCACCACGATCTGGCTGGTGGCGGGCGGGGCGTTCGGCCCCGAGCAGGTCGCCGAGGTCAAGGGCCGCTGCACGGGCGGGGTCTGGCTGGACCGTACGGGACGGATGCTCGCCCTCGACCGGCGGCTGGACGACGGCCCGGTCAAGGCGGTGGCGGTCGACCTGGAGCGCGGCGGTGAGGTGACGCCGCTGCTGCAGATCACCGAGGAGAGCGACGACCGGCTGCTGATGGCCGACCCGGACAGCGGGCTGCTGCTGATCCGCTCGGACGCTCCGTCACCGGGGCACGAGAGGCTGGGCTGGGGCGTCCTCGGCAGTCTGCTGCCGATCCGTTTCCCCGACTGCCTGCGGCTCGACGACGCGGCGGTGACCCCGTTCGCCGTGCAGCCGGGGCAGGTGCTGCTGCCGGAGAGCTGCGAGGTCGCGCTGCGGATCGACGCGGCGGCGGGGAGCTGGGTCGGGATGTGGCGCCCGGCGGATCGCCGGATGCACCAACTGGCCGCCCCGGCGGGGTGGCTGGCCGGATCGGGGGTCTGGACGGCGGACGCCGTGCTACGACTCCCGTACGCGACGGAGGAGACTCCCTGCGGGCTCGTCGGCCTGGAGGTCCCGCCGGATCCGGAGCCGGTCACGGTCACCGTGGAGCCGCGAGTCTGCCGCCCCGTCCCACTTCAGCAGGCACCCCTCGCCGACCGTAAAGCCGCTGGCTAGACTCTCGGCCGCACGAAAACAGCGATCATTACGGGGTGAGTTCCACCATGTCGGAAGCACGTACGGACGGGACGGAGCCGCACGGCTCCGGAAAGCATCGCGGCGAGGCGGCGCCGTCGGAGGACTCGCAGTCCTCTCCCCACGGCCGCCACCGCCGCGACGCGGAAGCGCAGTAGAGGCAGTTGAAACGGCCGGCCCCGGGGGGATCCCCCCGGGGCCGGCTGTTTCCCGCCCCCTCCTCAGCCCTTCTTCAGGCCCAGGACCTCGGCAGCGGCGAAGGTCTCACCCGCCGGACGTGACGCGTAGTGCGGTGACAGCAGCCCGTCCAGCTCCTCGTACGTGAACGCGTCCTTCGCCGTGTCGAACTTCGCCGCCACCCTCGGCCGGTCCACGATCGCGACCATCCCGCCGTGGACGACCAGCAGCTGGCCGTTCACCGCCGCCGCGGCCGGCGAGGCCAGATAGCCGACCAGCGGCGCCACGTGCTCCGGCGCCAAGGCGTCCAGCTCCCCCGCCGCCGGCTCCGAGAAGCCGGCGAAGACGTCCTCCGTCATCCTCGTCCGCGCCCGCGGGCAGATCGCGTTCGCCGTGACCCCGTACTTCGCCAGCGCCAGCGCCGTCGACGTCGTCAGGCCCACGATCCCGCCCTTGGCCGCCGCGTAGTTGGGCTGGCCCGCCGAGCCCGCGAGGAACGCCTCGGAGGAGGTGTTGACGATCCGGCCGTAGACGCCGGACTCCCCCGCCTTCGCCCGCCCCCGCCAGTGCACCGCCGCGAAGTGGGTGGTGTTGAAGTGGCCCTTGAGGTGGACCCGGATCACCGAGTCCCACTCCTCCTCGCTCATCGAGAAGACCATCCGGTCCCGCAGGATGCCCGCGTTGTTGACCAGGACGTCCAGCTTCCCGAACTCGCCGACCGCCAGGTCGACAAGACCCCGTGCGGTCTCGAAGTCGGCGACGTCGCCCAGGTGCGCCATCGCCCGGCCGCCCGCCGCGCGGATCTCCGCGGCGACCTCCTCGGCGGGGGCGGCCGACGCCTCGCCGGAGCCGTCCCGCCCCGGCTGTCCGTAGTCGTTGACGACGACGGACGCACCCAGGCGGGCGAGTTCCAGCGCCTCGGCCCGGCCGAGACCACGGCCCGCGCCCGTGACGATCGCGGACAGACCCTCAAGGGGGAGTGACATGTGTCGTGGTCCTCTCAGATCTCGATGCAGGTACGCAGCGCGACACCCGTACGCATCTGCTCGATCGCCTCGTTGATCCCGGAGAGCGGCACCCGGTGGGTGATCAGCGACTCCAGGTCGATCCGGCCCGCCCGCCAGAGCGCGATGGCCCGCTCGTACGAGCGCAGCACGTCACCGCCCCCGTACATCGACGGCAGGATCTTCTTCTCGTCGAAGAACAGCTCGAACATGTTGAGCTGCAGGAAGTCGTCGAGCGCGCCCGCGCCGACCACGCAGAGCGTGCCGCCGCGCCGGGTCGTCTCGTACGCGGTGCGGGCGGTGGCGGACTTGCCGACGACCTCGAAGACGTAGTCGAAGCCCTCGCCCGCGGTGATCCGCTGCTTGGCGTCGGCGAGCGCGTCGGGGGCGACGGCCTCCGTGGCGCCGAAGCGCAGGGCCGCCTCGCGCCGGGACTCGACGGGGTCGACGGCGACGATCTGGGCGGCGCCCTGGAGCTTGGCGCCCTGGATCGCGGAGATGCCGACGCCGCCGCAGCCGATCACGGCGACCGAGGAACCGGCCTCCACCTGCGCCGTGTTGATGGCGGCGCCCAGTCCGGTGGTGACGCCGCAGCCGATCAGGGCGGCGATGTCGAAGGGCACGTCGTCGGGGATCGGGACGGCGCAGCCGGCGTCGACGACGACCTCCTCGGTGAACGTGCCGGTCCCCGCGAAGCCGAAGACCTCCCCTCCGGGCCTGCGGAAGTTGGGTGTGCCGGCGTTCATGAATCCGGCCAGGCACAGCTGGGTCTGGCCGCGCTTGCAGGCCGGACAGGTCCCGCAGGCGGGCAGCCAGCACAGCAGTACGCGCTGCCCTTCGCTCAGCCCGGTGACGCCGTCGCCGACGTCGAGGATCTCGCCCGCGCCTTCGTGGCCGGGAATGAACGGCGCGGGCTGCGGGAGCACGCCGCTCATGGCGGAGACGTCGGAGTGGCACAGGCCGGTCGCCCTGACCCGGATCTTCACCTTGCCGGGGCCGAAGCCCACCGCCTCGACGTCGTCGAGGACTTCGAGTTTGTCCTGGCCTATCTCGTGCAGTACGGCTGCGCGCATGGTGCGGCTCCCCTCACGAATGATTGACGACGGTGTCGGCGAGTACGGGGGCGTCGTCCCGCTCCACGGCCGTGACCGACACCTGGATCTCGTTGTCCTGCTGACGCCACATCCGGATGCGCAGGGTCTCGCCGGGGAAGACGATCCCGGCGAAGCGGGTGCGGTACGAGCGGACCCGGGCGACGTCCCCGCCGATCGCCGTGTCGACCACCGCCTTGAGGGTCATTCCGTAGGTGCAGAGCCCGTGCAGGATGGGGCGGTCGAACCCGGCCAGCTTGGCGAACTCGGGGTCCGCGTGCAGCGGGTTCCAGTCCCCGGAGAGCCGGTAGAGCAGCGCCTGGTCCTCGCGGACCGCCCGCTCGACGATCTTGTCGGGCTCGCGGTCGGGGAGTTCGAGGCGCTCGGAGGGCCCGCGGTCGCCGCCCCAGCCGCCCTCTCCCCGTACGAAGATCTGGGCGTCGCTGGTCCACAGCGGTCCGTCGTCGTCGGCGACCTCGGAGCGGAGCACGAGGACGGCGGCCTTGCCCTTGTCGTGGACGGCGGCGACGCGGGAGGTGGTGACGGCCCTGCCCTTGACGGGGATGGGCCGGTGGAGGGTGATCGACTGTCCGCCGTGCAGGACGGCGGCGAGGTCGACCTCGATGCCGGGCGCGGACAGCCCGCCGACGACCCCCATGCCGGCGCCGGCGACGGTGGCGAAGCTGGGCAGGACGTGCAGCCGGGATTCGAGGGTGTAGCGGAGCTCGTCGGGGTCGGTGGCGGGGGTGCCGGCGCCGAGGCCGAGGTGGTAGAGCTGGACGTCCTTGTGGTCCCAGGCGATCTCGGCGCTGCGGGGCTCGGCGGCCACGGCCTTGGCGGCGTCAATGGGCATCGGGATGCTGCTCCTTGGAGATCCCGGAGGATCCGTGAAGAGGGAAGACCTCGGTGCGACCGTCCGCACCGTCGGCCGCACCGAGGCCGTGCGGGACCGTCCCGTACGCGCCCGTTCTAGAACGCGTTCTAGGTCGGTGATCCTCATGTATAGCCGAGCGCGGATGAGTTGAGAACCCCTCCGACGAGCATGTCTGACGGTACGTCAGTTCGGGCTGCTCGGCCGGTGAGCGGCCTCCCGGTCGGCGGGCGGCCCGCCGGCAGGAGGCCCAGGACATTTGTCCCTGGGAGGTCGGTACATTCACTCCTGCCGCGGGACGGGCCCCGATCCGTAGCTTCGAAGGCATGAGGAACGAGCCCGCGGTGGTCTTCGAGGCCACGACCAAGACATTCGGCGGAGTCCGCGCCGTGGACGGCATCGACCTGACCGTCCGGCGCGGCGAGACCGTCGCGCTGCTCGGCCGCAACGGCGCGGGCAAGTCCACCACGATCGGATTGCTGCTCGGGCTCGACGAGCCCGACGGCGGCCGGGTCTCCCTCTTCGGCGCGGCCCCGGCCCGTGCCGTCGCGGCCGGGCGGGTGGGCGCGATGCTCCAGGAGGGCCGGCCGGTCCCCCGGGTCACCGTCCGCGAGCTGGTCTCCTTCGTCGCCCGCACCTACCCCGCCCCGCTGCCGGTCGCGGAGGCCCTGGCACTGGCCGGTCTGACCGAGCTGGCCGGCCGGCGCGTCGACCGGCTCTCCGGCGGCCAGGTGCAGCGCGTCCGCTTCGCCCTCGCACTCGCCGGAAACCCGGAGTTGATCGTCCTCGACGAGCCGACCGCCGCGCTCGACGTCGAGGCCCGCCAGGCGTTCTGGGACTCGATGCGCGGCTACGCCCGCCGGGGCAACACGGTCCTGTTCTCCACGCACTATCTGGAGGAGGCCGACGCCCATGCCGACCGGATCGTCGTCATCGACCGCGGACGCGTGCTCGCCGACGGCACGAGCGCGGAGCTCAAGCGGGCGGCCGGCGGCAGCCTGGTCTCCTTCGACCTGGCCGGTGGCCCCACGGAGGGGCTCACGCTCCTGCCCGGCGTCACCGGCGTCGAGATACGCGGCGGCCGCGCCCGGCTGCGCACGGACGAGCCCGACGCCACCGTGCGCGCTCTGGCCGCGATGGACGCGATCCGGGGCCTGGAGGTCGCCCCGGTCTCGCTCGACGACGCGTTCCTCACCCTCACCCAGCACACCCTGGAGACGGTCCGATGATCACCGAGTACATACGGCTGGAAGTCCGCCGCACCCTGCGCGACACCGGATTCGTGGTCTTCGGGATCGGGATGCCGGTCCTGATGTACCTCCTGTTCACCAACCTCGGGACGAACGAGGCCGAGTGGAGCACCGCGTCCATGGTCGGCATGGCGGCGTACGGAGCCCTCGGCGCGGCCCTCTCGGTCGGCACCGGGGTCGCCGAGGACAAGTCCCTGGGCTGGCTGCGCCAGTTGCGCGTCACACCGATGACACCGCGCCAGGTGGTCATCGGTCGCGCGCTGACGGGCTCGGTGATCGTGCTGCCCTCCATCGCCGCCGTCCTCCTCGCCGGCGCGCTCGTCAACGGCGTCCGGATGGAGGCCCCCTGGCAGTGGTGCGCCGTGGTCCTCGCCCTCTGGCTCGGCGCGCTCCCCTTCACCCTCCTCGGCATGGGCAACGGCTACCGGCTCACCGCCCAGACCACCGGTGTCGTGAACCTCGCATGCAACCTCGGCCTGGCGGTCGTCGGCGGCCTCTGGTTCCCCGCGCAGCTGTTCCCGGACTGGCTGCGCACGCTCTCCTCGTACACGCCGACCAACCGATTCGCCGAACTCGGCCGGACGATGACGGAGGGCACGGCTCCCGGGCTCGCGGCGATCGCCGTGATCGGGACATGGGCCCTGCTCTTCGCTGCGTACGCGGTCGTCTCGTACCGTCGCTCCGCGAGGACGGCGTGAGGAGGGGGACCATGCGCGGGAGGGGAAAGAGGCAGTGGGCACCGGAGGGGATGGGCCCGCCCAACGGACTGTCGATGCTGCCCTGGCTGCTGATGGGCATGGGAGCGGTGTCCCACCTCTTCCAGGGCAAGTCGTCCAACCCGTTGTTCACCGGCCTCGGGCTGCTCGCCTTCAACTCCCTCTACATCGCGGTCGTCTTCCGGGCCTTCGACCGGCGCAAGCGCGAGGCGGCCGTCACCTGGTGGCTGCTGGCCGCGATGGCCGTCGTCACCCTGGCGCTCGGCATCGTCTACGGCGGGCCGTACCTGCTGTACTTCCCGCTGCTCGGCCTTGCCGCCGGTTCGGTCATACGGGGCCGGCGGCTGCCCCAGGTGGTCTTCCCGCTCTGTGTCACCGCGGCCGTGGTCTCGGGGATACGGGACGGTTGGGGTGCGATCAACGTGGCCTACGGCACGTTCATCTCGGCCATGGTCACGGCCGCCATCTTCGCCCTGTCGGAGACCGTCCGGGAGCTGCGCGAGACGCGGCAGGAGCTGGCCAGGACGGCGGTGGAGAAGGAGCGGCTGCGGTTCTCCCGCGATCTGCACGATCTGCTCGGACACACCCTGTCCGTCATCGTGGTGAAGTCGGAGGCCGCCCGCCGACTCGCGCCACGTGACATCGACGCCGCGCTCGGGCAGGTCGCCGACATCGAGTCCGTCGGCCGTCAGGCCCTGACGGAGATCCGGGAAGCCGTCACCGGCTACCGCGAGGGCAGCCTGGCCACCGAGCTGGACCGGGCCCGCGACGCCCTGTCCTCGGGCGGGATCGAGCCGGTGGTCCGCCAGTCCGGCCCTCCCCTGGAGCCTCAGACGGAGGCGCTGCTGAGCTGGGTCGTCCGGGAGTCGGCCACGAACGCCCTCCGGCACAGCGGGGCGACCCGCTGCGAGATCGAGGTCGGCGGCACCCCCGAACGGGTCCGGCTGACCGTCACGGACAACGGCAGGGGCGCCGACGTCGCCACCACGGGCAGCGGTCTGAAGGGTCTGCGCGAGCGGGTCGCGGCCGCAGGCGGCACCCTTGACTCGGGACCCGCCCCGCGCGGAGGGTTCCGGGTCACCGCGGAACTCCCCGTGGAGGTCCAGGCGTCGCAGGAGTGGGAGCCCACGGGATGATCAGAGTGCTGCTCGCCGAGGACCAGGGCATGATGCGGGGCGCGCTGGCGCTGCTGCTCGGGATGGAGCCCGACATCGAGGTCGTCGCCCAGGTGGGCCGGGGCGACGAGATCGTGGACGCGGCGCTGAACAGTCGGCCGGAGGTGGCTCTGCTCGACATCGAACTCCCCGGCCGCTCCGGTCTCGACGCGGCCGCGGACCTGCGCGACGAGGTCCCCGACTGCCGGGTTCTGATCCTCACCACCTTCGGGCGCCCGGGCTACCTGCGCCGTGCGATGGAGGCCGGGGCGGCCGGCTTTCTCGTGAAGGACGGCCCGGTCGAGGAGCTGGCCGTGGCGATCCGCCAGGTCCTGCGGGGTGAGACGGTCGTCGATCCGGCCCTCGCCGCGGCCGCGCTCAGCGCGGGCCCGAACCCGCTGACCGCCCGCGAACGGGACGCCCTGGGAGCGTCCGTGGACGGCGCGACGATCGCCGACATCGCCACCACGCTGCACCTGTCCGAGTCGACCGTCCGCAACTACCTCTCGTCGGCCATCGGCAAGACGGGCACCCGCAACCGCATGGAGGCGGTGCGGGCGGCCCGGCAGCAGGGCTGGCTCTGAGCGGGTCAGGCCCTGCGCTCCCGGGACGGCCGGGGCACGGATTGCTACGCCCGGGCCGCCGCGAATCCTGCGCCCCCGGAGCCCTACGACCTCCGGAGCATCGTCACGACCGCCGCGCCGCCGAGCCCGATGTTGTGCGCGAGGCCGACCCGGGCGCCCTCGACCTGTCGTGCGCCCGCCTCGCCCCGTAGCTGCCAGACCAGTTCGGCGGCCTGGGCGAGGCCGGTGGCGCCCAAGGGGTGGCCCTTGGAGATCAGCCCGCCGGACGGGTTCACCACCCACCGCCCGCCGTACGTCGTCGCCCCCGACTCGACGAGCTTGCCGGACGCGCCGTCCTCGCACATGCCCAGGGCCTCGTAGGTCAGGAGCTCGTTGATGGAGAAGCAGTCGTGCAGCTCCACCACGTCCACGTCCTCGATACCGAGGCCGGACCGCTCGTACACCTGCCGGGCCGCCGCGCGGGACATGGGGCGGCCGACCACGTCGATGCAGGAGCCGGAGGAGAAGGAGTCCTCCGTGTCCGTCGTCATCGCCTGGGCCGCGATCTCGACCGCCTTGTCGTGCAGCCCATGTGCCACGACGAACCGCTCCGACACCACGACCGCCGCCGCCGAGCCGTCCGAGGTGGGTGAGCACTGGAGCTTGGTCAGCGGCCGGTGGATGGTCTTGGCCGCGAGGATCTCGTCGACCGAGTACACGTCCTGGAACTGGGCGTTGGGGTTGTCGGCCGAGTGCCGGTGGTTCTTGGCGCCGACGGCGGCGAGCTGCACCTCCGTCGTCCCGTACCGCTCCATGTGTTCCCGGGCCGCGTTCCCGAAGATCTGCGCGGTGGGAGGACTCATCTCGAAGCCGTGGCCCGCGGCCATGATCCCGTAGTGCCGGGCCACCGGTGACGTCTTGAAGTCGTTCCCGTCGGACCCTCCGCCCAGCGCCCCCCGCGCCATCTTCTCGAAGCCCAGCGCCAGGACGCAGTCGCTGACCCCGCCCTCCACGAACTGCCGGGCCATCATCAGCGCCGTGGAGGCCGTCGCGCAGTTGTTGTTGACGTTGTAGACGGGGACACCGGTCAGGCCGAGTTCGTACGCGGCGCGCTGCCCGGCCGTCGACGCCTGGAAGCAGTAGCCGACGGGCACCTGCTCCACCTGCGCGTACGAGATCCCGGCGTCGGCGAGCGCCGCCGTCCCCGCCTCGCGCGCCATGTCCCAGTACTGCCAGTCCCGCGTCTCGGGCTTCTCGAACTTCGTCATCCCGACGCCGACGATGTACGCCTTCCCCATCTTCGGTTCCCCTCAGTCTCTGGGCAGGCCGAGCAGTCGCTCGGCGACGACATTGAGCTGGACCTGCGTGGTGCCGCCCGCGATGGTCAGGCAGCGGGACATCAGCAGCCCGTGGACGGCCCGCTCCCCCGCCCCTTCCCGCACCGCGCCCTCGGGGCCGAGCAGTTCGAGCGTGAGCTCGGCGACCTTCTGCTGGTGGACGGTCTGGACGAGCTTGCGGACGGACGCGCCCGCACCCGGTTCCAGGCCCGAGACCTGGAGCATCGTGGTCCGCAGTCCGATGCAGGCGAGCGCGTGCGCCTCGGCGGCGAGCGCCCCGATCCGTACGCGTACGGTGCTGTCGGCCTCGGTGGCCCGGTCGATCAGCGCCTCAAGGCCGGAGTCGAAGGCGACCTGGTCGGCCATGTGGACGCGTTCGTTGCCGAGGGTGTTGCGGGCGACCTTCCAGCCGTCGTTCACCTCGCCGACGACGGCGTCCACCGGCAGCAGCACGTCGTCGAAGTACACCTCGTTGAAGAGCGAGTCGCCGGTGATCTCCTTCAGCGGCCGGATGTCGATCCCCGGTGTGTTCTTCATGTCGACGAGGAAGTACGTGAGTCCGCGGTGCTTGGGGGCGTCCGGGTCGGTCCGGGCGAGCAGGATGCCGTGGTCGGCCCACTGGGCGGCGCTCGTCCACACCTTCTGTCCGTTGATCCGCCAGCCGCCGTCGTCGGTGCGTTCCGCCCTGGTACGGAGGGAGGCGAGATCGGACCCGGCGCCGGGCTCGGAGAACAGCTGGCACCACAGGAGCTCGCCGCGCAGGGTGGGAGCGAGGTAGCGCTCCCGCTGGTCCGCGGTCCCGTACGCGAGGAGGGACGGGACGACCCAGGTGGCGATCCCGAGCCCGCTGAGCGTGATGCCGGCGTCGGCCAGCTCCCGCTGGACGGCGAGCTGCTGGAGGGGCCCCGCGCCGAGGCCGTACGGCGGCGGAAGGTGCGGGGCGGCATAGCCGGTGGCGGCGAGGGCGCGGCGGGCGCCGCCGGGGTCGAGGCCGACGGCGGGAGCGATCGCGTCCCGGGCCTCCGCGCGGAACACGTCGGCCTCGGGTGGCAGTTCGAGCCGGAGCTCGCGCCGGGCCCCGCCGGCCGCCAGGCGAACGGCCTGTGCGCGGTGGGTGTCGCCCGGGCCGAGGAGCTGGCGGGCGACGAGGGCCCGGCGGAGCGAGAGATGGGCGTCGTGCTCCCAGGTGAAGCCGATGCCGCCGAGGATCTGGATGCAGTCCTTGGCGCAGTCGTAGGCGGCGTCGAGGGCGGTGGCGGCGGCGAGCGCGGCGGTCAGGGAGCGCGACTCCTCCCGGGTGGAGCGAGCCGCGTCCCAGGTGAGGGCACGGGCCTGCTCGACCCGTACGAGCATCTCCGCGCAGAGGTGCTTGACCCCCTGGAACTGTCCGATGGGCCGCCCGAACTGCTCGCGCACCTTCGCGTACTCCGCGGCCGTCTCCAGCGCCCGGGCGGCGTTCCCGCAGGCGTCGGCGGCGTACAGCACGGCGGCGAGATCCGTGACGAGGGCGGAGTCGACGGTCAGGACCCGGTGGGCGGGCACGTGCGCACCGGCCGCGGTGACCTCGGCGGTGGGCCGGGTGGGGTCGGCGCTCTCGTGCGGGCGTACGGCGAGGGTGTCGGCGTCCACGGCGGCCCACACGGTGCCTCGCGCCGTGGTCGCCGCGAGGAGCAGCAGGTCGGCGTGGGCGGCGCCGAGGACGGGTGGCGCTGCCCCGTCGAGGAGCAGCCCGCCCTCGGTCTCGACCGCGGTCAGTCCACCGGGCGCGAGGGCGACGGCCCCGATGCGCTCCCCGGCGGCGAGGGCGGCGGCCAGTCCCCCCTGCCCTGTCCGGGCCAGGATCTCGCCGGCGAGGACGGAGGGCAGGTACGGCCCGGGGAGCAGGGCCCTCGCGGCCTCCTCCAGGACGACGGCCAGATCGACGAGATCGCCGCCCCCTCCCCCGTACTCCTCGGGCAGATGGATCCCGAGGAGCCCCTGCTCGGCGAGGCCGCCCCAGTGGGCGGGGCGCCCGGTGACGGTGTCGACGGGCGCGTCGAGAAGCTTGCGTATGTCCTCGGACGGCACGGCCCGGGCGAGCCATCCGCGCACGGACCGGGCCAACTCCCGCTGCTCTTGCGTGATTCCGATGCCCATGCGCGGCACACTAGAACACGTTTCATTCTGACGGAAGGTCAGATACTGAGCTTTCGCGGAGACCCGCCCCACACCCGGTGCGCGGAGGCGGGAAGCGGGTGTGGTTCACGTGCGGCGCGTAGGGCACCATGGCTGCCCAGAGCCGCGTACCGACCAGTAGGAGCACCCATGCCCGCGCCCGAGATCCTCGCCGCCTTCGAGGCCGCCAAGGGCTTCATGCCCCTCGACGAGGGGCGTGCGCTGTACGCCGCCGCCGAGGAGGCCGCGAAGCTCGGGCTGCCGCTGCTCGAGGTCGGCACGTACTGCGGGCGCTCCACCATCCTGCTCGCGGACGTGGCCCGGGAGGCCGGGACGGTCGCGGTGACCGTGGACCACCACCGGGGCAGCGAGGAGCAGCAGCCGGGGTGGGAGTACCACGACCCGACCGTCGTGGACCCCGAGGTCGGCGTGATGGACACCCTGCCCACCTTCCGCCGGACGCTGCGCAAGGCGGGTCTGGAGGAGCACGTGATCGCGGTCGTCGGGCGGTCCCCGCAGGTGGCGAAGGTGTGGGCGGGCGAGCTCGGCCTCGTCTTCATCGACGGCGGGCACACGGACGAGCACGCGACGGCGGACTACGAGGGGTGGGCGCCGAAGGTCGCCGTCGGCGGCCTCCTCGTCATCCACGACGTCTTCCCGAACCCGGAGGACGGCGGCCAGGCGCCGTACCGCATCTACCTCCGGGCCCTGGAGTCCGGCGACTTCGAGGAGATCTCCGTCACGGACTCCCTCCGCGTCCTGCGCCGCCGCTAGGGCCTGTCCGGCGGATCAGGGTCGGACAGGCCCTAGATGCCGTACCCGGAGGTCACGTACAGGCAGTTCGTGTAGCTGTACCCCGGTTCGATCTTGGCCGTGCTCGCCTTGTCCCCGGCGGACAGCGAGCCGGACGACCGCGGCCGCTTCTGGAGGAAGTGGTAGTCGCCGGCGGGCAGCAGGAGCGTCGCCTTCGGGTACTTCGACGACGGCCCGGTGCACACCTTGGGCTTCGCGGCACCGAGCCTGAGGCTGCCCTGGTACGCCGTGCACGTGCCGCACGCCTTGAGCGTGACGCGGCCGGTGACCGGTCCCGTGTAGAGGAGTTCGACCTCTCCCGGGCCGTCGTTGCTCACGACCATGACCATCCGGGAGCCGCCGGGGGCCTTGGCCGGAGGCAGCTGCTTCCCGGCCGCCGGGGCTTCCTGGGCGATCTCGGCCGCGATCGCTATGTTCCGCGCCTGTCCGGCCTGCGGGCTGTCCGGGTGGTCCTTGGCGTACTGCGTCATCGTCTCGACGGCCCGCGTGTACTCCTTGTCCTTGAACTGCTCGACCCCGCAGGCGAAGTCGCCGTTCCGCACCGCCTCGCCGTGCTGCCGCGAGACGCCGGCGAAGGTCGCGCGGGGCAGCAGGTCGACGGTGGTGCCGTAGCGCCGCAGTTCGGCGACCGCGGCGCACGGGTCGGTGGTGCCGCCCGCGATCGCGGCGGAGCGGGTCCTGATGCCCTCCGCGACCTTGGGCTCTACCTGCCGGGCGTACGAGGACTCGGGGAAGGTCGAGAGGAGCGCGTTCAGGTGCTCGCCGGCCGTCGCCTCGACGCCCGCGACGCCGAGTCCGGCGATTCCGCACGCGTACCAGGAGTGGGCGAGCGGGTCGTCGGCCTTGCCGGTCAGGCCGTCGAGCAGGCTGCGGTCCACCGTCTCCGGCAGTGCGCGCAGATGCTTCAGGCCCGGGACGGCCTCGCAGTACTTCTTCTGCTCGTACGGCGCCGAGACCGCCGTGTAGTAGTCCCCGATCCGGTCGGGGACGAGCTTCCCCGCCCGCGAGCCGGCGTGCTTCGTGCCGAGGTCCTGGTACACGGCGAGCGCCTTGCGGTAGGTGTGCTCGGCTCCGTTGAAGCTCTGGCCCGCCACGGACTTCACCTGCGCGTCGGCCGCGGCGAGGCGGTCCAGGAGCGACTGCTCCACGGCCTCGTCGCGCGCCACGCCGTAGGCCACCGAACCGCCCACCGGCACGGCGAGCAGGACGAGCGCCAGGGCCACCGGGAGCGCGAGGCGCCGGGGCGCGGCGCTCGTTCCGGGACCGAGGGCGAGCGGGGCACGCAGGCCGCGCCGGGCGCCGTCGGCGGCCGCGGCCAGCAGGAACACGCCGTACCCGGCGAGGAGGCCCGTGGGCACCCCGTCCACGTCGGCGGGCAGCGCGACCAGCAGAAGGACGGCCGTGGCCGCCCAGCAGACGGCGGCGAGGACCCACTGCTTGAGCAGCGCGTACCCGAGCCCCAGGCAGGACAGGTTGAGCAGCCCGACCAGGACGGCCTGCGCCGGGTTCGACTCGGGCGGTGGTGCGGGCGGTCCGGGGTCGGGCGCCGGGCCTCCTGGTGCCGGCACTCCCGGCGGCTGCGCGGGCGGTGGCGGTATCGCCGCCCCCGCCCAAGCCCCCGCCCCGGGCGCCCCCGGCATTCCCGGTGTTCCTGGCGATCCCGGTGCCGCCGGCACCCCCGGCGTTCCCGGTGCCCCCGGCGTTCCGGGCGCCCCGTACGCCCAAGGCGTCTCGGAGACCCCCGGTTCGTTCGACGGACGTGCGTCGTTCGGCTCTTCCCCCGCCACAGTGCCCCCCGTGGTCCGTGCGTGATGCCCCTCACCGCCGCACTCACCTTCCCCATACCCGCCACAGTCCCTTCACAGTCGCCCCGCGTCGAAGGACTGTCCGGCGGCGCCTCCCGTTAGAGTCGCAAGGTGCCGTACGACCACCGGAAGATCAGCGCCCTCGCGAGCGCCCTCGCCGCCTGCGCCGTCCTCGCCGGATGCGGCGGAGAGTCACAGCCCCCGAAGACCGCGGACGCCAAGGCGACGGACGCCCGGTCGTCGGGCTCTTCCACCCAGACGCCGGCCCCCGCCCGGGCCCGGCCCCAGGCCCGCCCGCTGGCCGGACGGACCGTCGCCATCGACCCCGGCCACAATCCCGGCAACTTCCGTCATTCCCGGGAAATCAACCAGAAGGTCGATATCGGGACAGGTCGCAAGGAATGCGACACCACGGGCACCTCCACCGACGCCGGCTACACGGAAGCCGCGTTCACCCTCGATGTTTCACATCGTCTGCGCGATCTCCTCGAGGCCCAGGGCGCGAAGGTCGTCCTCACCCACGATGCCGACCGCCCCTACGGGCCCTGCATCGACGAACGCGCACGGAAGGGCAACGAGGCGCACGCCGACGCCGTCGTCTCCGTGCACGCCGACGGCTCCGCCACCGGCCACCGCGGTTTCCACGTGATCCTGCCCGCCCGCGTCGGCTCCGGCGGCGCCGACACCTCGAAGATCGTCGGCCCGTCCCGTACGCTCGGCGAGGCCGTCGCCCGCCACTTCGCCCGCGCGACCGGCACGGCGCCCGCCAACTACCTCGGCTCCGGCACCGGGTTGGACGTACGCGGGGACCTCGGGGGACTCAATCTCTCAACCGTCCCCAAGGTGTTCGTCGAATGCGGCAATATGCGTGATCCGAAGGATGCCGCACTCCTCACCGATGCGGCGTGGCGCCAGAAGGCGGCGCAGGGAATCGCGGACGGCATCGGGACCTACCTCAAGGGGTAGAACCGACGGGCGATAGATTCGCTCCGTACGATGGGGCCGCCCCCGTGCTTCGCGCCACCCCGACGAGACGACCCGACGAAGGACTCTTACGTGAATATCCGCTCCCTCACTCGAGGCGATGGCGTGGTGATCGGTGCAGCGGTGGTGCTGTTCATCGCCTCGTTCCTCGGCTACTCCGGCTGTGAAGGCAGTTTCTGCGACAACGTCGACTCCCCGTTCTCCTGGGAGTTCTCCCCCCTCGGCTGGGGTGCCTTCCTCCTCGGTATCGCGGGCGCCGCCCTGGTCGTGGTCTCGCACGCGCTTCCGCAGCCCCGCAAGGTCGCCGGCCTCGAGCTGGGTCAGGTCGGTGCCGCGTTCACGGTGGCCGCGGCCTGGAACATGCTGATGTGGATCTTCGAGTCGGTGAACGCCGGCGCCGGCCTCGTCCTCGGCCTGATCGCCTCCCTGGTCCTCGCCGGTGCCGCCGTCGCCGCCCCGCTGGTCCCCGCGCTCAAGGCCCCGCTGATGCCCGCCCCGAGGCCGCAGACCCCGCAGCCGTACGGCGTCCAGCCGGGTCAGCCCGGCCAGCCGGGCGCTCCCGGCGGCTACGGCTACCCGGGCGCCCAGCAGCAGCCGTACGGCGGGCAGCCCCAGCCGTACCCCGGCCAGCAGCAGCCCGACCCGCAGGCCCAGGCCGGCGCCCCGGCCCCGCAGCCGACGCAGGCCCAGGCGCAGCAGCCCGCCGGCGACTTCGCGCCGTTCTGGTTCGCGGTCCCGGTGGCCCGCCCGCTGTACGCGGAGGACGGCTCGCCGACCCCGATCGCCGAGCTGGCCCCGGGTACCTGGTACCTGGCGGTCGAGCAGCGTGGCCCCGGCCTGATCGCGCAGACCCAGGACGGCCGCCGCGGCGTCCTCCAGGACACGACCGGCATCCAGCGCGGCTGAGCGTTCCACCCCAGCGGCCCCTCGCCCTTCCGGGCGGGGGGCCGTTGTCGTACAGTCCCCGGGAAGTGAACTGACGGATCGTCAGGAAGGCACCGTGCCATGCGTCTCGGACTCGCCCTCGGCTACTGGGGACGCGGCCCCTCGCCCGCCCATCTCGAACTCGCGCGCGAGGCCGAGCGACTCGGGTACGACTCCGTCTGGACCGCCGAGGCGTGGGGGTCCGACGCGTTCACCGCGCTGACCTGGATCGCCGCCCACACCTCGCGCATCCGGCTCGGGACCGCCGTCGCGCAGATGGCCGCCCGGACGCCCACCGCCACCGCCATGCACGCGCTCACGCTCGACCATCTCTCCGGCGGCCGGATGATGCTCGGGCTCGGGCTCTCCGGGCCGCAGGTCGTCGAGGGCTGGTACGGCCGGCCGTTCCCACGCAGTCCGCTGACCGCGACGCGGGAGTACGTGGACGTGATCCGCCAGGCCCTGCGGCGCGAGGGGCCCGTGAGGCTCGACGGGCGCTTCCACTCCCATCCGTACGCAGGCGAGGACGGCACGGGGCTCGGGAAGGCCCTCAAGCCCATCACCCACCCCCTCCGGGCGGACCTCCCCGTCCTCCTCGGCGCCGAGGGGCCCAAGAACATCGCCCAGACGCTCCGGATCGCCGACGGCTGGCTGCCGCTGTACTGGTCGCCGACGCGGTACGGAGAGGTGTACGCGCTCCCGGAGCGGCTCCCGGAGTCCTTCCTCGTCGCCCCCATGGTCCGCGCCCAGCTCTGCGACGATCCGGCCGAAGGGCTGCTGCCCGTCAAGGCGATGCTCGGCTTCTACATCGGCGGCATGGGGCACGCGGCCCGGAACTTCCACGCCGATCTGATGGCGCGCATGGGGTACGAGTCCGAGGCCCGGCACATCCAGGAGCTGTTCGCGGCCGGGCGCCGGGAGGAGGCCGTGCTCGCCGTCCCGGACGCCTTCGCGGACGAGATCTCGCTCGTCGGGCCCCGGGAGCGGATCGCCGAACGGCTGGAGGTCTGGCGGAAGGGACCGGTCACGGACCTTCTGGTCACGGCTCCCGACCTCGCCACCCTGCGGCTGCTCGCGGAACTCAACTCCTAGGGAGCGTCCGGGAGTCTCGCCCGGTGCGCGGCGACCTTTCCGTCCTCGACGGCGACTCACGTGCGAACCGATCCCCCACGCGAAACGGAAGCAACGTGAGCAACAACCGCGACAAGGCACGGCACCGCAGACGCAGGACGACGACGCTGTGGGTGGGCGTTCCGCTGGCTCTGGCCACCGCAGGGTCCATGGCCTACGGCGGTGTCCTCGGTGTGTTCGGCGAGGATGACTGGACACCGTCCGCCGGCTGACGCACGCGCGCGTGCGGCTTCGGGGCCGTCCAGGGGGGATGGCCCCGGGCCGCACGTCTGCGGGTTCGGCGCCGGACTCGCCCCGGCCCGACGCTCGGTCACCCGGGCGAGTCCGAACGGGTTTCGGACGGCAACGCGCGGCAAGGCGAGTCGTATGACTTCCGGACGGAGTAACACCACGCAAGCGGCGAGGGTGATCAGCGTCGTCGCCGATGTCATGGCCGCGATCATCGGCCTCTGGATCCTGATGTACCTGCTGGGCGCCAACCGGGGCAACGGCCTCGTGGAGTTCGTCCAGGACGTGGCCCGCTGGCTGGCGGGCTGGTCGCACGACCTGTTCACCTTCGACGAGGCCTGGGCGCGGGTGGTGGCGGGCTACGGTCTTGCCGCCGTGGTGTACCTCGTCGTCGGTCACATGGTGGCGGGGCGCCTGCTGCGCCGCCACTGACCTTCCTACGCGCCCCAAGAGCCTCAGGGGCCGCCCCGAGCCCGTGGGCTCGGGGCGGCCCGGAAGTTCACCCGCAGCAGTCGGGCTCCAGACCGCTCGGCAGCCGTTCTCCGCCGAAGACCGCCACCGTCGCCTCGTCGCCGCCGAGCGCCGCCACGGCGAGCAGCAGGGAGCCCGCGGTCCAGGTCGTGAGCTCCTCGGGCCACACGGCCCGGCTGCCCTCGAAGACGTACCCCGTCCAGTACATGCCGCCCTCGGCGCGCAGGTGCTGGATGGACTGGAGGATCTCCAGGGCCCGGTCGGACTCCCCCATCGCCCAGAGGGTGAGGGCGAGTTCGCAGCTCTCGCCGCCGGTGACCCACGGATTGGGCAGCACGCACCGCACACCGAGCCCGGGGACGACGAACTCGTCCCAGTGCGCGTCGATACGGGCCTTGGCCGCCGAGCCGGTCAGCGCGCCGCCGAGGACCGGGTAGTACCAGTCCATCGAGTAGCGGGACTTGTCGAGGAAGCGCTCGGGGTGGCTGCGTATCGCGTGGCCGAGCGCGCCGGCCGCCAGCTCCCAGTCGGGCTGGGGCTCCTCGCGTGCCTCGGCGATGGCGAGCGCGCAGCGCAGCGCCTGGTGGATGGAGGAACTCCCGGTGAGGAGCGCGTCGTTCACCGGCGTGCCGTCCTCCTCGCGCTTCCAGCCGATCTGCCCGCCGGGCTGCTGGAGAGCGAGGACGAACTCGACGGCGGCGTAGACGACCGGCCACATCCGGTCGAGGAAGGCGTCGTCGCCGGTCGCGAGGTAGTGGTGCCAGACGCCGACGGCTATGTACGCGACGAAGTTGGTCTCACGGCCCCGGTCGGTGACGTTCGCGGGGTCGCCGTCGTGGTAGGCCGCGTACCAGGAGCCGTCGGGGTTCTGGTGGCGCGCCAGCCACGCGTAGGCGCGGGCGGCTGCGGCGTGCTCGCCGGCCGTGTCCAGCGCCATGGCGGCCTCGGTGTGGTCCCACGGGTCGAGGTGGTGGCCCCGGAACCACGGGATCGCCCCGTCCTCGCGCTGGACGGCGAGTATCCCTGCGACGGTCTCGGCGGCCTGCTCGGCGGTGAGGACCCCGGGCAGGAGCAGGTGCTCCGCGATCCGCTCGGGAGAGGTCACTTGGCGCCGGCCTCTGCGGCGTCGGTCTCAGCGGCGCCGGCCTCCGCGGCGTCGGCCTTCGGCAGATGCGGCTTGGTCGCATACGCCACGAAGCTCTTGCCGACGACCGGGTTGAGCAGCTGCTCGGCGACCCGGGTCAGGGCGGGCTTCTTCATGATGTCCCAGACCAGGAGCTTGTGGTACGCCCGCACCGGCAGCGCCTTGTCGTTGTCCACGCCGAAGGCGCACTTCAGCCACCAGTACGGCGAGTGCAGCGCGTGGGCGTGGTGGGTGCCGTACGGCTTGAGGCCGGCCTGGCGGATCTTGGCGAGGAGCTCGTCCGCCTTGTAGATGCGGATGTGGCCGCCCTCGACCTCGTGGTACTCGTCGGAGAGCGCCCAGCAGATCTTCTCCGGGCCGTAGCGGGGGACGGTGATCGCGATCCGGCCGCCGGGCTTGAGGACCCGGACCATCTCGGCGAGCACGCCCTTGTCGTCGGGGATGTGCTCCATGACCTCGGAGATGATCACGACGTCGAAGGACTCGTCCGGGAACGGCAGGTTGAGCGCGTCGCCCTCCATCGCGGTGGCGGTCGCTCCGGCCGGGGCCTCGCCGGCTTCCTTCATCGCCGCGAACCACTTGGCGACCTCGCGGATCTCCTCGCCGTTCTGGTCGAGGGCCACGACCTGGGCGCCGCGCCGGTAGCACTCGAAGGCGTGCCGGCCCGCACCGCAGCCCAGGTCGAGCACGCGGTCGCCGGGGGCGAGCGGGAAGCGGGTGAAGTCGACGGTCAGCACGGGGTCTGCCCTTCCGGAGGGGTGGCGGTGCGGGGGTGGAGGCGGCGAAGACGGGGGGCGGCGGTCACCGGAGGGCACCGTCGCGGGCGGTTCTCCGCTGTGCGGCGATGGCCTCGCGGTAGAGGTCCGCGGTGCCCTGGGCCGCGCGCGCCCAGGTGAAGTTGGCGAGCACGCGGTCGCGCCCCGCGGCGCCGAGCCGGGCCCGCAGGTCCGCGTCGCCGAGCAGCCGGGCGAGGGCCGCCGCCAGGGCGCCCGCGTCGCCGGTGGGCACGGCCAGGCAGGTCTCGCCGTCGGGCCCTGCGACCTCGGGGATCGCGCCGCCGGTGGTGGCGACGAGCGGGGTCCCGGTGGCCATGGCCTCGGCGGCCGGCAGCGAGAAGCCTTCGTACAGGGAGGGCACGCAGGCGATCTGGGCGGAGCGCACGAGGTCCACGAGCTCGGCGTCCGTGATCCCCTTGACGAACTCGACGGCGTCCTCGAGTCCGTACCGTTCGATGGCCTGCGCGACCGGCCCGTCCTCGGCGCGCTTGCCGACGACGACGAGGTGGGCGGCCGGGTTCTCGGTGCGGAGCTTGGCGAGGGCCTCGACGAGGTGGACCAGGCCCTTGAGCGGGACGTCGGCGCTGGAGGTGGTGACGATCCGGCCGGGGATCTCGGCGACGGACGGGTCGGGGGACCACAGGTCGGTGTCGGCGCCGATGTGGACGACCTGGATGCGGTCGTCCCGTACGCCGAGGTGGTCGACGATCTCCTGCCGGGAGGTGCCGGAGACGGTCAGCACGGACGGCAGGCGGCGGGCGACCCGCTTCTGCATGCGTGTGAAGGCGTACCAGCGGCGGACGGAGGCGCGGCGCTTCCAGTCGGCGGCGGCGTCGAGTTCGAGCTGCCGGTCGACGGTGATGGGGTGGTGGATCGTGGTGACGAGCGGGGCGCCGAGGGCCTTGGGGCCGCCGAGCAGTCCGTATCCGAGCGTCTGGTTGTCGTGGACGACGTCGAAGTCTCCGCGGCGGGCGGCGAGCATCCGCCGGGCGCGCAGGGAGAAGGTGAGGGGCTCGGGGAAGCCGCCGGTCCACATGGTGGCGACCTCGAGGGCGTCGATCCAGTCGCGGTACTCGTTCCGCTTCGGCGTACGGAACGGGTCCGGCGAGCGGTAGAGGTCGAGGCTGGCGATCTCGGTGAGCGGGACGCCCTCGTCGAGGGTGGGGTACGGCTGCGAGCCGATGACCTCGACGTGGTGGCCGAGGCGGGCGAGCTCGCGGGACAGGTGCCGGACATAGACACCCTGACCACCGCAGAAGGGATTCCCCTTGTACGTGAGGAGAGCGATCCGCAACGGACGGTCACCGTCGGCGGGGGCGCCTGGAGCGGCGCCCCGGCGGGGGCCTGCTTCTATGGCCTCAGCGGTCACTCGCGGCCCCCTTCGAGCTTGCGTTTCGCGGGAGCGTAACCGCTCGCGCTAATCTAGAACAAGTTTCAGACTTGATCGTTCTTGATCGTTCAAGGAGCACAGAATCTACCGGCAGGTAGCCCCGCTGTAAGAGCCGGATCAGGTGATTCGCGCCACGGCCGGAGCCCCGCCATACTGTCGCTTCCCCACCGCACGGAACGGGACCTCATGACGTCGGAAGACAGACCTGCCTCGCCACCCCTGACAGAGCGCCAGGAGGCGCGCCGCCGCCGCATCCTGCACGCCAGCGCGCAGCTCGCCGGGCGGGGTGGTTTCGACGCCGTACAGATGCGGGAGGTCGCCGAGGCGGCCGGGGTGGCACTGGGCACGCTGTACCGCTACTTCCCGTCCAAGATCCATCTGCTGGTCGCGACGATGCAGGACCAGCTCCAGCACATGCACACGACGCTGCGGAAGCGTCCGCCGGCGGGCGAGAGCTCGGCGGAGCGGGTGGCGGAGACGCTGATGCGGGCGTTCCGGGCGCTGCAGCGGGAGCCGCAGCTGGCGGACGCGATGGTGCGGGCCCTGACGTTCGCGGACCGGAGCGTGAGCCCCGAGGTGGACACGGTCTCGCGGCTGACGACGGCGATCATCCTGGACGCGATGGGGCTGGAGAACCCGACGCCGCAGCAGCTGTCGGCGGTCCGGGTGATCGAGCACACCTGGCACTCGGCCCTGATCACCTGGCTGTCGGGGCGGGCCTCGATCGCACAGGTGAAGATCGACATCGAGACGGTCTGCCGGCTGATCGACCTGACCGCACCGAACGCGCCGGCGACCGCCTCCGCGGCCCCGGAGGGCCGCGGGACGGTGTGAGCGAGCCGTTACGGCTTCTTGTTCTTCTCCAGGTCGGCCTTGAACAGGGCCTCGCACTGCGGGGTGTTGTCCGTGCCGATGAACATCACGATCGAGAAGCCGGCGGCGCCGTGGTTGCTGGCCTTGAGCGACCAGGTGCCCTTGTTCAGCGTCTTGATGGTGGACCCGCCCTGCTCCGTGCCCTGGCCTTCCTTCCAGCCGCCGCCGGACAGCGTCTTCACCGTGGCGTCGTAGGACTTCTTCGGGTCGGCCGCCTTCTCCGCGTCGGCCGTCCAGGACACCATGCAGCCCTTCAGCCCCTCCGGGACGTCCTCGCCCGAGGCGTCCTGGACGAAGCCCGCGGCCGTGGCGGCGGTCTCGATCTCCTTCTCCACCGCGGCCGCGTCCGGGCTGTCGCCGCCGCCCGCCTCCGAACCCCCGGTGGTGGAACCGGAGGTGCTGGAGGACGAGCCGCCCTTGTTCTTGCCCGAGCCGCCCTCGCCACCGCAACCCGCGACCAGCAGCACCACACCGGCGGCCGCGGCCACGCACATCGCCTTGCGCACAACTCTCCCAATCCTGGGTGCACGCGGGCCTGTTGCCCCCGTGATCAGGTGAAGATTTTTGCACGTGAGAACGGTCGGCCGAAGCACCTCCGGCCCGCACCGCTACCTGTCGGCGCTCAGCATCAGCTTCCACTCCGCTTCGGTGAACCCGTTCATGCAGGCGTCCTCCGTCGCCTGGAAGGACACCATGTCCAGCGCTCCCGCGGTGTGACGGCCCATCAGCGACCAGCCGGACTTCTTGAGCGTGAGGCTGACCATGGTGCCCTCCTTCCCGAGCTTGTCCTCGCGCTGTTTCGTCGTCACCCGCCAGCCGCGCTCCCCCAGTGCGGCGACGGTCGCGTCGAACTTCGCCCGGGGATCGCCGCCTTCGCCCACCTCCGGCCCCGCGCCCATCCAGTGGGCCGAGCACGCCGCGGCGCGCGCCTTGAGCCTGTCCTTCTCCGTGGCCCCGGCCGGGGTGGAGGACGGCAGCGGCTCGGGCCGCCCGGAGGCCGGCAGACCGGCGGCGGAGGTGGCCGCGTCGATGTCGGCCTGCGCCGCTGCCCTGCCGAACCCCTTCTCCTTGCCCGGCGCGGATGAGGCAGTGGACGCGGGTGGCCCGGCCTCCTCCTCCGCGCCACAGCCCGTCATCGACAGCGCCAGAGCCGTCGCCGCCCCGCAGACGGTCGCCCGCCACGTCCTTCGCATGTGTCCCACCCCTGTTGTCCGTATGCCGCAGGAGTGTCACACAGGCCTGGGAATCCGGGGACATCACTCCTCGGGCGGGAAGACCGGCTCCCCGCCGTCGAGGAGCGTGATCGAGATGGCCTCCACGGGGCATCCCTCGGCCGCCGCGAGCACCTTCTCGTTCGCGTCGGACTCCGGTTCGCGCGGGTGCGACTGACGGGCCGTGTCGAGGCGGAAGCCGTCCGGGGCGTGGTTCACGCACATGCCGGAGCCGATGCACACCCCGCGGTCGACCTCCACGTGCCAGCGGTCGCCCATCAGGCACCAGCCTGCCCCTCGTACCCGGCCGGCAGGTGGATCATCTTGTGCTCCAGGTACTCGCCGAAGCCCTCGGGGCCGAACTCCCTTCCCAGACCGGAGTTCTTGTAGCCGCCGAACGGCCCCAGCATGTCCAGGCTGAAGGTGTTCACATTGAACGTGCCCGTCCGCACCTGCCGCGCGAAGTCGATGCCGTGCTCCACGTCCCCGGTCCAGACACTGCCGCTGAGCCCGTAGTCGGAGTCGTTGGCGATCCGGAGCGCCTCGCTCTCCTCCCCGTACGGAAGGAGACAGATGACCGGCCCGAAGATCTCCTCGCGGGCGATCCGCATCGTGTTGTCGACGCCCCCGAAGAGGGTCGGCTCGACGTACCAGCCGCGGTCGAGGCCGGCCGGACGGCCGCCGCCCGCAAGGATCTTGGCGCCTTCCTGCTGGCCGATCCCGATGTAGTCGAGCGAGCGCTGCTGCTGCCGCTTCGCCACCAGCGGGCCCACCTGGGTCGCCGGGTCGAGCGGGTCGCCGACCACGAGGGCGCCCGCGGCCGCGGCGAACGCCTCGGCGATCTCGTCGTACCGGCTGCGCGGGGCGAGGATGCGGGTCTGGGCGACGCACGCCTGGCCGTTGTTCATCCAGGCGGCCGGGGCGATGCCCGCGACGGCCGTGGCCACGTCGGCGTCGGGCAGGATGACGGCGGCGGACTTGCCGCCGAGTTCGAGCGTGACGCGGGTGAGGTTGCGGGAGGCCACCTCCATCACGCGCTTTCCGGCCGCGACCGAACCGGTGAAGGAGACCTTGTCGACGCCCGGGTGCCCCACCAGGTACTCGCTGACCTCCCGGTCGGCGGGCAGGATGGACAGCACGCCCTCGGGCAGCCCGGCCTCGGTCGCGATCTCACCGAGGATGTACGAGTCGAGCGGGGACTCCGGGGACGGCTTGAGGACCACCGTGCAGCCCGCGAGGAGCGCGGGGCCGAGCTTGGCGGCGGCGGTGAACTGCGGGACGTTCCACGGCACGACCGCCGCGACCACGCCCACCGGCTCGCGCCGCACCAGGATCGGTCCGAGGACACCGGCGCGCTGCCCCTCGTACGGGAAGTCGCGCGCGACGGTGATCGCCGCGTCCCAGACCATCATCGCGCCGAGCGCCTGCGCGAGGACGCTCCAGGAGTACGGGGAGCCGTTCTGCGCACTGATCGAGCGGGCGATCTCCTCGTGGCGTACGGCGATGGCGTCCTTGATCCGGGTGACGACCTCGATCCGCTCCTCGACGGTCATCCGTGGCCAGGGGCCGTGGTCGAAGGCCTCGCGGGCGGCGGCGACGGCCCGGTCGACATCGGCCTCGGAGGCGTGCGGCACGCGGCCGATGACCTGCTCGGTGTGCGGCGAGATCACCTCGATGACGTCGCCGCCGAGCGGATCGGCCAACTTCCCGCCGATGAACAGCTTTCCGTGCTCCACAAGCTCGGTCATGCCTGCTGCCTCCCGCGCGTCGCGATATCCGGCCCGGCGGCATTATCTGACGCCGCATCAGAACTGATACCAGTTCCAGTCCCAGGAGTCCACGGCAAGGTCCACCCCGAAGATCGACTTCGCCCGCACGGAACGGCCACAGAACCTCGACATGCCCGGGATAGCTTGATCGACTCCAGGGCGGAATCGGACAGACGACAGGTGGGGCATGGCAAGCAGGCGCGGAGTGGTCCTCGCGGCGGTGCTGGCCCTCGTCGCCTGCGGATGCCTGGGCTTCGCGGTGTCGGCCGAGGAGATGGACGCGGCGGTGGACACCCACACCGCGGCGCCGCCGACCAGGGACGAGATGATCCACGCCTGGGGCGAGCTTCTCGCCGCGCACGGCGAGAACCGCCCCGACACCACGGCGATGAGCACCCAGGAGATCGAGCGCGGATGGTCCCGGGACCGCATCAGGTTCGCGGACCCGGCGGCCGACGACATGGGCGTGAGCGCATGCGCCTCCTGGAAGTCCGGGCTCTTCGACCCCGACTGCTGGTAGCCCCTCCCTCCCCTCCGCCCCCCTGAACCCCCACCCGGGCGCGCCCTCACCCGCCCGGCCATCGAGTGACATGCTCACGCCATTCTGTGCGTGACCGACGGAAAGAAACACATGAGACTGCACCGCGCAGCCGCCGTGGCGGCGTGCTCCGCAGCCCTCCTCGGAGGCCTGCTCACCCCCTCGGCGACCGCCCAGGACGGCGCCGCGAAGCCCCCGGCCCCCACGAACTCCCGGGTCGACAAGCACGTCAGCACCCAGTCGGTGAAGGAGATCAAGGCCTACTGGACGCCCGAGCGGACCAGGGAAGCCCTCGCGAACCCGGAGCCGATGCTCAAGGCCGGCCCGAAGCGCGAGAAGGCCGACCGCCTCCCCGCGACGCCCTCCGGCGCGAACCTCGCGGCCGTCACCGCGGTCGCCGACGCGGCGCGGCCCGCGACGAGCCCGCAGATCTCCCCGGTCGCGGCGACGTCTTCGACGACCTCCACCGCGGAGACCTCCTCCACCGCCTCCGCCGCCGCGACCGAGGTCGCCGTCGCGCAGGACGTGCCGTACTCCACCTCGATCCCCAACGTGGTGGTCGGCAAGCTGTTCTTCACGAAGCCCGACGGCACCAACGGGACGTGCACCGCCTCGGTCATCGTCTCGAACAACAAGAACACCCTCTGGACCGCGGGCCACTGCGTGCACCTGGGCACCGGGGGCGGCGGCACCAATTGGTTCACCAACATCGAGTTCGTCCCCGGCTACAAGGGTGACGGCACCGCGGAGGGCCAGCGCCCCTGGGGCACCTGGTACTACGACCACCTGTACGCCCCGAACGACTGGACGGCCTACCGGGACTACCAGGAGGGCGACATGGCGGCCGTCGTGCTGAAGCCCGACTCCCTGTACGGCAACATCCAGGACGCGATCGGCGCGCTGGGCTACCAGTTCGGCAACGTCACCGACTACGACGACGTCTTCTCCGTCGGCTACCCGGGCGAGGGCTACCACCGCACGGACATGGACGCCGAGCGGATGATGTACTGCCGCGGCAACACCGAGGACGCCGACCCGTGGTGGCCCACGGACGACCGGCTGAAGATCGACTGCGACATGGGCAAGGGCGCCAGCGGCGGCCCGATGTTCATCGGCCTGCTGGCCTACAACCCGCAGATCATCGGCTCCAACAGCCACGTCCACGAGGACGCGACCACCGGGGAGCGCGTCACCGACGACCTGTTCTCCGCCACGCACGACGCCAACGCCGTGGGCGTCATCAACACCGTGAACGGCGCCTGAGCCGTACCGGCCCCCGGGGCCCCGGCGCCGACCTGGTCGGTGTCGGGGCCCAACCTCTTTGCAAGGAAGTAGACTTGGGCGACTATTGGAACGCGTTCCAGTAATCGTGGGTTCGAGCAGCGGGATCGGGGAGTCGATGACGCAGGTGACCGAACACGGCGGAGGCGTCTGGTCGATCCAGGTCCCCATCCCCGACAACCCGCTCGGCCACACCCTGGTCCACGTGCTCGACACCGACCGCGGCCCCGTTCTGATCGACACCGGCTGGGACGATCCGGCCTCCTGGACCGAACTCTCCGACGGGCTCGCCGCGTTGGGCACATCCGTACGGGACGTCCACGGCGTCGTCATCACCCATCACCACCCCGACCACCACGGCCTGTCGGGCAAGGTCCGCGAGGAGTCCGGCGCGTGGATCGCGATGCACGCCGCCGACACCGCCGTCGTCCGCCGCACCCGCGAGTCCGAGCCCGGCACCTGGCTCGGCTACCTCGCCCGCAAACTGGCCACGGTCGGCGCGCCCGAGGAGCACATCGCCCCGCTCCTCGCCGCCCGCTCGGCCGGCCGGACCCGGACCCTGCCCGGGCTCCGCTCGGCCCTCCCCGACCGCGAGATCGTTCCCGGCGAGCTGCTCGACCTCGCCGGGCGGCGGCTGCGCGCGATCTGGACGCCCGGTCACACACCCGGCCACGTCTGCCTCCATCTGGAGGAGGAGCACCCCGCGCGGTTGCCCGGCCACGGCCGGCTCTTCTCCGGCGACCATCTGCTGCCCGGCATCTCCCCGCACATCGGCCTCTACGAGGACCCGGACGACTCCACCGTCACCGACCCCCTGGGCGACTACCTGGACTCGCTGGAGCGGATCGGGCGGCTCGGCGTCGCCGAGGTGCTCCCCGCCCACCAGTACGCCTTCGCGGACGCGGCCGGCCGGGTGCGGGAACTGCTCGACCACCACGAGGAACGGCTGACCGGCCTCCTCGGCCTGCTGGCGACCCCGCTCACACCGTGGCAGCTCGCCGAGCGCATGGAGTGGAACAGGCCCTGGGAGCAGATCCCGTACGGCTCCAGGAACATCGCGGTCAGCGAGGCCGAGGCCCATGTGCGACGGCTGGTGAAGCTGGGCCGCGCGGAGGTGGCGCAGGGCACGGATCCGGTGGCGTACGTGGCGGTGTGAGCCCCCGGCCCGACGACGGCACGCGCGCCGTGACGACGGGCGGCTCAGGCCCTCACGATCCGGAGCACGGACGCGATCAGCAGGACGGGCGAGACCCCCGCCCCGATGATGATCATCGGCATGGCCACCCAGATGAAGGGGTGCTCACCGGCCTCGTAGGACATGCCCTCGTGCACGATCATGAACCATGTCAGGTGCAGGGTCGTGCCCGCGATCAGGGCGATCCAGTACAGGCCGATCCCGGCCGACCACAGCCGGACCCTGACGGGCGGCACGGTCATCAGCCGCTTCCGGTAGACGTGGAGCCAGGCCATCGCGCCGAACAGCACGAGCGTCACGGGGAAGCGCCACCAGTCGTCGTTCATGGCCCACTGGTGCGCGCCGCTCTGCTGCTCCGATTCGGAGGGGTACTGCGCCGCCCGGTCCAGCAGGTCGAAGCCTCCGATGAGAAGGACGACGACCGGGATCAGGAAGAACAGCCCGTAGAGGGGTCTGCCGAGACCCATGGTCAGGGCCCTGATCGCGACCTTCCGCCGGGAGGACGCGGCCGACGACGCGGCACGAGCGCGGGCCGGCCCGGCCGGCGGCCGGCCGGGAAGGACCGCTGTCGGCGGCGGGGTGTGCGGGGGAAGCGCGGTGGTGGCCACCGCGTCCGGCCCGGAGGCCGGCTGGTGCGCCGACCCGGCCACCGCCCCCGCCGCGGACTGGTGAGCCGGTCCGGACGCCGCCCCGGACGCGGACTGGTGAGCCGGTCCAGACGCGGACTGGTGAGCCGGTCCGGACACCGCCCCGGACGCCCGCTGCCGTACGACGTGCTCCGCTTCCTCCTCCAGCTCCTCCGCCTCCGCGTTGAGCAGCTCCTCCGCCTTCTGCGCGATGGCGGCGACCACGGGCGCCGGCAGCCAGGGGCCCGTGCCCGCCCGCTCCTCGGTCCCGGCGGCGAGCTCCGTGACCGTCGGACGGTCCTCGGGCCGCTTGGCCAGGCAGTGCCGGGCCAGTTCCCCGAACCGGCCCCCGACCCCGTCGAGGTCCGGTTCGTGGTGCACGAGCCGGTACAGCAGTTCGGCCACCGACCCGCCGCCGAACGGCCCGCGCCCGGTCGCCGCGAAAGCCAGGACCGCTCCCAGGGAGAACACGTCCGCCGCGGGGCCGACGGTCCGGCCCTCCGCCTGTTCCGGCGACATGTAGCCGGGCGACCCCACGACCAGACCGGTCCCGGTCAGCGCGGTCTCGTCGGCGGACCGGGCGATGCCGAAGTCGATGAGCAGCGGCCCCGACTGGGAGAGCAGCACATTGGACGGTTTGACGTCCCGGTGCACGAGACCCGCCCCGTGCACTCCCTCCAGCGCCTTCGCGAGTCCGGAGAGCAGCCGCCACAGGGCCTCCTGGGGCAGCGGCCCGTGGCCGATGACGGCGTCGGAGAGCGCGGGCCCCGGTACGTACGCCGTGGCGAGCCAGGGCACCTCCGCCTCCGGGTCGGCGTCCAGGACCGGCACGGTCCCGGCCCCTCGGAGCGACTGGGCGGCCCTGACCTCGCGGGCGAAGCGCCGACGGAAGCCCGGGTCGCCGGCGATCGTCCCGTGCACCACCTTGAGGGCGACCGTCCGGCCGCCAGGCGACCGGCCGAGGTAGACGCGGCCCATGCCGCCCTCCCCCAGGCGGTACAGCAGCCGGTACGCGCCCACCCGGCGCGGATCGGTCGTGGTCAACGGCTGCATGCCACACCCCCGTGAGACGCCATCCACGTCGTCCCCCACGTGAACGCCCGTCACGTGAGCGTCAGTCAGCATGGCACAGCGGCACCGCCCCCGGGACGGGAGCGTGTGAAGCCGCTCACCCACCGGGCGGGCGGGGTACGGGCCGGTAGAGTGTGCGAGTCGTCATCATGCCCGTACGGGGGGAAGCCGGTGCAAATCCGGCACTGACCCGCAACCGTGAGCCACCCCTGGTGGTCAGTCGGAATGCCCCGCGCGGGACGTGACCGCCGGCACCGTCGAGGAATACGGAGCCGAGCCTGGTGCCTTGAGCGTGCCGGTGCCCGGCCCCAGGAGAGGCCAGCACGCATGACCACCGTCCGCCGCGGCGCCGCCGCGTTCGCAGCCGCCGCGGTGCTCTGCACCGTCGTGGCTCCCGCCGCGACCGCCGCACCGTCGCCCACGCCCACTCCCGCGCCCGTGATACCCGCAGGTCTCTACGGCACGAAGGACCCGACGTACGACGGTGTCTGGCGCCAGTCGCTCGCCTTCATCGCGCAGCGGACCCAAGGGGTGCAGCCGGCCGAGCAGGCGGTGGCCTGGCTGAGCGGCCAGCAGTGCGAGAGCGGCGCCTTCGCCTCGTACCGCCCGGACCCGGCCAAGCCCTGTGACCCGGCGACGATGCTGGACACCAACGCCACCGCCGTCGCCGTCCAGGCCCTCTCCGCGGTCAAGCCCGGCAGCACGGACCAGGAGAAGATCGGCAAGGCCGTCGACGCCGCCGCGGGCTGGCTGAAGGGCGTACAGAACAAGGACGGCGGCTGGGGCTACAACCCCGGCAGCCCGAGCGACGCCAACTCCACCTCCATCGTGATCGGCGCGCTCGCCGCGCTCGGCCAGAAGCCGGGCGAGGTGAAGTCCGCCGAGGGCAGGACGCCGTACGACGCGCTGCTCTCCTTCGCCATCCCGTGCGCGACACAGGACGGGGCGGGTGCCTTCGCGTACCAGCCCGAGAAGAACGGCAAGCTCCTCGCCAACGCCGACGCCACCGCGGCCGCCGCGCTCGCCGGCATCGGCAAGAGCGTCGCCGCCCGCTCCGTGACGCCCGCGCAGGCGCCCACCTGCACGGACCTGGCCAAGCCGACCGTCGAGCGGGCCGCCCGGAACGGCGCGTCCTACCTGGCCGGAGCGCTCGCCGGGACCGGTCACCTGAACACGCCGCCGATGCCCGGCGCCACCGACCCGACCGAGCTGCCCGACTACGGCAACACCGCCGACGCCGTCGTCGCGCTCGCCGCGAGCGGTGCCACGAAGGAGGCGGAGGGGGCGCTGACCTGGCTGCAGCAGAACTCCGCCGCCTGGGCGAAGGAGAGCGGCCCCGCCGCCTACGCCCAGCTGGTCCTCGCCGCGAACGCGATGCGCACCGACCCGCGCGCCTTCGGCTCCGTCGACCTCGTCAAGGAGCTGAACGCCACCGGCCCCGCGCCGCAGACCGTCCCGTCCGCGACCCCGTCGGCGAGCGAGGGGAACGGGGACTCCGGCTCCTTCGACCTGTGGTGGATCATCGGCATCGGCATGGTCGTCGGCGTCGGGATCGGCTTCCTGCTGAGCGGGCGCAAGAAGTGAGGATCGCGGCCAGGCTCCTGGGCGCCGCCGGCTCCGTCGTCCTGACGCTGGCCGTCGCCGCTCCCGCGCAGGCCGCGGGTTACCGGTACTGGTCGTTCTGGGAGAGCGACGGCAGCGGGACCTGGGCGTACGCGACGCAGGGCCCGGCGACCGCCCGGCCCGCGGACGGGGATGCGATCGGCTTCCGCTTCGCGCTCAGCAACGACTCCGCCGACGCGTCCCGGCCCTCCGCCGCTCCCGCCTTCACGACTATCTGCGGCGGCGTGGAGAAGAAGGCGGAGACCAAGCGGATCGCGGTCGTCGTCGACTTCGGTTCGGCGGCGGACGCCCCCGAGGGCGAGACGCCGCCCGCTCCGGCGCTGAAGACCGGCTGCGCGCAGGTCCGCGAGGACGCGACGGGCGCGGAGGCGCTGGCCGCGGTGGTGAAGCCTCTGCGGTACGACAGCGCGGCCCTGCTCTGCGGGATCGCCGGGTATCCGGCGAAGGGCTGCGGCGAGCAGGTGGCGGAGTCGAAGCCGTCGGCACCGGCGGCGACGCCCGCCACGAATCCCACGCTGTCGGCCACCCAGAAGGCGGATGACGGGGACGGCGGTCCCTCCGCCGGGATCGTCGTGGGCGGGGCGGCCGTGCTCGCGCTCGGTGGCGCCGCGGTCTGGAAGGCGCGCCGCCGCGCATGATCCGTGCCCCCGAGGCGAACCGCTCCAACGCCTTGCACGCCGGCGCCTGGTGGCTGTGGGCGCTCGGACTGGCCGTGGCCGCCTCCCGTACCACCAACCCGCTCCTCCTCGGAATGATCGTCGCGGTCGCGGGCTATGTCGTCGCGGCCCGCCGTACGGACGCCCCCTGGGCGCGCTCGTACGGGGCGTTCGTGAAGCTCGGTCTGTTCGTGGTGTTCCTGCGGGTGGTCTTCTCGGTCGCCCTCGGCTCGTCGATCCCGGGGACGACCGAGCTGTTCGCACTGCCGGAGGTGCCGCTGCCGGAGTGGGCCCAGGGGGTACGGATCGGTGGCAGGGTCACCGCCGAGCAGGTGGTGTTCGCGGTGTACGACGGGGCCAAGCTGGCGGCCCTGCTGATCTGCGTGGGCGCCGCGAACGCGCTCGCCAATCCGGCGCGGCTGCTCAAGTCGCTGCCGGGCGCGCTGTACGAGGCCGGGGTCGCCGTCGTCGTGGCGATGACGTTCGCGCCGAACATGGTCGCGGACGTGGTGCGGCTGCGCACGGCCCGTCGGCTGCGGGGGCGGCCCACGGGCGGGATCCGGGCGGTGCTCCAGATCGGCCTGCCCGTCCTGGAGGGCGCGCTGGAGCGGTCGATCGCGGTGGCGGCGTCGATGGACGCCCGCGGGTACGGGCGTACGGCCCAGGTGCCGGCGGCCGTGCGGCGGACGACGAACGTGCTGACGCTCGGCGGACTGCTCGGGGTGTGTGCCGGGTCGTACGGATTGCTGGCGGCGCAGGGCGCGGCGTACGGGCTGCCGCTGGTCGTCGCCGGTCTCGTCGCGGCCATGGCGGGGCTCCGGCTGGGCGGGCGCCGGGCCGTACGGACCCGGTACCGGCCCGACCGGTGGGGGGTGCGGGCATGGCTGGTCGCCGGCTCGGGCGTTGCGGTGGCGGCGCTGATGATCTGGGCGAACGGCTACGCGTACGAGGCGCTGCACCCCGGCGTCGTCCCGCTCGTCGCACCGGAGCTTCCGCTGTGGCCCGCCGTGTCGTTGCTGGTGGGCCTGGTGCCCGCGTTCGTCGCCCCTGTACCCAAGGAGTCTTCGTGATCCGGTTCGAGAACGTCTCGGTGACGTACGGGGACGCCGGCGCGCCCACCCTGAAGGACCTGAGCCTGACGGTCCCGGAGGGCGAACTGGTCCTGCTGGTCGGTCCGTCGGGGGTCGGCAAGTCGACGCTGCTCGGCGCGGTGTCGGGGCTCGTCCCGCACTTCACGGGCGGCACGCTGAGCGGGCGGGTCACGGTCGCGGGCCGGGACACCCGGACGCACCAGCCGCGTGAACTGGCGGACGTGGTCGGCACGGTGGGCCAGGACCCGCTCGCGCACTTCGTCACGGACACGGTCGAGGACGAGCTGGCGTACGGGATGGAGTCCCTGGGCCTCGCGCCGGAGGTGATGCGACGCCGGGTGGAGGAGACCCTGGACCTGCTGGGCCTGGCGGAGCTCCGCGACCGGCCGATCGCCACGCTCTCCGGCGGCCAGCAGCAGCGGGTGGCGATCGGCTCGGTGCTGACCCCGCACCCCAAGGTCCTGGTCCTCGACGAGCCGACGTCCGCGCTGGACCCGGCGGCGGCGGAGGACGTCCTGGCGGTGCTGCAGCGCCTGGTGCACGACCTGGGCACGACGGTCCTGATGGCCGAGCACCGCCTGGAGCGGGTGGTCCAGTACGCGGACCAGGTTCTTCTGCTGCCGGACGGGGTCATGGGCCCGCCCGCCGACATCATGTCCGTCTCGCCGGTCCACCCCCCGGTGGTGGCCCTGGGCCGCCTGGCGGGCTGGACCCCCCTCCCCCTGACAGTCCGCGACGCCCGCCGCCGAGCGAGCACGTTGCGCACCGCCCTGGAGACCGCGGCACCGAGGAACGCCAACCGGTGCCTCCACCCCCAGCCCCCCACGCCTCAAACGCCGCCGGGGCTGACTTCACCCGCCCCCCACCACCACCCGACGGAGCACGAAGCCCCAGGCGCACCGGCGGCACCGACTGCCCTGCGGCACGAAGCGGCCGAGCCCGCGAAGCCGGATGACCAGCCGCAGCGGCACGAAGCTACCGACCCCACCACGCCGGAAGCCCAGCCACAGCGGCGCGAAGCCGCCGCACCCACCGGGCCGGATGCCCACCCCCTGCGGCGCGAAGCTGCCGCTCGGCGGGGGGCGGGGGCGGAAGCCCCCGGAGATCAACCAGTCCCCAGCCCCCGGCAGGGTTTCGGGAAGGGGTGGGGTGGGGGAATCCTCCGCTTCCGGCGGCAGCCCAGCCGCGCCCAGGCCCCCGCCCCCGCCCCCACCGCCCTCGTCGACGTCCGCGCCCTCGGCGTCCGTCGTGGTCGCGTCGAGGCGCTCCGGCGCGTCGACCTCCACCTCGCCCCCGGCGAGACCGTCGCGCTCATGGGACGCAACGGCGCCGGCAAGTCCACCCTGCTCAACACCCTCGTCGGCATGATCGCGCCCACCTCCGGCACCGTCCTCGTCGGCGGCCGGGTCCCGCACCGGACCGATCCGCGCGAGCTGATCCGGCAGGTGGGGCTCGTGCCCCAGGAACCGCGCGATCTGCTGTACGCGGACACCGTCGCCGCCGAATGCTCCGCCGCCGACACCGACGCGGACGCCGCCCCCGGGACCTGCCGGGCCCTGGTGTCCGAGCTGCTGCCGGGCGTGGTGGACGACACCCACCCCCGCGACCTGTCCGAGGGCCAGCGCCTCGCGCTCGCCCTGGCCGTCGTCCTCACCGGACGCCCCCCGCTCCTCCTCCTCGACGAGCCGACCCGCGGTCTCGACTACGCGGCCAAGGCCCGTCTCGTCGCGCATCTGCGCGAGCTGGCCGCCGCCGGCCACGCCATCGTGCTCGCCACGCACGACGTGGAGCTGGCCGCCGAGCTGGCGCACCGGGTGGTGATCCTGGCGGGCGGCGAGGTCGTCGCGGACGGTCCGACGGCCGAGGTCGTCGTCTCCTCCCCCGCCTTCTCCCCTCAGGTCGCCAAGATCCTCGCTCCGGGGCCGTGGCTCACGGTGGAGCAAGTGAAGGAGGCGCTGTGAGCGGCCGAGGACCCGTCCGGCTCGGGCCCCGTTCCGTCGCGGCGCTCGTCCTCGTCTCCCTCATCGGGCTGATCGCCATCGGCTGGCCCCTCTTCGCGGACGGCGCCTCCGCCGTCACCACGCACGCCGCCGACGCCCCCTGGTTCTTCGCCGCCCTGCTCCCCCTGCTGATCGCGGTCGTGGTCGCGACGATCGCGGACTGCGGGATGGACGCGAAGGCGGTCGCGATGCTGGGCGTGCTGGCCGCCGTGGGGGCGGCGCTGCGACCGCTCGGGGCCGGGACGGCGGGCCTGGAGCCGATGTTCTTCCTCATGGTGCTGAGCGGCCGGGTCCTCGGGCCGGGGTTCGGTTTCGTCCTCGGCGCGGTCACGATGTTCGCGTCCGCCCTGCTCACGGGCGGTGTGGGCCCCTGGATGCCGGTCCAGATGCTGGCGATGGGCTGGTTCACGATGGGCGCGGGCCTGCTGCCGGGGCCGGACCGGATCCGGGGCCGGGCCGAGCTGCTGATGCTGTCGGCGTACGGGTTCCTGGCGGCGTTCGCGTACGGCACCGTCACCAATCTGTACGGCTGGGTCACGGTGGGCGGACTCGGTTCGGGGATCTCCTTCGTCCCGGGCGACCCCGTCCAGGAGAACCTGGTCCGTTTCCTCGCGTACGTCCTCGCCACCTCCCTCGGCTGGGACCTCGGCCGGGCCGCTCTCACCGTCGTCCTCACGCTGACCGTCGGCGGGACGCTCCTCAAGGCGCTCCGGCGGGCCACGCGACGGGCGAACTTCGAGGCCCAGGTCACATTCGAGGCCCCCGAAGGGCCTCGCCA
The DNA here is from genome assembly GCF_040645695.1 of Streptomyces sp. NPDC046712. Classification (NCBI taxonomy): domain Bacteria; kingdom Bacillati; phylum Actinomycetota; class Actinomycetes; order Kitasatosporales; family Streptomycetaceae; genus Streptomyces; species Streptomyces sp. NPDC046712. The sequence goes on along the minus strand of NZ_JBEYYW010000002.1, from coordinate 341,829 downwards.
GGGTGAGGCGCCCCACGAGACCCACGTCACGTACGAAGCGACCTAGGAGAGGGTTCAGACCCCCGCAAATCACCCCATAGGCGGTCGCGACCTGCGATAACGCCGTACACCCGACCCCACGCCCTCAGGGGTGGGTCCGAATCCGCCTCGTACTGGGGGTCGTTGCGTCGGCGTACCGGCCCTGCTTCTCTGGTGGACGTCGCCAGGCAGCAGCGCTCCAGCGCAGCGCCTCGGACAGGCCGATTCCCCCAGGATCCGGATTCCCCGGGCTCTGGTTCCGGCTTGCCGAAAACGCCCGGCGCGCCCCATGTCCCCGACGTTAGGTCGCTTCGTGTTCCGCTCGCTCTCCACTCGTGTCTCGTCCCGCAAGAAGACCTTCGCCGCCTCCGCAGCCGTGCTGCTGGGCGCCTCGGGTGCGGTGCTCGGCACGACGTCCACGGCCTCGGCCGCGACTCCGCAGGAGATTGCCAAGCAGATCGTCCCGGCTTCGCAGTACCAGTCCTTCAGCAAGATCGTCGCCCACGAGTCCGGCTGGAACCCCTCCGCCACCAACTCGTCCAGCGGCGCGTACGGCCTGGTCCAGGCCCTGCCGGCCTCCAAGATGGCCTCGGCGGGTTCGGACTGGAAGACCAACCCGGCCACCCAGATCAAGTGGGGCCTCAACTACATGAACGAGCGCTACGGCTCCCCGAACGCCGCCTGGGCGTTCTGGCAGGCCAACGGCTGGTACTAAGAGTCACCGCCGGCAGCCGCGCTCCCGCAAGGCCCCGCCCTCCTTCCGGAGGGGCGGGGCCTGCGGCGTTTCAGGAACCTGCGGCGTTTCAGGAACGCTTCAGGAGCCCTGCGCCGTCGCGCCCAGCAGCATCAGGGCGTGCGGCCACAGGTCGTCCATGACCGCCGGGTCGTTCTTGAGCTTGGCGAGGAGCACCATGCCCTCCACCTGGGCGACCACCGCGCGGGCGGTCGCGGCCGTGGCGCGGTCCGCCGGGATCGCACCGTCGGCCGCCGCGTCGGCGAGGACGGCGGCGACCAGGGCGATCTGCTCGTCGAAGATCTCCTCCAGGCGGGCCCGGACGCCGGGCTCCTGGGTGCTCAGCTCCAGGGCGAGGTTCCCGAGCAGGCAGCCGTCGACCGTGCCGGAGGTCTCCTTCATGCGCCGCTGGACGGCCGCCATGGCGTCGAGCAGGCGGTGGAGCCGGTCGAGGGCGGGCGCGGGGCCGGCCAGCTCGCCGGTCCAGCAAGCGCGCTCGCCCTCCCAGTAGGCATCCACGACCTCCACGGTGAGAGCCTGCTTGGACTCGAAGAAGTGGTAGAAGCTGCCCTTCTTCACGTCGGCGCGGGCGCAGATCTCGGCGACGCCGAGGCTGCTGTAGCCGCGGCTGTGCATGAGGTCACCGGCGGCTTCCAGGAGCCGTTCGCGTGCCGTGCTGGTGCGTCCCATGGCGGTCACTATACGTCCGGTCAACTATTCCGAGGCCGCCCGCTCTGGCCTTTTAGTTGACCGGTCGTCTAGTGTCCTCGGCATCGGCGGGCGCCCGGCCCGCCGCGATGCAGGAGGCTGCGCATGTCCGCCGTACCCATCACCGTCGTCGTCGCCCATCACAGCGGGTACGGCCACACGGCCCGCCAGGCGGCCGCGGTGGCCGAGGGCGCGGGCTCCGTGCCCGGAGTCCATGCCGATCTGCGGGACGTGTCGACCCTCGACGACGCGCTCTGGTCCGCCCTCGACGCGGCCGAGGCGATCGTCTTCGGCTCGCCCACCTACATGGGCTCGACATCGGCCGTCTTCCAGCGGTTCGCCGAGGCGAGCGCGCCGGTCTGGGCCGAGCGGGGCTGGCAGGACAAGCTCGCGGCCGGATTCACCAACTCGGCCGGGGTGAACGGCAACAAGGACAACGCCCTGCTGTCCCTGACCGTCTTCGCCGCCCAGCACGGCATGACGTGGGTGCCGCTGGGCCTGGCGCCCGGCTGGATCTACTCCTCCGGGGGCAGCCCCGAGGACCTCAACCGGCTCGGCGGCTTCGTCGGCGCCATGGCCCAGTCCCCCTCCGACCTCGGCCCGGAGCAGGCGCCCGGCGAGTCCGACCTGCGCACGGCCCGGCACCTGGGCGAACGCGTCGCGCGCGCGGCGCTGCGCCAGGCCCTGGGCCGCGAGGCCGAGCGCGCCCTGGCGGTGACGGCGTGAGGCCGGGCCGGCTCGGCGATCTCCTCGGTATCGGACTGCCCATCGTCCAGGGCCCGTTCGGCGGCGGCCTTTCCTCGGTCGAGCTGGCCGTCGCGGTCTCGGAGGGCGGCGGGCTCGGCTCGTACGGGGCGCACATCCTCGCCCCGGAGGAGATCACGGACCTGGTGGCCCGGCTGAAGGCGGGCACCGACCGGCCGTTCGCGGTGAACCTGTGGGTGCCGCTGGAGGGCGAGACGGCACTGCGGCCGTCCGAAGCCGAACTCGCCGCGGACGTGGCGCGGTTGAAGCCGTACTACGACGAACTCGGCGTGACCGCGCCGACCGCCGCCGACGTGGCGGCGTGGCCGGACTTCGAGGCGCAGACGGACGCCCTGCTGGCCGCCGCGCCGCCGGTGATCACCCTGGTGATGGGGCTGCCGTCGCGCCGGCTCGTCGAGGAGACGCGGCGGCTGGGCATCGCGCTGATCGGCACGGCGACGACGGTCGCGGAGGCCGTGGCCCTGGAGCGGTCGGGCGTGGACGCGATCATCGCGTCCGGCAGCGACGCGGGCGGCCACCGGGGCGCGTTCCTGGCTCCGGTACGGGAGTCCCTGGTCGGCACGTTCTCACTGGTCCCCCAGGTGGCGGACGCGGTCGCGGTGCCGGTGGTCGCGGCGGGCGGGATCGCCGACGGCCGCGGGATCGCGGCCGCGCTCGCCCTCGGCGCGGACGCGGTCCAGATCGGTACGGGCTTCCTCGCCACGCGCGAGTCGGGCGCGAGCGCGGTCCACAAGGCGGTGCTGGGCACGCCCGAGTCGCGTACGACGGTGCTGACCCGCCTCTTCTCCGGCCGCACGGCCCGTGGCATCCCGAACGGCTTCGTCCGCGACATGGCGGCCCACGAGGACCACGTCCCGCCGTACCCCGTACAGAACACGCTGATGCAGCCCATCCGCCGGGCGGCGGGGGCGCAGGGGCGGCCCGAGTACGTGAACCTGTGGGCCGGGCAGGCGGCTGCCCTCGCCACCGGGACCTCCGCGGCGGAGTATCTGGCGGAGCTGGTCGCGGACGCGGAGGAGCGGCTCGGGCACTGACGGGACGGGACGGCCGACCCCGCAGCGCGGCCCCCGAGGCGCGGCCCCGACCCTCGGGCCGCGCGGCCCGGACCCCGGCCCCCGGCCGGCCCTCGGGTCCGGGTCCTGCGCCCGGCCCCCGGACCCCTGCGCCCGGCCCCCGGGTCCTGCGCCCGTCCCTCGGGCCCGGGTCTCGGCGCCCCACCCCCGGCCCAGGTCCTGCGCCCGACCCCCAGGCCCAGGTCGGCCCGCGCCCCACCCCCGCGGCCCGGGCCCCGAGGGCAGCGCCTACAGCCGCTGAATGATGGTGCCGGTCGCCAGCGCCCCCCCGGCGCACATCGTGATGAGCGCGAACTCCTTGTCCGTACGCTCCAGTTCATGCAGGGCCGTGGTGATCAGCCGCGCCCCGGTCGCGCCGACGGGGTGACCCAGCGCGATGGCACCGCCGTTGACGTTGACCTTCTCGAGATCCTGGTCGAAGACCTGCGCCCAGCTCAGCACCACCGAGGCGAAAGCCTCGTTGATCTCGACGAGGTCGATGTCCCTGAGCGACATGCCGGCCTTGCCGAGGACGGCGCGGGTGGCGTCGATCGGTCCGTCGAGGTGGAAGTGCGGGTCGGAGCCGACGAGGGCCTGGGCGACGATCCGGGCGCGGGGCCTGAGCTTGAGGGCGCGGGCCATGCGCTTGGAGGCCCACATGAGCGCGCAGGCGCCGTCGGAGATCTGGGAGGAGTTGCCGGCGGTGTGGACGGCGGTCGGCATGACCGGCTTGAGCCGGGCGAGCGCCTCCATGCTGGTGTCGCGCAGGCCCTCGTCGCGGTCCACCAGCCGCCACATGCCCTGCCCCGCGGCCTGTTCCTCCTCGGTGGTCGGGACCTGGACGGCGAAGGTCTCGCGCTTGAACCGCTCCTCGGACCAGGCGTTCGCGGCGCGTTCCTGGGAGAGCAGACCGAGCGAGTCGACCCGTTCGCGGGTGAGGCCGCGGTGCCGGGCGATGCGCTCGGCGGCCTCGAACTGGTTGGGCAGGTCGACGTTCCACTCGTCCGGCCAGGGTTTTCCGGGTCCGTGCTTGGAGCCGGAGCCCAGCGGGACGCGCGACATGGCCTCGACCCCGCAGCTGATGCCGATGTCGATGACCCCCGAGGCGATCATGTTGGCGACCATATGGCTCGCCTGCTGCGAGGAACCGCACTGACAGTCGACGGTTGTGGCGGCGGTCTCGTAGGGAAGTCCCATGGTGAGCCAGGCGTTGCGCGCCGGGTTCATGGACTGCTCGCCGGCGTGGGTGACGGTGCCGCCGACGATCTGCTCGACACAGTCGGCGTGGATGCCGGTGCGTCCGAGGAGTTCGCGGTAGGTCTCGCCCAGGAGGTAGGCGGGGTGCAGATTGGCGAGCGCGCCTCCACGCTTGCCGATGGGGGTGCGTACTGCTTCGACGATGACGGGTTCCGCGGCCATGAGCTCGTCCTCTCCTCGCCCGGGCGGGGTGTCCCGGCACTCCGCGACGGGGGCGGTACGGGGAACTAGTACGCGTTCTAGTTCTGAGTGAAGTCTTATGACTGCTACCGCCGGTACGCAAGGGTTGTGCACGCACCCGCGTGCACCGATTACCGGCAACAGTTCCCGCCGCATCCCTTGCGACTTGTAGAACCCGTTACTACCTTGCGACCACCTTCTGATGGACCGTCAGACACGCGGCGGACAAGCGTGCCTCAGACATGGAGTGTGTTGCCGATGCCCTGCCCTCACCTCCCCGAAGGGTTCGACGCCACCGACCCCGATCTGCTCCAGAGCCGCATCCCCTTCCCGGAGTTCGCGCGCCTGCGGCAGACGGCACCCGTCTGGTGGTGCCCTCAGCCGCGCGGCATCACCGGCTTCGACGACGAGGGCTACTGGGCCGTCACCCGGCACGCGGACGTCAAGTACGTCTCCACGCACCCCGAGCTGTTCTCCTCCACGGAGAACACGGCCGTCATCCGCTTCAACCAGCACATCACCCGGGACCAGATCGAGGTCCAGAAGCTGATCATGCTCAACATGGACCCGCCCGAGCACACCCGCGTCCGCCAGATCGTCCAGCGCGGCTTCACCCCCCGCGCGATACGGACCCTGGAGACGGCCCTGCGCGAGCGCGCACAAAAGATCGTCGAGGAGGCGAGGCGCAACGCTGACGGCGGGGACGGCTCCTTCGACTTCGTCACCCAGGTCGCGGTCGAGCTGCCCCTCCAGGCGATCGCCGAACTCATCGGCGTACCGCAGGAGGACCGCGCCCGGATCTTCGACTGGTCGAACAAGATGGTCGCGTACGACGATCCCGAGTACGCCATCACCGAGGAGATCGGCGCCGAGGCCGCCATGGAGCTCATCGGCTACTCGATGAACCTGGCGGCCGCACGCAAGGAGTGCCCCGCCAAGGACATCGTGACCCAGCTCGTCGCCGCCGAGGGCCAGGGCAACCTCTCCTCGGACGAGTTCGGCTTCTTCGTGCTGCTGCTCGCGGTGGCCGGCAACGAGACCACCCGCAACGCCATCAGCCACGGCATGTACGCCTTCCTCACCCACCCCGAGCAGTGGGACCTCTTCAAGCGGGAGCGGCCGGCGACCGCCGCGGAGGAGATCGTGCGCTGGGCGACCCCGGTGGTCTCCTTCCAGCGGACGGCGACCCAGGACACCGAGCTCGGCGGCCAGAAGATCCGCAAGGGCGACCGGATCGGGCTCTTCTACTCCTCCGCCAACAACGACCCCGAGGTCTTCGAGAACCCGGAGACCTTCGACATCACGCGCGACCCGAACCCGCATCTCGGCTTCGGCGGCGGAGGCCCGCACTTCTGCCTCGGCAAGTCGCTCGCCATCAACGAGATCGAGCTGATCTTCAACGCGCTCGCGGACGTCCTGCCCGACCTGACGCTCGCGGGCGAACCGCGCCGGCTGCGCGCGGCCTGGCTGAACGGGATCAAGGAGTTGCAGGTCCGGGTCGGCTCCTGACACAGGCTGCCGCCAGAGGCTCCTGACAGACCGGGAGGCGGGAGCTCAATCCCCCTACGCCTGGGGCTCCCGCCTCCCGCCGGCCCTGAAGCCCCCGAGAAACCCGACCCCCTGGGCCCTCGGACCTCCGAGGACCCCGGAACCGGATCTTCGTGCTCCGCGTCTGAGGGGGCATGCGGGGGACACACAGAATTCTGGCCATGATCGTCGCGCTGCTCGCGCTCCAGCTCGGCTCACTGATCGCACCGGCGTACGCCTGCGGCTGCGGCGCCATGATCCCGGACCGAAACCAGCGCATCGGCGTCGACCGGGAGACCTCGGCCGTGCGCTGGGACGGCCGTACGGAACAGATCGTCATGCGCTTCACCGTGCAGGGGAACGCCGAACGGGCCGCCTGGATCATGCCCGTACCCGGCCGGGCCGACGTCGCCCTCGGCGACCCCGAGCTCTTCGACGAACTCGAACGGCTCACCCGCCCGGAGCACAAGGACCGGCACTACTTCTGGCCGCGCGCGAAGGACTGGCCCTTCGACAGCGACGTGGACGGTGCCGGCGCCGCCGCACCGCCCCGCCCCGGCGCGGTCGGGGTCGTCGGCCGCGAACGCCTCGGCCCCTTCGACGTGGCGCGACTGACCGCCACCGACCCGAAGGCGCTGAGCGGCTGGCTGGAGAAGAACGGCTTCCAGCTCTCCGACCGGCTCGCGACCGAACTGCGGCCGTACGTCGAGCAGAAGTGGGAGTACGTCGCGGTGCGCCTGGCGCCCGACGCGGACGGCACGGCGCTCCGGGGCGAGCTCGACCCGCTGCGGATCAGCTTCGCCAGCGACCGGCTGATCTATCCCATGCGGCTCTCCCGCCTCGCGAAGACCCATCAGTCCCTCGGCCTGTACGTCCTCGCCGACCACCGCATGGAGCCGCGCGACGACATCGGCGGGCGGGAGCCCGAGGTGACCTTCGCGGGCGGGATCGAGGAGACGAAGGGCGCGGTGGCCGCGCTCACCGGCGGGCGCCCGGTCTATCTGACCGCCCTGGACCAGGAGTTCCCCGAACCCTCGCGGATCGACGGCGACCACGAACTGAGGACGGTCGCCGACACCCCGTACCGCGAAGTGATCTATCACGACCGGCTCCTCACGGTCGGCGACGGGATCCCGGTCTGGCTCCTGACGGTGGTGGGCGTGCTGGTGGCGGCCGTCGGCACGACCGTCGCGGTACGCGTCCGACGGCGTCGCCCTGCGGTACGTTCGGCCGCATGACCACCGATCAGTGGACCACCGTCGACCGCTACCTCACCGACCTGCTCGCCCCGGCCGACGAGGCGCTCGCCGCGACGCTCGCCGACTCGCGGGCCGCCGGACTCCCCGAGATCGCCGTCGCCCCCAACCAGGGCAAACTGCTGCACCTGCTCGTCGCGATGCAGGGCGCGCGCACGGTCCTGGAGATCGGCACACTCGGCGGGTACAGCACGATCTGGATGGCCAGGGCGCTGCCCGCCGACGGCCGGATGATCACGCTGGAGTACAACCCGGACCACGCGGACGTGGCCCGCGCCAACATCGCCCGGGCCGGCCTCGACACGATCGTCGAGGTCCGGACGGGCGCGGCCCTGGACACCCTGCCGAAGCTGGAGGCGGAGGGCGCGGGCCCGTTCGACTTCGTCTTCATCGACGCCGACAAGGTGAACAACCCGCACTACGTGGAGTGGGCGCTGCGGCTCTCCCGCCCCGGCACAGTCATCGTCGTCGACAACGTGGTGCGCGGCGGCAAGATCGCCGAGGAGCACCCCGACGACGCGGCCATCACCGGCACCCGCGCGATGTTCGAACTGATCTCGCGCGAACCCCGGTTGGACGCGACGGCGCTCCAGACGGTGGGCGTGAAGGGCTACGACGGGCTGCTGCTCGCCCGCGTCGTGGCGTAGCGGGGCGCGCTCGACTGCCAGCCGGCGAAGAGCGGCACCTCGCCCGAGGCGTCGAGCACGGCCACCCCGAAGGGCCGGTCGAAGGCGACCCGAGCGATCAGCTCGTGGCGGGGCGGCGCGGCGCCGCGGGTCATCGCGACGACGGTGACTGCGGCGGCCTCCACGCCCTGCTCGGCGACCTCGACGAGGGCCTCCTGGACGGCGGCGGAGATCCACAGCGGCCGCTCGGCCGACAGCCCCGTGAAGTCGGCCTCGGGCCGGATCGCGGACGCGACACCCAGGACGTCGAGCCGCGCGTGCACATCGGTCTCCATCCGCAAGGAGAAGCGCGGCAGCGCGAGATCGACGCCCTCCGCGGCCACCGGCTTCCGCCGCTCGTCCGGCGCCCAGGCCGCGGGCAGCACCTCGGCGGCCTCCGCGCCCTCGGGCCCGAGGACGAAGCGGACCAGCGGGCCCCGCTCCCCCTCGCACGGCAGCTCCACCACGGTCGCCCCGTCCACGGTCCACACCCAGCGAGCGGGCACCAGCTGACGCATCGTCGGTACGGGAACGGTGTCGCCGTACACGTCCGTGAAGGGCTCGTCCCGGGTCAGGGCCGCGTTGAACTCCGCCCGCCACGATGCCTTCAGGGCGAGAGCGTTGACCAGGACGAGCGCCTCGGAACCGTCGAGCGCGAGCGGCAGCCGCTCGATCCGGCCGCCGGTGGACTCCCGTACCCACGCGTCGAGCCGCGCCTGGGCGTCCCGTTCGAGCGCCCCGAACCCGATGTCCGGCAGCGCGTCCGCGTACGCACGCAGCAGCGGAATCCGGCTCCACACCCCGGTCGCCACCTCCAGCGCCTCGGTCCGCGCCAGTTCGCGCGCCACGGCCGTCACCGCTTCGGCCGCCTCCTCGCCCGCGACCCCGAGCACCGCCCGCAGCTCCTCGGCGGTCTCCCCACGCGCCCCGGCCGCCACAGCGCCGAGCGCCAGCCACAGCCCGGCGGGCGAGCAGACGAAGTCCTCCTCGCCGAGGTGCGGCAGCCACCGCTCGCCGAGGACGCGCACGGCCCCTGCGCGCGTGCTCAGTTCCGTACCACTCATATCCTGCCCTTCATGAGCATCGTGAAGATCAACGTCCTGACCGTCCCGGCCGAACAGCGCGAGGTTCTCGAGCAGCGCTTCGCGTCCCGCGCCGGGGCCGTGGAGGGCTCCGACGGCTTCGAGTGGTTCGAGCTGCTGCGTCCGCTGGAGGGTACGGACCAGTACCTGGTGTACACCCGCTGGCGCAGTGAGGAGGACTTCCAGAACTGGATGAGCGGTTCCATGAAGGCCGCCCACGGCGGCGGAGGCGGCGGCGCCGAGGACCGCCCGAAGCCGGCCGCGACCGGCTCCACGCTCTGGTCGTTCGAGGTCGTCCAGCAGGCGTCCCCCAAGCAGGACTGACACTCCGCCGGCGTCCGGTGACCCGCCGCGCCCGCGGCACGGGCGCCGGCACCCTGTGGAACCGCCCCGTCCGAGGGTGTCGGAGGACCGAAATACGGGCGACGAGTCCCGCTCGCGCGACCCACAATGGCCCGCATGACCTGGACTTTCTCTCCCGAGCGCGTCGACACCCCGGACGCCACCGCCCTGCGCCGCGACTACTACGACGATGTCGCGAGCCGCTACTGGAAGCGCCCCGCGACCGAGGCGGAGATCGACGAGGGGCTGACGAACGACGGCGTGGAGCTGCTGACCCCGCCCACCGGCCAGTTCCTGGTGTGCCGTTACGAGGGGAAGGCGGCCGGCTGCGGTGGCGTGCTGCTGCTCGACGAGGAACGCGCCGAGCTGACCCGGGTGTTCCTGCGCCACGCGTTCCGGGGCACGGGCGGCGCCGGGGCCCTGCTGGGGCATCTGGAGGACGCGGCCCGTGAGCTGGGCGCGCGCCGGATGGTCCTCAACACCCGTCTCGACCTGATCGAGGCGCGCACGCTCTACACCCGCCACGGGTACGCGGAGATCCCGGCGTACTGCGAGGGCCCGTACATGGACATCTGGTACGGCAAGGAGCTCTGACCGCTACGCGTGATGGTCGCGCGGCGGCTCGGGCGCGTGGGGCCGTTCCCCGTCCGAGCCGCAGAGCTCGGCCGTCAGCTCCTCCACCAGTTGCACCAGGTCCGTGGGCCGGTCCGGCCCCCACCAGTCCCCGAGCAGCTCGGCGAGCGACTCCTCTCGCGCCTTCGCGAGCTTCGCCGCGGCCTCGACGCCCTCCTCCGTGAGGATCAGCTGAAGCCCCTCCCGGCGCGCGAGGCGGCGCTCCTCGACCTGGCGGGACGCCTCGGTGACGACCCGCAGCGGTACGGGGGTGGTCTCGGCGAGCCGGGCCGGCTCCACGGTCCCGTGGCGGCGGATCCGCAGCAGCAGCCAGCTCGCGGCGGGCAGCAGATCGAGCCCGGCCTTCGCCGTGATGTTCACGTAGATCGCCCTGCGTCCCTCGCGTGAAGCGAGCAGGGACAGGGCGCGGCAGCACTCGTCGTACGAGGAGCGCTCCACCGGGTTGGAGGCCAGCGTCTGGCTGTTGTCGGGGGCGGTGACCGACCCCCGCAGCTTGTCCTCCTTGAGGAACCAGGAGACCACGAAGGCGACGAGGACCACGGGCGCCGCGTAGAGGAAGACGTCGGTGATGGAGGTCGAGTACGCGTGCAGGACCTGTGGCCGCAGCTCGGGCGGGAGTGCGGTGATGCCGCGCGGGTCGGCCGCGATCTGTTCGGGGCCGGTCCCCGGGGGCAGCGGCTGCCCGGCGAGGATGTCGTCCAGCTTGCTGTTGAGCCGGTTGGTGAAGATCGTGCCGAAGACCGCGACGCCGAACGAGGCTCCGATGGACCGGAAGAAGGTGGCGCCCGAGGTGGCGACACCGAGGTCCTGGTACGAGACGGCGTTCTGCACGACCAGGACGAGGACCTGGATGACGAGGCCGAGTCCGGCGCCGAACACGAAGAAGTAGAAGCTCATCTCCCAGGTGGAGCTGGTCTCCGTCAGCTCGTTGAGCAGCAGCAGCCCGAGGGCCGTGATGCCGGTTCCCGCGATGGGGAAGACCTTCCAGCGCCCGGTGCGCGAGACGATCTGACCGGAGGTGGTGGACATGATGAACATGCCGAGGACCATGGGCAGCATGTGCACGCCGGACATGGTCGGGGTGACGCCCTGGACGACCTGGAGGAAGGTCGGCAGATAGGTCATCGCGCCGAACATCGCGAAGCCCACGACGAAGCTGATGACCGAGACGAGGGTGAACGTCCGGATCCGGAAGAGTTTCAGCGGCAGGACGGGCTCGGCGGCGCGCTGCTCGACGTACACGAACCACACCAGGAGCACGGCGCCGAGGACGGCGAGCCCGATGATCTGGGGGGACCCCCAGTCCCAGGTGGTGCCGCCGAGGGAGGCCACGAGGACGAGGCAGGTGGCGACCGAGGCGATGAGGAAGGTGCCGAGGTAGTCGATGGTGTGCCGGGTGCCGCGTACCGGGATGTGCAGCACGGCGGCGATGACGAAGAGGGCGACGACACCGATCGGCAGGTTGATGTAGAAGACCCAGCGCCAGGAGAGGTGTTCGGTGAACAGCCCGCCGAGCAGCGGGCCGAGGACGCTGGTGGTACCGAAGACGGCGCCGAACATCCCCTGGTACCTGCCGCGTTCCCGGGGCGGGACGAGGTCGCCGACGATGGCCATCGACAGGACCAGGAGACCGCCGCCGCCGAGACCCTGGAGGGCACGGAAGCCGATGAGCTGCGGCATGTTCTGCGCGATGCCGCAGAGGGCGGAGCCGACGAGGAAGATGACGATGGCGGCCTGGAAGAGCTTCTTGCGGCCGTACTGGTCGCCGAGCTTGCCCCACAGGGGGGTCGCCGCGGTCGACGCGAGCATGTAGGCGGTGACGACCCAGGAGAGGTGCTCCATGCCGCCGAGTTCGCTGACGATGGTCGGCAGGGCGGTGGACACGATGGTCTGGTCGAGTGCGGCGAGCAGCAGGCCGAGCAGCAGCGCACCGATCGCGACGACGACGTTCCGGTGACTCTGCCCTTCCCCCGGCGCGGGGTCGCCGCCGACGTCCGGCGAACGTACTTCCTGGGCCATGGGCACTCTCCTCGGGTCCGTACCACCCCATCCTGATTGTTATGTCCGGTTATGGCCTGCCGAGGGAACTGCTGTTCACCTGACCGAGCGGGGCGGCCTGCATAATCGCTCGCAGTTGGAATGGGGAGGGGACCCACAGTGGTCGGACACGTCTGTCCTGAATGCGGTGTAGAGAGAAGACCGGGCTGCGCCTGCGTCCAGGCGGAGATCGCCGCGGCGGAGGACTTCGATCCGTTGCGGATCCGGCCGTACGTGACGCTGGACGCGCCGGAGCCGGGCACGTACGAGGCGCCGGAGATGCCGCCCGTACCGGCACCTGAGCCGGTACCTGGATCCGTGCCGGTACCTCAGCCGGTGCCTGGACCGGTACCGGTACCTCAGCCGGTGCCTGGACCAGTACCAGTACCTCAGCCGGCGCCTGGACCAGTACCGGTAGCTGAACCCGCGTCCGGGGCCGTACCGGTGCCCGATCCGGCACCGGCACCGGGTCACGTACCCGCGCCCGTCCCCGTACCTGATCCCGTGCCGCCGCAGCCGTTGGCGCAGCCGGCCGGGGACCCTTCCGAGACCATGCCGCTGCTGCTGCCCGGGATCGGCGTCGGCGCCGATCGGGACGCCGTCGCGTACGACGACTACGACGACTACGACCGGTACGACGAGCCGGAGCCGCGGCCCGCCACGCGCCGGCGCGGCGCGATCGTGGCGCTCGCGGCGGCGGTCGCGGTCGCGGTCGTCGCCACGGCGGCCGTCGCGACCGGCCTGCTGGACGACGGCGGCGAGACGGACGACCGCGCGGCCGTACCCACGGTCACCACGAGCGCGTCGGAGAACATCGCCGTCTCCGAGGAGCCGTCCACCCCGCCGTCCACCTCTGCCTCGGCGTCGGCGTCGGCGTCGCGGACCGCCTCGGCGTCTCCCTCGCCCTCCGCCGTCCGGACCACGCAGGTCACCACCACCGCGCCGGCCGCGCCGCCGCCCCCCACGGCCACCCGGACCACTTCCGCGCCCACCCCCACGGCCACGGAGGAATCACCGGGCCCGACCCTGCGGTACGGGGACTCCGGGGCCGAGGTCGAGGAGCTGCAGCGGCGGCTCACGCAGGCATGGGCCTACAACGGCCCAATCGACGGCCAGTACTCCAGGCAGGTGCGGCGCGCGGTCGAGAAGTTCCAGGATTGGCAGTACATCGAGGAGGACGAGAAGGGCGTGTACGGGCCGGAGACGCGTGAGGCGCTGGAGGCGCAGACGGCGGGCTGAGGTCCTCTCGGGCTGGGGTCCGAGGTCCTCACGGGCTGGGGTCCGAGGTCCTCGCGGGCTGGGATCCGAGGTTCTCCGAGGCTCCCTGACGTCCTAACGAGGCCCCCTGACACCCTACGAGGTCCGCGATGCGGGACGGATTGGCGGAGACGGCCCCGCGTTTTGTATCGTGGAGAAACAAAGTGGCCCCGCCCGCACTCCCTGACCGGTGGGCGGGACCGCTCTGTTCTCCTCCCACCCCTCTGGAGACCCTTGATGCCCGCCATCACCCCGGCCACGCTCACGACCCGCGCCCTCCTCCTGGACATGGACGGCACCCTCGTCAACTCGGACGCCGTCGTCGAGCGCTGCTGGCGCCGCTGGGCCGTCCGGCACGGGCTGGACCCCGAGCAGGCGCTCAAGGTGGTCCACGGCCGCCAGGGGTACGCGACGATGGCCGTCCTCCTCCCCGACCGGCCCATGGAGCAGAACTACGCGGACAACCGGGCGATGCTGGCGGAGGAGACCGCCGACCTCGACGGTGTCGTGCCCGTCCCTGGCGCCCCTGCTTTCATGGACGCCATAGCCGGCCTCCCGCACGCCCTGGTGACCTCGGCGGACGAGGCTCTCGCCCAGGCCCGGATGGGCGCGGCGGCGCTGCGGATGCCGGAGACCCGGGTCACGGCGGAGCGGGTCGGCGCGAGCAAGCCGGACCCGGAGGGCTTCCTCAAGGGCGCGGCGGAACTGGGCTTCGACCCGGCCGACTGCGTGGTCTTCGAGGACTCCGAGGCCGGCATCCAGGCCGGGCGCGCGGCGGGGATGCGGGTGGTGGGCGTGGGCCCGAGGGCGGCGGCCTTCGCCCCGGACGTCCACGTCATGGACCTCACGACGCTGACGGTCGAGCGCCTCTCCGACGGCATGATCCACCTGACGTTCTCGGCGTAACGACCCACCGGCCCCGCCCACCGGCCCCCGGAGCCGTCCGCGGATGGGACCGGGGCCCCGAGGGCCGGCCCTCACAGGTCACCCGGTCAGCCGCCCGCTCCAGGGCCACGCGCCAGAGCGCCCCGCGCCACCAGTTCCAGAACCGCTGCCGCGGCCACCGCCTGGACCACCAGCAGCGCCACCAGGACGAACAGCTGCACCGCCCCCGCCTGCCACGGTGACGCCCCGCTCAGCAGCATGCCCACGAACGCGCCCGGCAGCGTGACGAGCCCCACCGTCCGCGTCTGGTCGAGACCCGGCAGCAGAGCGTCCGACGCCGCCCGCCGCGCCACCTCGAGACGCGCCTCCCGTTCGAGGAGCCCGAGGGCGAGCCCCGCCTCCACCTCGCCCCGCCGCGTCTCGAGCTCGTCCAGCGCGCGCCGCCCGCCGAGGACGGTGGCCGTCAGCGCGCCGCCGATGAGGATGCCGGTCACGGGGATGAGCGCCACCCCCCGCACCGGTACGAGCCCGGTGAGCACGAGCGCCCCGACGACCGGCACCACACCCGCCGCGATCGGTACGCCGGCCCACCACCAGCCGCGCCCCGGGGACGGCACCACCCGCCGCCCGGCCGTCCACACCGCCACCCCGTACATCAGCAGCAGGAAGCCGAGCAGCAGCGGCAGATACCGCGTCACCCAGCCGATCACGAGCGACACCACGATCAGCTGGACCGCCGCACGTCCACCCGCGACCAGGGTGTCGCGAGCGCGCCCGAGCCGAGCGACAGCGACGACGCCCGCCGCCACGACGAGCAGAACGGCGAGAACCACCCCAAAGGTGACGTTCACTTCCAGAAGCACACGCCAACCCTAGGACCGAAAAACGGAACTGTCGTTCCGTCACACCCCTTGATGTGACGTGCCCATGTCGCCACTCTGTTACCTGGCGCACCCCCCACAGAAACCTGGCGCCGCCACGATGACCGGGCCGTCCGGCACCCGCCTGGGGACGACACGGCCAAGGTCCCCCCACATCAAGGGAGTTCGCATGCTCGCCGCAAGCGTCTACGCGCGTCGAATAACCCGTCGCGCGACCGTACTCGCCGCCACCGCCGCCCTCTCCGTGACCGGCCTCCTCGCCACCGCCCCCACCGCCCAGGCGGCCATGCCGACCCCGGTCAGCGCGGCCACCGCCCGCACCTACCTCGCCTCCCTCACGGTGAAGGCGGAAGGTTCCTCCTCCGGCTACAGCCGTGATCTCTTCCCGCACTGGATCACCCAGTCCGGCGCATGCAACACCCGCGAGGTCGTCCTCAAGCGCGACGGCGTGAACGTCGTCCAGGACTCCAGCTGCGCCGCGGTCAGCGGCAGTTGGTACTCCGAGTACGACGGCGCCACCTGGACCGCCTCCGCCGACCTCGACATCGACCACGTCGTGGCGCTGGCCGAGGCATGGCGCTCCGGCGCGAACTCCTGGACGACCGCCAAGCGCCAGCAGTTCGCCAACGACCTGACCCGCCCGCAGCTCATCGCGGTGACGGACAACGTCAACCAGGCCAAGAGCGACCTCGACCCGGCGGAGTGGCTGCCGCCGCGGACCGCGTACCGCTGCACGTACGCCCGCGCGTGGGTCCACACGAAGTACTACTGGGGCCTGAGCGTCGACTCGGCCGAGAAGAGCGCCCTCCAGTCGGTCCTGAACGGCTGCTGAGAACGCTTCCAGCTCCCCTCCGTCGTTCCGTACCGTACGGCGGGACGACGGAGGAGGATCACGATGGCGGCGGGACTCAGACTCGGACCACTGCTGCGGTACGTCGACGGGGTGACGGGCGACTCCGCGACGATCTGGATCGAGGCCGACCGCCCGTGCACGGCGGAGGCCCGGTGCGCCTCCGGCGCCGGCGGCAGCACACGCACCTTCCAGATCGCCGGCCACCACTACGCCGTGATCCCGGTGGCCGGTCTGACACCCGGCACGACGACGGAGTACGAGATACGGCTCGACGGCCGCCCGGTCTGGCCCCTGCCCGACTCGCGCTTCCCGCCGAGCACCATCCGCACGCCGGCACCCGGTGACGGCGTCGCCGTCGGGTTCGGCTCGTGCCGCTGGGCGGCGAAGCCCGCGGCGGGCCACGACCCGGTCGGCCCGGACGCCCTGGACACGCTGGCGACACATCTGGCCACCCACGCCGACGCCGAACGCCCCGACGTGCTCCTGCTGTTGGGCGACCAGGTGTACGCGGACGAGACCTCGGCCGCCACCCGCCGCTGGCTCGCCGCCCGCCGGGACCCGCGCGACCCTCCGGGCTCGGAGGTCGGGGAGTACGAGGAGTACACCCGGCTCTACGACGAGTCCTGGCAGGACCCCGAGGTCCGCTGGCTGCTCTCCACCGTGCCGAGCTGCATGATCTTCGACGATCACGACGTCATCGACGACTGGAACACGAGCGCCGCCTGGCTGACACGGATGCGCGCCACGCACTGGTGGCGCGAGCGGGTGCTGAGCGGGCTGATGTCGTACTGGGTGTACCAGCACCTCGGCAACCTCTCCCCCGCGGAGCTGGCCGCCGATCCCCTGTACGCCGAGGTGTGCGCCGCCCCCGACGGCACGGACGCGCTGCGGCGGTTCGTGGCGGAGGCGGACGCCGATCCGGCATGTGTGCGCTGGAGTTACCGCAGGGACTTCGGCCGTACCCGGCTGGTGATGATCGACACGCGAGCGGCCCGCGTCCTGCGGGAGGACGGGCGGGCGATGCTGGACGAGGCCGAGGCGGCCTGGGTGCGGGAACAGGCGCTGGCCGACCGGGGCTCGTACGACCATCTACTCGTGGGCACCTCACTGCCCTGGCTGCTGCCGCCGCTGATCCATGACGCGGAGACCTGGAACGCGGCGCTGTGCCGGGGCGAACGCGGCGGTCCTGACGGGCGGTGGGCGCGGTTCGCGGAGAATCTGCGGCAGCGGGCGGACCTGGAGCACTGGGCGGCGTTCCCCTCGTCGTTCGAGGCCCTGACGCGTCTGCTCGCGGAGGCGGGCAGCGGCCCGCAGGCGCCGGCCACGGTGTGCGTGCTGTCGGGGGACGTCCATCACGCGTATGTGGCGGAGCCTCGATGGCCCGACGGCGAGCCCGAGGCGCGGGTGACGCAGCTGACCTGCTCCCCGCTCCACAACGCGATCCCGCGCCCGGTCCGCCTTGGCTTCCGCTTCGGCTGGAGCCGGGCGGGCCGCCGGCTCGGCCGCGCCCTGACCGCCCACGCGCACGCCGGTCCCGCGCCGGTCGGCTGGTCCAGAACGGGTGGGCCGTGGTTCGGCAACCAGCTGATGACCCTCACCCTGCGCGGCCGCTCGGCCCGGCTGACACTCACTCAGGCCCGCCGGGGCGGTCGCCTGGTGACCGTCGACGAGCGGACGCTCAGCGGCACTTGAGCCCGGGCCGCCGCCCGGCCGGACCGTGCGTGACGCTCGCCACAGATCACCGAATGACCGAATGTTGAACTTGCAAGTACTACTGAGGGATGCCTAACCTGACGGCCTCATCGGTTCCGTCCCCCACGTTCCGTTTCCCTCCGGAAGCGGACCGACCGAAGGAGTCCCGTCCCCATGAACAACCTGGCGAACCGCCTGAACCAGGTCCAGCCGTACGCGCTCGGCCTGTTCCGCATCGTCATAGGCCTGCTCTTCGCCTGCCACGGCGCCGCCTCGCTCTTCGGCGTCCTCGGCGGTGCGATGGGCGGTGGCACCGTGCCCGCCGGTACGTGGCCGGGCTGGTACGCGGCCGTGATCCAGCTCGTCGCCGGTGTGCTGGTGCTGGTCGGCCTGGGCTCCCGTACCGCCGCGTTCCTCGCCTCCGGCTCGATGGCGTACGCGTACTTCAAGGTCCACCAGCCCGAGGCGCTCTTCCCGCTCCAGAACAGCGGCGAGTCCGCGGCGCTGTTCTGCTGGGCGTTCCTGCTGATCGTCTTCACCGGCCCGGGCGCGCTGGCGCTCGACCGGCTCTTCGGCGCCCGCGGCGCCGACGCCGAGCAGCGCGAGAAGCAGGGCGCGCCGGTCGCCGCGTAACGCCCGCGCACCCTCGACGGAGTGGGGGCCGGGAACTGCCTGTGCGGTTTCCGGCCCCTGCCCCGTTTTCGCACCCCGCCGCCGCGTAGGCTCTGGCGCTGTGAACGTGCTCGACAGCATGGGGTCACTGAGGTCGTTGACCGCGGGCCCGTGGATCTACGCGGCGGTGGCCACGTCGGTACTTCTCGACGTCTTCCTGCCGGTGCTGCCGAGCGGGGTCCTGGTGATCACGGCCGCGACGGCGGCGGCGACCGCCACGGCGGCCTCGCCGGACGTCCCCTCCGTACTCCCCCTCCTCCTCTGCGCGGCGACGGCGTCGGTCCTCGGCGACTTCGTGGCGTACCGGCTGGCCTGGCGCGGCGGGGCCCGGCTGGACCGGGCGATCGCCCGCTCACGTCGGCTGACGGTCGCGCAGGAACGTCTCGGCGCCGCTCTGGCGCGCGGCGGAGGGCTGCTCGTGGTGATCGCGCGCTTCGCCCCGGCGGGCCGCTCGGTGGTCTCGCTGGGCGCGGGCGCGGCCCGGCGCCGGATCGTGGAGTTCCTGCCGTGGTCGGCGCTCGCGGGGGTGGCCTGGGCGGGCTACAGCGTGGCGCTCGGCTGGTTCGGCGGGCTGTGGCTGGGCGCGACCTGGTTCAGCGCGGGGGTCTCGATCCTCGCGCTCTTCCTGGCGGGCGCACTGGCCGCCTATGTCATACGGCGTCCGGCTGCGGCTCCCGCACCGGCTTCCTGAGCCCGCGCACCTCCAGGCCGTCGAGGAGCCTCGCGGTCGCCTCGGCGATCTCGTCCACGGCGTGGTCGAACACCTCGCGGTTGTGCGCGGCCGGGTGATGGAAGCCGGAGACCTTGCGGACGTACTGCAGGGCGGCGGCGCGGATGTCGTCCTCGGTGGCCTCTTCGGGGAGGGCGGGCGGTCGGAGGGTCTTGATGCTGCGGCACATGCCTCCAGTGTTGCGCGCCGGACTGACAACGTCAGGTCCGAGGCGGGGTGGGGCGTGGCGCCGTAGGGCGTGACGGACCGGCGAGGTCAGGTCCTGAGGCCCGGCTCCGTGGGGAGCGGCGGACCGGCGAGGTCAGCTCCCCAGGCCCGGTGCACCGACAACGCCAGCCCCCGAGGCCCGGCGCGCACCGCCAGTATCGCCCCCTGGGCGCGGTGCACTGCCGACGTCAGGCGCGCCCCGCGCTCTAGCCCCCGAGCCGCTCTAGCCCCCGAGCCCCCGTCTGCTCCGGGCGTTGATCTCCGCGGCGCGTGCCCGCAGCTCCCTCATGGGCGTGGCGAGCTGTACGTCCCCGGGTTCGGCCTCCCACTCGCGGCCGCCGTTGACGGGCCGGATCAGAAACCGGCCGGCGACGCTGTCCACGTAGAAGCCGACCCGCCCGGTGGCAGTGTCGCGTACGAGGTCACCGACCTCGGGCAAAGGCTGCACGAATCCCCTCCGTCCCGGAATCCCGGAGTCACAGGCGAGTCCCAGATCTCTAGAGA
This sequence comes from Streptomyces sp. NPDC046712, assembly GCF_040645695.1. NCBI lineage: Bacteria > Bacillati > Actinomycetota > Actinomycetes > Kitasatosporales > Streptomycetaceae > Streptomyces > Streptomyces sp. NPDC046712. Next base: position 321,893 of record NZ_JBEYYW010000002.1, on the reverse strand, counting down.
TACACCCAGAGAAGCCTGGAGACCCCTCCCTGTCAACGTATCTCTAGAGATGTCCCCCGATGGATGGATCGACCGCACACGTCGGCCCACACGCGTGCTTCCCCTCGTCCGAGCGCGCCGTAGGGTGTCCCGCAACGAAGGGAGTGGTCCACCCATGACTGACCAGGACAGCGGTCGTCGGCCCAAGTACCAGCGCATCGCCGACGAGTTGAGAACCGCCATCCAGTCAGGCGCCTTCGCCCCCGGCGACCGGCTCCCCGGCGAGAACGATCTGATGACCACGTACGAGGTGGCCAGGATGACGGCCCGCCAGGCCCTGTCCGTACTGCGCAACGAGGGCCTGGCCGAGGCCCGCAAGGGCGCCGGGGTCTTCGTCCGCTCGTTCCGCCCGCTCCGCCGGCGGGGCATCCCCCGGCTCGCACAGGACCACTGGGGCACGGGCCGATCGGTCTGGTCGGCGGACATCGAGGACCGGGCGCTGGTGGTGGACCAGATCGAGGTCGGCGAGAAGCGGGCGAGCGCCCGGGTCGCCGGAGCGCTGGGCCTGCCGCCGGACTCCCCGGTCTGCGTGCGCAGCCGCCGCTTCGTCCTGGACGACAAGCCGGTCCTGCTCTCCGTCTCGTACCTCCCCGCCACCCTCGCCCAGGGCACACCGATCGCGACCCCGGATACGGGCCCCGGCGGCACCTACGCCCGACTGGCCGAACTCGGCCACCAGCCCGTCCACTTCCGCGAGGAGATCCGCTGCCGGATGCCCTCGGCCGACGAATCCACGCGGCTCGCCCTGGAGTTCGGCACGCCGGTGATCCTGATCGGCCGTACGGCCTTCACGGACAAGGGGGTTGCGGTGGAGCTCAACGAGATGACGCTGGACTCGGCGTCGTACGTCCTGGAGTACGACTTCGACGCGTGACGGCGAAGACGCGGCCGGGCGCGGCGTACGCGACCTCGCCCGCGAACACCCGGCCGGCGTCCGCCACGGCGTGACGGGGATCCACGCTGGGCCCCACGTGCGTCACGACCAGTCTGCCGACGTGGGCGTCGACAGCCGTTCTCCCCGCCTGCTCGGCGGAGTGGTGACCGGGCCCCTCGCCGTCGGCCTCGCAGACGAACAGCTCGCAGTCCCGGGCGAGTTCAGTGAGGGACGGGCACGGCTCGCAGTCGCCGGAGTACGCGATCCGGCGCCCTTCCTCGTCCTCGATCCGCAGTCCGAAGGCGGGGATACCGCCGTGCTCGACGGCCCGGCCGCGCAGAGTCAGCCCGCCGACCCGCGCCTCGTGCCCGTCGTACAACTCCTCGACGGCGAAGGCGTCTTCGACGGGACTGCGCCGGGGCCCGTTGGTCAGAAACCCGGCGAGCCGGTCGGCGGTCCCGGGCGGCGCGTAGAGCGGAACGGGCGCGTCGAGCCGGATGTCGGCGTAGAGGAGTCCGTAGTAGGCGGTGAGCAGGTCGGCGCTGTGGTCGGCGTGGAGGTGCGAGATCCACACCGCGTCGATCTCCCCGAGCCCGGCGTACCGCTGCAACTCCCCGAGTGCCCCGCTCCCGGCGTCCACCCACACCCGGACGCCGCCGCCCTCGACGAGATATCCGGAGCAGGGGTTCCCGGGCCGCGGGTAGGGGGTGGCGGATCCGAGAACGGTGATCCGGAGAGTCAACTCCCCTCCGCCGCCTGCCGGGGCGCCGGTACGCCGCTCTGCTGGACGTCGGCGGAGACCTGGCCGCCGAGGGTCATGACGTTGAGCGTGGCCGAGTTCTCGCTGGCGATGGCCTTCTCGACCCTGGCGACCAAGGTCGTGAAGCGATCGCGTTCCGAAAGGTTGTGGTACGGCCCCACCTTGGCGGCGAAGTAGACCCGCTCGTGCCCGAGCAGCTGCTCGGTGGACCGGTAGTTCTTCCACTGCTCGCGATACCGGTACACGCTCTCCAGCGACACCGAGGCCACCACCACCAGGCTGAGCGCGGTGGCGGTCATCTTCGCGAACCCCAGATCAAGATTGACCAACACGGGCACGAGCGCCCCGCCGACGACGGACACGGTCCGCATCCGCAGGTGCATGGCCTTCATCTTGGTGGCCTTGCCGTCGTACCACTCCTGATACTGCGTCAACCTGGTCTCGACGTACCCCTCCGGCGTCATCTCACCATCCGGCACCTCAACCTCGGGCGCGTCCCCCACCTCGTCCATACCTCGGAGTACATCCCCCGCGCGCGGGCCCAGTCAAGGCGACAAGAACGCAGGCCTGTGCGCGTACGCCCGCTCGATCTCCCCTATGTACTGCCCGAGATGAAAGCGCACCTCCTCGACGACCCTCCCGTCGAACCCCGGGTGCATCAGGTCGGTCCAAACCACGTTTTCGCCCTGCAGTCGCACCCCGAAGCCAACCCCATCGGTCGCAACGCTCACGGTGCGGGCCGCATCAGTCGGATAGAGCGGTCCCCCGGGGCGGAGAAGCCACCGCGGATGGAAGCCGGCTGCCCTGCTGTCGCTGCGCGACACCATGTCCAGGCCATCGACAAACAAGTATGTGTGCAGGGAAGTACACGCCGGCGGTCCGGGACAGACGCCAATGAGCAACGTGCTGATCGCACGAAGGCTCCGGGAATCGGGTTGCTTCGCCCGAAGCCCACTCGGGGCCCTACGCGGCATCTACCTTCTGTAGCGACATGCACGGATCATAGCGAAGCCCCATTCTGCGTGAATGCCCGACCGACCGGCCCCGGCGCGCCCCGTCCTGATCGCCCCCGCTGACGTCAGAGACGGATACCGAGCGCCCCTCCACGTGATCCGCGAGGGCCCTTTGCACTGGTGGGCGCTGACTGCTTTGTAGGTTCGACCGGAGACCCGCCCCAACTGCTCACACCTCACCCGAGGCACCCTCAAGGAACCGCCCAGAGCTGCATGCGTACGCTCTCGTTGATGTCAGACATGGATGCCATCTCACCGAAGCCTGCGTGGCTGGCGACAGCTGCGCTCAAGCGATCCCGCCGGGCTGAACCCTCTTCCCCTCGTCGCGCTTTGCGGCATGCTGCATCCATGTCAGTCGCCGCCGCACGTACCCACTCCCAGACCCACCAGGCAGGCCGCCACCTCGCGGTCGCTGAGGCGCTATTGCGAGGGATCCCATCCAAACTCAAGGGAGCCCAGACCTACATCGAGGTTGGCGAGCACGATGCTCAAGTGATGGTGGCAGCCAAGGGCGCCTGGATGATCGCAGACATCGACAAATTCACAGCTCTCACGTGCAGCCGAGTCATCCTCGTCCACATTGCAACGGACAGCCACCACTTCTACATCGCGGAGGGCGACGAGCTCCGCGCCGAAGTGCGCGCCCGGCACATGCAATTCCTGGAGCAAGTCGGGGGCGTACGCCCGCGTAACCCTGACTCTAAAAACACCGTCATAAAGCCTGATCATGTCGCAAGTTGGCGCGACCAGTGGCAGCTTCTGACCTAAGAAATCACCTGTCGGCGCCTCCAGGAGCTGCGCTATGGGCGACTTCACGAGGTCTGACCTGCAACGCCGGCACCTTTAGGCAATCCAAGGCCGCTCCGGGTGGTGCAGCCGCACACGGCTCCGGAGGCCCCGTGCGCCTCAGGCGTTGCCGCAGTCAGGGACTCTCTGGTGGATAGGCCGCTACCGTCGAGCGCGGACTCCTGACTCATCTCTGATGTCGGTTCGTAGGGCCGGGCTCGTCTGCCCTGGCTCCCATCCCGTCTGCCGTCGACCCACACGACCTGGACGCCAGGACCCGTGTCTACTCGGCTCTGCCTGGGTCGACGATAGACGGGATGGGAGCCTCCCCGTGCTCACCACGACGTAGCGGCACCGGCGCACGGCGCCCCACCATCCTGGGGTCGAAGCTCCGGAGGCATCGTTCTGACGCGAGTTGAACCCCCTGTCCTCCCCCTGGTCGCTGGACGACACGCTCGACTTCCTCGCCGCGTCCCGCAAAGACCCGCTGTACGCCGCCTTCGTCCTCGCCATCGCCCTCGGCTTCCGCCGCGGGGAGGTCGTCGGCCTCCGCTGGGAGAACGTCGACCTGAACAAGCGGGAGATCCGGGTCAGGACGCAGCGCCAGCGGGTCGGGGGAAAGGCGTACGAGGACGATCCCAAGGGGCGCCGACGCAAGCAGACGCTCCCTCTCCCCGCCATCTGCGTCGCTCCCCTGCGGTGGCAGCGCCTCAAGCAGGCCGCGATGCGCGAGCGGGCCGGGGAGAAGTGGGAGGACACCGGGTATGTCTTCACCACCCGGACCGGTCAGCCGATCGAGCCGCGTAACCTCTACCGCTCGTTCACCCGCGTAGCCAAGGACGCCGGTCTCCGCGTCATCCGGCTGCACGATGCCCGCCACGGAACGGCGACCCTGCTCACCGCTGCCGGCGTCGCTCCCCGCGTGGTCATGGAGATCCTCGGGCACAGCCAGATCGCTGTCACGATGAACGTCTACACCCACGTCGTCCAGGACACCCAGCGCGAGGCCGTCAGTCACATGGACCGGCTGCTCAGGAGCCGTCCCCGGGCGTGACCAACCGTCCCCGTTGATGTCAGAAGTAGATGTCAAAGGCCCCCAGCCATGATCGGCTGGGGGCCTTTGCACTGGTGGGCGCGGACGGTTTCGAACCGCCGACATCTGCTTTGTAAGAGCAGCGCTCTACCCCTGAGCTACGCACCCGTGGAATGAGGCAACAGCGTACATGGCCCACGGGTGGGTCCCGCAAACCGATAGGGGTCGGGGGATAGCCCCACCATCGGACGGTGGGTCGCCGGATCGTCGGGGGGTGGGTGGGGTCCCTACCGTGGGGGGACAGTCAGCGCGTTACCTGGGGGTTTTCGTCATGGCCGCTCGTCGCCGCATCCGTACGCTCCTCGCCTTCGGCGGGGCCGTCGTCGTCGCCCTCGGGGTCGGTGGGTGCGGGAGCGCCGATGTCGAGGGGGCGCCCGTGGAGAAGAAGAGTTTCGCGTTCTCCGGTGACACGCTCACGGTCGACTCCGACAACTCCGTGCTGGAGATCGTGCCCGCCGACGTCAAGGACGTGCGGGTCAGTCGGCAGGTCGACGGGTGGGTGTTCATGGGCGACGGGCCCGACGCCACCTGGAAGCTGGAGGGCGGGCGGCTCACGCTGCGCGTGGACTGCGACGCCGTTGCCAGCGACTGCGAGTCCGTGCACCGGATCCAGGTGCCCCGCGGCGTCGCCGTCACCGTCGAGGACGACAACGGGAAAGTGACCGCCGACGGGTTCGACACCGCCCTGAAGATCTCGGCCGACAACGGGGAGATCGTCGTGCGCAACGCCTCCGGCGCGCTCGATCTGACCAGTGGCAACGGGGAGGTCGTCGTCGAGGGCGGCACCACCTCCCGGCAGGTCGTCGCCCGTTCCGACAACGGGGCCGTACGGCTCACCCTCGGCGCGGTCCCGGAGCGGGTGCGGGCCGAGAGCGACAACGGGGAGATCGACATCGCCCTGCCGACCGGCTCGGCCACGTACGACGTCGACGGGCGCAGCGACAACGGCGAGGTCCGGATCGATGTGCCGAACCAGAAGGGCAGCGCGCACGTCGTGACCGCCCGCAGCGACAACGGCGAAGTCGTCGTCCGAAGCGCGAACTGACAGGCCCGTGTGTTCGTCCTTACCTGGTGGGAGAATGAACCGACCGGGCAGGGCGGGCGGACACAGCACGGGAGAGGGACGTGGCGGCGACTCACGCGAGGGGCAGTTCCACGAGCGCCGCGACGGGGGCAGGAGTCGGGCGGGTCGCGCTCATGCTTCCCTTCCTCGCCGTCGCCCTCCTACCCACCGCCTTCGCCGGCGGCGGCACCCGGCGCTGGTTCGGCGGGCGTGGCGAGAGCCAGCGGGCCGAGGCGCAGGCCGCCAAGGACGCCGCGGCTGCCGCGTTCTACGAGCTGGACACCGCCCAGCGTGATCTGCGGATCTCCATCGAGACGATCACGGCCGTCGACAGCTCCCCCGGCGCCCGGCGCGCCATCGACGGCTTCGCGGCCCTCGGCCAGCGGATCGACGAGGTCAGCCACGCCTACATCACAGCCGTCGACGCCCACGATCTCGACCGTGACGAGCTCGACGCCGCCACCGCCAACCGCGCCCGCGCCGAACTCACGCGCGCCAAGGACGAGCTCGTACGGGTCAAGGGGGAGCTGGACCGGTTCGAGCAGGGGCTCGGGCCGCTCCTCGACAAGGCCGAGACCCAGCTCGCCCGGCTCGCCCCCGCCGTCGAGCGGGCGCGACAGGCGCTCCGGAACGCGAGCACCGCTCTCGACATGGTGCGGCAGTCCGGTCTGAGAGCGGATGATCTCGCCGCGCGCCTCGCCGGCCTCGGGCCCGAGCTCACCCGGCTCAACGAAGGCGCCGGCCGCCACGGCGTCCCCGAGACCCTCCAGCGCGCCGACCGCGTCCTGCGCGACGCCGAGGCCGTGCGCGCCGAGGCCGAGCGCCTCCCCGAGCGGGCCGCCGAGACCAGCAAGCGCCTGGTCTCCCTCCGTACCCGCGCCGAGGCGCTCACCACCCGGGCCGGCGCGGTCGAACCGGTCCTGTCCGAACTCCGCCGCCGTTTCTCCGCCGCCTGCTGGCAGGACCTCCAGCACGTCCCCGATCAGGCCGGCGAGAACCTCCGCAAGGCCGAGGAGAAGCTCAGGGAAGCGGCCAAGGCCCGCGACGAACAGCGCTGGCCGGACGCCACCAGCCTCCTCGCCACGGCCCGCGCCCTGCTCAACAACACCGACGAGGCCGTCTCCGCCGCCGGCGACCGGCTCCGCCGCCTCGAAGCCGTCGCCAAGGATCCGCAGCAGGAGATCGACCGCACCCGGTTCACGATCCGGGACGCCCAGCGCCTCGCCATGGCCGGGCGCAACACCCCCGACCCCCGGCACGCCCGCCCCCTCGACGACGCCGTGGGACGGCTCGACCGGGCGATCGGCACGCTCGAGGGCCGACACCCCGACTACTGGCACTTCCTGATCGAACTGGAAGCGGTCCGCGCCACCGCCGCCCGCGTCGTCGAACAGATCCGCGAGGACCGGGGCGCGGCTCACCGCCCGTAAAGCGGTACGTCCCGCGGTCACGCGTCCTGCCGTTACGCGTCCGGCCCTGTCACGCGTCCCCACAGTCACACCCAGGCGGCGACAGGTCCTGCGGCGGCACGTCCTGCCGCGGCACGTCCGGTTGATCGGTCACCGCGGAGGGATCACCCTGGTTCCATGGGACCTGGGCGCGGGGACGACGACGAACGCGAGCTGGTGGTGTCGGCGTTCGGACAGGCCTCGGTCTCGATGTCCCTGTTCGACCTCGAGCAGCGTTATCTGCGGCTCAACGACACGGCGAGCCGGGTCATGGGCCTGTCCGAGGAGGAGCTGCGGGGGCGGTTCTACCTGGAGACCGTGCCGGAGGACGGCACCAGCCTGGGCTTCCTGAGGTCCCTGCGGGAGGTCGCCGAGACCGGGCGGCCGATGCACTACGAGAGCTACACGCGGGCCCCGTCCGGTATCCGCGAGCACGCCTGGGACCTGGAGATGTGGCCGGTCCGGGACCGGAACGGCACGGTCTGCGCGGTCGCCCTCGCCGCGTTCGACAGCAGCGAGCAGCACTGGGCGCGGCAGCGCCTGGCCGTCCTCGCCGAGGCGACGGTCTCGATCGGTACGACGCTGGACGTGACCCGCACCGCCGAGGAGCTGGCCCAGCTGGTGGTGCCGATGTTCGCGGAGTTCGCCAGCGTGGACCTGCTCGACGAGGTGATGCGCGGCGAGGAACCCGCGCCCGGCCCGCCGGACGGCACCGTGCTGCTGCGCCGGGCGGCGCACCTCTCGATCTCGGAGGGCACCCCGGAGGCGGTCGTCGGCCTCGGCGCGACGGACGCCTACCCGGCGTTCTCCCCGCCCGCCCGTGCGCTGCGCTCCGGGCAGGCGGTGCTGAGCGGCAGCGGCCGGGAGGACTTCGACCGGTGGATGGCGGCAGTTCCGGCCCGGGGCGAGAGGGCGCGCGCCCTCGGACCCAGCTCCATGATGGCCGTGCCACTGATCGCCCGGGGCATCACGCTCGGCGTCGCCGTCCTGTTCCGCTCCCGCCCCGACGCGTTCACGGAGGACGACGTCACGCTGGGGCGCGAGCTGGCCGGTCGCGCCGCCGTGTGCGTCGACAACGCCCGCCGCTACACCCACGAGCGTTCCGCCGCCCTGGCCCTGCAGGAGAGCCTGCTGCCGCGCGGGCCCACCCGGCAGACCGCCGTTGCGGTCGCGTCCCGGTACCTGCCGGCCGGCTCACGGGCCGGCATCGGCGGCGACTGGTTCGACGTGATCCCGCTCTCCGGCGCTCGGGTCGCCCTGGTCGTCGGCGATGTCGTCGGCCACGGCATCCATGCCTCGGCGACCATGGGGCGGCTGCGCACCGCCGTACGGACCCTCGCCGACGTCGACCTCCCGCCCGACGAGCTGCTGGCACACCTGGACGACCTCGTCCTCCGTATCGGGAGCGAGGTGGACGACCACGCCGGCGACGGGGGCAGCAGCGGCAGCGGCGAGACCGGCGCCAGCTGCCTGTACGCGGTGTACGACCCGGTCGCCAGGGTGTGCACGGCCGCGAGCGCCGGCCACCCGCCACCCATCGTCGCCCTCCCGGACGGTACGGCCCACGTCGCCCGGATCACCCCCGGTCCTGTCCTCGGCGTCGGCGGCCTGCCGTTCGAGGCCACCGAGCTGGAACTGCCCGAGGGCAGCCTGCTCGCCCTCTACTCGGACGGACTGGTCACGGCCCGGCAGCATGATCCCTACGCCGGTATCGAGGAGCTGTGCCGCACCCTGACCGACCCGGCGGACTCGCTGGAGGGGAGCTGCGACCGCGTCCTCGACACTCTGCTCCCCACGCCTGCCGAGCGGCCCGCCGACGACGTCGCGCTGCTCCTGGCCCGGACCAGAGCGCTCCACGCCGACCATGTGGGTGCCCTGGACCTCCCCTCGGACCCGGCCGTCGTCGGTGACGCCCGCCGGATGGCCGCCGAACGGCTCGCCGCGTGGGGGCTCGACGAGGAGGTGGCCTTCGTCACCGAACTGGTCGTCAGCGAGCTGGTCACCAACGCCATCCGGTACGGGGCAGCGCCCATCCAGCTCCGGCTCATCCACGACCGCACCCTCATCTGCGAAGTGTCCGACGGCAGCCCCACCTCGCCGCATCTGCGCCGCGCGCGGATCTTCGACGAGGGCGGGCGCGGTCTGCTCCTGATCGCCCAGCTCACCCACCGCTGGGGCACCCGGCACACCGCGACCGGCAAGACGATCTGGGCGGAGCAGACACTCGACCGCGGATGACGGCCGGTGACGGGGGACGCTGATGACGGCCGACGACAAGTGACCACGGGTGACGCCTGACGACAGCGCCGACAACCGCTGGCCGAGGCCGCCCGCTAGCCTGTTCCGTATGCCTCGTTACGAGTACCGCTGCCGCACCTGCGGCGACACCTTCGAACTCAGCCGTCCCATGGCCGAATCCTCCGACCCCGCCGCCTGCCCCGCCGGGCACGACGACACCGTCAAGCTGCTCTCGGCCGTGGCCGTGGGCGGTACGGCGACCAGCGGCCCCGCCCCCTCCGGCGGCGGCGGAGGCGGGTGCTGCGGCGGAGGCTGCTGCGGCTGATCAGGAACTCAGCAGGTCGGCGACTCAGTAGGTCGCAGGCCGGCAGGTCGGCAACTCAGCAGGTCGCAGGCCAGCAGGTCAGCCGGTCACCCGGCCGGCAGGCCGGCGGGTCAGCTGCCCAGGTAGCGCAGGATCGCCAGGACCCGTCGGCTGTAGCCCTCGCCCCGGCCCGTCAGCTCCAGCTTGTCGAAGATCGCGTTGACGTGCTTCTCCACCGCGCTCTGCGAGACATGAAGCTGCCCGGCGATCGCCGCGTTCGTGTGCCCCTGCGCCATCGCCGCGAGCACGTCCCCCTCGCGTGGCGTCAGGCGTGACAGCGGATCGGTGTGGGTGGTGCGGACGAGGAGGCGGCGGACGACCTCGGGGTCGAACGCCGTCCGCCCCGCCCCCACCCGCTCCAGCGCGTCCAGAAACTCGTCGACCTGCGCCACCCGGTCCTTGAGCAGGTACCCCACCGCCCCCGACTCGCCGGTCAGCAGCTCGGTGGCGTACCGCCGCTCCACGTACTGCGAGAGCACGAGAACACCGACCGCCGGCCACTCCTGGCGGATCTCCAGGGCCGCCCGCAGCCCCTCGTCCGTGTGCGTCGGCGGCATCCGGACGTCCGCGACGACCACGTCCGGCGGGTCCGCCGCCACCGCCGCGAGCAGTTCGACCGCGTTGCCGACGGCCGCCGTCACCTCGTGCCCCTCCTCGGTCAGGAGCCGTACGAGCCCTTCCCGTAGCAGGGTCGAGTCCTCCGCCAGGATCACGCGCACGGCAGCACCGCCCGTACGACCGTCGGGCCGCCCGCCGGACTGTGCACGGCGAACCGCCCGTCCAGCGCCGCCGCCCTGCTCGCGAGCCCGCTCAGCCCGCTCCCCGACGCGTCCGCGCCGCCCACCCCGTCGTCCGTCACCCGCACGTTCAACTCCCCTTCCTTCACTGCCACATGTACGTCGATCCGGGTCGCGCCCGCGTGCTTGACCACATTGGTCACCGCTTCCGAGACGACGAAGTACGCCACCGTCTCCACCGCCCTCGGAAGCGGCCGTTCCACCGCGTACGCCAGCCCCACGGGCAGCGGGCTTCGCTCGGCGACGCTCTCCAGGGCCGCGCGCAGGCCCGCCTCGTCGAGGACGGTCGGGTAGACGCGCCAGGCCACCTCGCGCAGTTCGGTCAGCGCGCGCCGGCTCTCCTCGTGGGCCTGCAGCAGGAGTTCGTCGGCACGCTCCGGATCGCGGGCGCGCAGCCGGCGGGCCCGGCCGAGCAGCATGCCCAGGGCGACGAGCCGCTGCTGTACGCCGTCGTGGAGGTCGCGCTCGATGCGGCGGCGCTCGTCGTGCACGACGTCCATGACCTCGGCACGGCTGCTGGCGAGCTGGGCGATCCGGGCCTCCAGCGCGTGGGCGTGGCTGGGCGCGAGGAGGCGGCGGGCCAACTGGCCTTCCAGGGAGACGACTCCGAGAGCGCCCTGGACGGAGAGGAAGAGCAGGAAGAACCCGCCGACGCTGCTGAAGGCGACGAGCCAGGGGTGATCGATCTCGGTGATCAGCCAGCCGTAGAGGACGAAGGTGCCGAGGCCGAGGCCGTACGCGGCGCAGCCGAGGACGACCGCGCCGAGCAGGCCGAGGGGCCAGCGGGCGGCGAGGTAGCGCAGGGCGTCGCCGTCCTCGTGCACGCCGGGGAGGCGGACGCCGAGAAAGCGGTCGAGGCGGGCTCGCTCCAGCCGGACGAGCACACGGCCGGCGGCGGTCAACGGGCGCAGGACGGCCTGCCTGCCGCGCGGCGAGGCGAGCAGGGGGAGCAGCGCGAGGCCGCCGACGACGGCACCGAGAAGCTCCAGGACGGCCGTCCCGGCCCCGAGCACGAGCCCGACGGCCGTCCGAAGCCGGCGCACGAGATGCGTGCCGAGCGCCGCCCCGAAGATAGGCCGACCGAAGTCCGGAGCGGTGTCCACGGCGGTGTCCATGGCGGTGTCCACGGCGCTGTCCGAGGCCGATCCCAGGACCCCCGCACGTGGCCGGTCGGACTCCTCGGCGGAGCCCAAGTCCCCAGCACCAAGCCGCCGGTCGGACTCCCGGACACCCTGCCCCTCGAAATCCCGGGCACCGTGCCGCTCGGAGTCCCTGGCGTCGTGCCCGTCAGAGTCCCGAGCACCCTCGGAATCCTGCGCATCATGCCCGTCTAAGTCCCGAGCAGGGTCCCGCGTGAGGTCGCTCATGATCCGTCACGCTAGTCGGCCCACCCCACCGCCCGCACTGCGGAAAACCGCACCCTCGTCGTGCGGCCGCCATCAGTCCGCTCCGGCGCCCCGATTCCTAGCGTGGAAGCCATGGAACGCTGGATCAACAGCCTCATGGACACACTCGGCGCCCCCGGCGCGGGCCTCGCCGTCGCCCTCGAGAACCTCTTTCCTCCGATCCCGAGCGAGGTCGTCCTGCCGCTCGCCGGCTTCGCGTCCGCCACCGGGCGGATGGATCTGCTCGCCGCCCTGCTCTGGACCACGGCCGGCTCGGTCGTCGGCGCGCTCGCGCTGTACGGGGTCGGGGCGCGGTTCGGCCGGGAGCGCACCGTCGCCCTCGCCGCCCGGCTGCCGCTCCTGAAGGTCGCGGACATCGAGCGGACGGAGGCGTGGTTCGCCCGGCACGGCATGAAGGCGGTGTTCTTCGGCCGGATGGTGCCGATCTTCCGCAGTCTGATCTCCGTGCCGGCGGGCGTCGAACGGATGCCGCTGCCCGCCTTCCTCGTCTTCACGACGTTGGGCAGCGCGCTCTGGAACACCGCCTTCGTGTTGGCCGGTTACGCGCTCGGCGACAACTGGGAGGAGGTCACCGGCTATGTGTCGGTGTACTCGAAGGCGGTGCTCGTCGTGGCGGCGGGTGCGGTGCTGTGCTTCGTCGGGACGCGGCTGCTCAGGCCGGGTCGGGGAGCGCGGCGGGGGAACCGTTGAGCTGCGCGGGCACGGACGCGCGGTGTGCGGACACGGCTGCCCGGAAGCGGCGCAGGATCTCCTCGCCGGCCGCCACGCCGCGCTCGGCGAGCACGTCGAGGTGCGGGGCGGTCCATGCCGTGTCGGCCAGTTCACCGTGGCCGGGCCGCCAGGCGCGGTCGGCGGCGAGCAGCAGGTCGGCGTCGAGGAGGGAGTCCCCGGCGGCCAGGGTGAGGGTCGCGCCGCAGCGGCGGGCGACCTCGCGCATGGCCGCGCTCTTGGTGAGCGGCTTCGGCACGGCGTACACCTTGCGGCCCTGGAGGGAGACCGTCCAGCCGCGGTCCTCGGCCCAGTCGCCGAACCGCGTCAGCCACTCCTCCGGCAGCCGCTCGCGCTCCACGACGAGGTAGGCGAAGAGGTCCTCGGCGACGCGGTGCTTGCGCACCCAGGACAGGTCCGTGGTGGCGGTGAAGTACGCGCGGATCTCGGCGAGCGGCGCGCACTCCTCGGCGAGCCGGCGGACCACGGCCTCGTGCCAGTCCTGGTCGGCGACGCCGTCGACGAGCAGGTGCCCGCCGTTGGCACAGATCGCGTACTTCGGTGCGGGGCCCGGGAGTTGGATGCGCTGGTACTGCTTGCGGGTGCGGGTCGTGGTGGGGACGAAGACGGCTTCGCCGCCCAGCTGCTCCAGGAGCACGGCCGCGTCCTCGGTCATGTACGACAGGGGCTTGGACTCGTGCACCTCGATGCTGAGCAGCCGGGGCGCCTGCGCGTCGGGCATCCCGAGGGCGAGAGCGGCCGAGGAGTAGATCAGCGTACGGTCGAGGTCGCTCGCGACCATCACGGACGTGTTCACCGAGGTCACTGGGAGACCACCGCCTTCCCGTCGGCGCCGGTGGCGCCTCTCGTGTACTGGGGGTGGATCAGTCCCACGCAGGTGTACGGGAGTCCGTCGACCTCCTCGACGGGCACCCCGCGCTGCTCGGCGAGCAGGCGTACGTGCGCGAGGTCGGCGCCCGCGCCGCGCTGGGCGAGGATCTTCCAGGGGACGCGGCGCAGCAGGACCCGGGTGGTCTCGCCGACGCCGGGCTTGACCAGGTTGACGTCGTGGATGCCGTACTCCTCGCTGATCCGCTCGACGGCCGCCCAGCCCTCCCAGGTGGGGGTGCGGTCGGCGGCGAGCAGCTCCTTGACGGCGGTGGCGACGTCCTCGGCGACCTCGTCGAACCGGGCGGCGACGGCGTCGAGGAAGTCGTTGGAGACATCGGCGCCGGCCAGCTCGCGGTAGAACTTGCCGCCGTGGAAGTCGTCGGGTCCGACGAGGTCGGCGCGGAGGACGGTGCGCGATATCAGGCCGGAGACGGTGGAGTTGAGGCAGGCGGAGGGGATGAGGAAGTCCTCGCGGGTGCCGTAGGTGCGCACGCAGGAGCCGGGGTCGGCGAGGACGGCGATCTCCGGGTCGAAGCCGGCGATCCCCTCGGTGCGCTCGAACTTCTGCAGCGCTTCGGCGAGTTCGCGGGTGATGGCGCCCTTGCCGGTCCAGCCGTCGACGAAGACGACGTCGGCCGGGTCGTGGTGGGCGGCGAGCCAGCGCAGCGCGTTGGCGTCGATGCCGCGGCCGCGGACGATGGAGACGGCGTAGTGGGGCAGGTCGCGGCCGTGGCGGGCCTGGGCCCAGCGGCGCATGAGGACGCCGACGGGGGTGCCGGCCCGGGCCAGCGAGACGAGGACGGGCGTGCCGCTCCCCCGGCCGGACCTCTCGGCGAGGACGGTCTCGGTGACGGTGCCGACGGCGCGGGCTATGCGGGCGGCGGAGGTCTCCAGTGCGGCGTGGAAGAGCTCCTGGTACCGGTCGCTGGGCTGGTACTCGACCGGAAGCGACTCGGCGTAGTGGGCGCCGCCGCTCTGTATCGCCTCCTCGCGCTCCTCGGTCGGGGCCTCCAGTTCGACGTCCGAGAGGTCCTGGAGCAGCCAGCCGACCTCCTCGGGTGCGTACGAGGAGAAGGCGGGGCCGCGGAGGGGCTCGGGCAGCATGGAGCTCCTTTCGGGAGCTTCGAGGGCGTCGGGAGCTCCGAGGGCGACGATGGCCTCGGGAGCGTCGGGCGCTCCGGTGACGAGCGCGGGAACGTACGACGGGACGACGGCGAGGACCACGTGCGGTATGTGGGCCGCGAGCTGGGCCAGCAGGCCGTCGGGAGCGTGCAGTTCGGGGTTGTCGGCGGCGGAGTCGACGACGGCGACGACCGCGTCGAAGCCGGCGCCGGCGACGTTGTAGGCGTACCGCTCGCCGGGTCCGTCGGCGGGCGCGTCGTGGGCGGGGAAGACCAGCCGGGTGCGTATGGCGTAGCCGGGGTCGTCGACGGCGAGGACGGGCGAGCGGGTGGTGGTGGAGTACGAGACGTCGTGCCCGGCCCGCTCCAGTGCGAGGGCGAGCCGCAGCGGCGCGTACATCAGCTCCTCGAAGCCGAGGACCAGGACGCGCCGGGCACCGCCGAGGGCCGTGGCGAGGCGCTCGGTCATGGCAGGCAGGGCCTCGTTCAGCGCGATGGCGTGGGGCGCGGAGAAACCGTGGCGGCCGCCGTCCGGGACGTCCGCCGGCCAGCCGAGTTCGACCCGTACGGGTGCGTTCGCGGGCGTCCGGGGCGACTCGACCGGAGCGGTCTCGTGCGCGGCGACGAGCGCCTGGCCCTTCTCCAGGACGCCCTCGGGCAGCCGTACGGTGCCGGCCGCACCGGCCACCAGGTCGATGCGGGCGCCGATCTCCTGGGCGAAGCTCTCCAGCCGGCCCTGATCGGCCGCCGAGCGCATGTCGACCAGGGCGACGATCACGTACCGCTCGCGCGGGTGGCGCTCGTGCAGATCACGGATGGTGTTGAGGACGGTGTTGCCGGTGGAGAACTCGTCGTCGACGAGGACCAGCGGGCCGTCCCCGGCGAGCAGTTTCGGGTCCTCCGGGAGGAGCAGGTGCGAGGTGGCGTGCGAGTGGGACTCCTCGAAGCCGCCCGCGCTCGCGACCCCGTCGACGGGCCGCCGGGTGGAGTGCAGGTAGGGCGCGAAGCCCATCCCGTCGGCGACCGAGTGGCCGAGGCCGGTGGCCGTCTCCGCGTAGCCGAGGACCACGCTGCGGGCGGTCTCCGCGGGCCCGAGGAGGTCCCGTACGCGCAGGCCGAGGGCGAAGGCCGTCCCGTAGACGAGGCCCGGGCTCTGCGGCACGTGTTTGCCGAGCACGTTGGAGACCAGCAGATGCGCGCGCTTGGGGTTGCGGCGCAGTGCGAGGCCCAACAGGCCCGGGAGCTCCTCGTCGCCGATCAGTTCGACGCCCAGTCGCTCCGCGACCCACGTTCCCGACCACACCACGTCGTTCATCACCTTCCGTCAGCCGGCCAGTCCGGCGGTGAGCAGATCGACGAAGCCGACGTCCTCCCTGGCGACGCCGAAGACTTCGGCGCGCAGGAGGGTCCGTTCGGCCCACGCCCGATGCGGCTTCACCTCGTTCATCTTGTTCGTGTACGCGGAGCGCAGCACCCCGCCGCCGCCCCGCTCGGGCCGCAGGATGTCCTGGGCGTCGCTGTACTCCTCGTGGCTGACCACGGAGAGCGCGTGCACCGGCACCACGTGGGTGGGGTGGATGCAGGTCTTGCCGAGCAGGCCGTTGGCCCGGTCGAGTTCGATCTCGCGCAGCAGCCCGTCGAGGTCGTGCTCGATGAGCGCGGTGCGCAGGTCCTCCGCGCGGCCCTCCAGGAAGGGGCTGCGGCGCAGCTGGGGCTTGAACATGCGCTCGCCGAGCCGGAAGTACTCCCAGACGGGCCCGGTGATGGTGAAGCCGGTGCCGTCGGAGCGGCCCAGGACGTTGACGACGTCGGCGATGACGTTGGCGACGATCTTGACGTCGTAGGCGGTCATGTCGGGCGAGCGGCGGAGTCCGTACGCGGAGCAGAAGTCGGTGACGCCGAGCCGCAGGGCGAGGACCCGCTCGCGGTACTTGTCTACAGTCGCGGCGATGCCGGCGAGGGTTTCGGCGCGGGTCTCGAGGTGCAGCAGCTCGGGCGATTCGAGGACGGGCATGGCGAAAAGGCGCCGTCCGCTCTGCTTCTCGGCGGCGGTGAGGGCTTCGAGGAAGGCCCGTCCGCGTGTCTGGGTGAACTTCGGCAGCACGAAGCCGGACAGCAGGCGGACGTTGTCGCCGAGCCGCGCGACCAGATCGGTGATCTGGTGGGGCTCCCGGACCCGGATGAAGAGCAGGGGCACGTCCTGGGGCGTCCGCGTGCCGTCGCCGTCGCGATCAGCGTCGCCGTCGCGATCACCGTCGCCGGTTTCGCCCGTCGCGAGGGCGGCGAACTGGCGGACGAGATTGACCTCGGCCGCCTCCACGTCGGCGTCGGCGATGGAGTCCTCCAGGCACAGCACCATGGAGACGACCCCGCGAGCGGCCTGTTTACGCACGTCGTCGGCGAGCCGCGGGCGGGTGGCCGGGCTGTAGAGGGTGGCTCCCAGGGCCACGGCGAGCGTGCTCGCGGGCGAGTCGGCGGTGAACTCGGCCGGCTCCTGGTGGAACAGCCCGGCCCGCGAAGCGGACGGGATGTGCCCGAAATGACGCAATGTAACTCCCCCGACTGCCTCTGTGGGCCCTGACGACACGTGGCCGGTAATAGTACGTAGGTGCGGGTGTCCTTAGTTCCCTTCCAGCATGAAATCCAGGTAACTCATCCGCATCCGGCGCATCTCTCCCCGATCGCCACGGCCCCCGCGTTGTCCGCGGGTCGGGCGGGAAGGCAGGATGACGGTCATGACGCACGCGATGCTGAAGGGCTCCAACGTCCCTCTCGACACCGCGGCCGTACGGGCCGTGCTCCGCTGGACCCCGGGCCCCGGGGTCCCCGACGTGGATGCCTCTGCGCTGCTCCTGGGCGCCGACGGTCGTGTGCGTTCCGACGAGGACTTCGTCTTCTACAACCAGCCGCGCCACCCCTCCGGGCTGGTGCGACGGCTGCCCAAGAAGCGGGTGGCGGAGGGGCTGACCGACACGGTCGAGGCCGATCTCGGCGGGCTGGACCCGTCGGTCGACCAGGTGGTGATCGCGGCCTCCTCGGACGGCGACACCTTCCGGTCGGTCGCCGACCTGCGGATCCTGCTGTACGACGCGGGCGCGGCGGACAGCGAGCCGCTGGCCGTGTTCGACGTGACGGCGGAGACGGGCGAGGAGACGGCGATCATCTGCGGCGAGCTGTACCGCCGTGGGGAGGGCTGGAAGTTCCGCGCCGTGGGACAGGGCTATCCGACCGGTCTCGTCGGGCTCGCCACCGATTTCGGGATCTCGGTGGACGAGGGCACGGACGACGCCACGGACACCGGGACGGACGCGAACGGGGCAGCGGCCGCCGCCCCGGACCCGGGGCTCGACGCGACGGTCGTCCAGCCGCCCGTGGCCGCGCCCGTACCGCCCCAGCCGACCACTCCCCCGGCGCCCGTCCCGGGCTACGGCTACCCGCAGCCCACGACGCCCGCGCAGCCCTCCTACGGCTACCCGCAGGCCTCCTCCCCGGCGCAGCCGGCGTACGGCTATCCCCAGCCCGTCTCGCCCGCGCAGCCGGCGTACGGCTATCCGCAGCCCGCGGCGGCCGCGGCACCCGCCCCGGACCCGAACTTCCGGCTGCCTCCGATGGGCCCGCAGTTTGTCCGCCCGTAACTCCGCGTCCGGCGCGGCCCGTGACGCCATGGGTCAGGCCTTGGTCTTGTAGCCGCGCCCCCACTGCAGGCCCCACCCGTACAGCCGGTCCAGCTCCGCCTGGAAGCCGTACACGAACTTCACCTCGCGGCGGACGATCAGCTCGTCCTTGGCCTTCTCGACGGTGAAGACCGCGCAGGACCGGGCCTGCGGGGCGCGCTCGTCCAGTTCGATCTCGATCCGCGGCCCGTTGCTGGGGTAGAGCGTCACCTTGGCGTGGGTGCGGTCGAAGGCCGGGGTCTGGTCGTAGATGTAGACGAAGAACAGCAGCCGCTTGATCGCGTCCCTGTGGTCGAGGTTGACGAAGATCGTCTCGCCGGACGATCCGCCGAAGCGGTCGTCGCCGCTCAGGTTGACGTACGGCGGCGCGTTCAGGGACCCGAAGAAGCTGCCGAGCGGCTGCACGACGCCCTTGCTGCCGTCCTCCAGCTCGTACATGCAGCCGAGGTCGAGGTCGACGTTGACCATGCTCTGGGTGTGCGCCTGGACGACCTCGGGCTTGAACAGCTTCGAGGGGTTGCGCAGCAGCCGGCCGCTCTGGCGCGAGCGGCCCTCGATGTCGGAGGTGCGCATGCGCCAGGAGAGGTTGACGCGCAGATTGCCGGTGGCGGCGCCCTGTTTGGTCAGGGAGACCGTCGGGCGCCGTTTGGTGAGATCGATGGCGTTGCTGGAGGCGCTGCCCGAATCGAACTGCGCGGCCCTCCCCGGAAACAGGCCGTCGAAGAAGCCCATGTGCCCCCACCCCCCACTCGATACCTGGCCGTACGCCGCGGGGCGGCCGGGTGCACCGGCCGCCCCGCAGTGAAGCGTTCCTCGTTCCCGGGGGTGTCACACCCCGGACGACACCTCGGTCTTGTCCGAGGAGTCAGCTTTTCCCTCGGCCGCCGCGATGGCCCTGTTGCGCCGGACGGAGGACCAGAAGGACCAGGCGATGAGGGCGACACCGATGAGGCCGGTGACGACCTCGGGGATCTCGTACCGGATGCTGATCATGAGGATCACGGCGAGCGCGCCGATGGCGTAGTGGGCGCCGTGCTCCAGGTAGACGTAGTCGTCGAGGGTGCCCTGGCGGACCAGGTAGACCGTCAGCGAACGGACGTACATCGCGCCGACGCCGAGGCCGAGCGCCATCAGGACGATGTCGTTGGTGATGGCGAAGGCGCCGATGACACCGTCGAAGGAGAACGACGCGTCGAGGACTTCGAGGTAGAGGAACATGAAGAAGGCGGCCTTGCCGGCCAGCTGCACGACGGAAACCTTCTTTCCGCTGCGCTTGGCCTCCTCCTCGGCCTCGTACTCGCGCTCCTCTTCCTCCTCCAGCTTGTTCTCGAAGTAGCCCGAGAGACCGCCGACGACGAGGTACGTGATGAGGCCGAAGACGCCCGAGAGCAGGACGGTCGACGCCTTGTCGACGTGCGTACCGCCGTGCTGGTGGGCCTGGGTCGCGAAGGTCATGGCGCTGATCGCCAGGACGATCAGGGCGATGCAGACCGACAGCATGTCGATCTTGCCGAGCTTGGCCAGCGGGCGCTCCAGCCAGCCGAGCCACTTGATGTCACGGTCCTCGAAGATGAAGTCGAGGAAGATCATCAGCAGGAACATACCGCCGAAGGCCGCGATCGACGGGTGTGCGTCGGTCACGAGCTGTTCGTAGCGCTCGGCGTCGTTGAGCGCGAGATCGACGGCCTCGATCGGGCCGATCTTGGCGCTGATGGCGACGATCACGACGGGGAAGACCAGCCGCATGCCGAAGACGGCGATGAGCACACCGATGGTGAGGAAGATCTTCTGCCAGAAGGCATTCATCTTCTTCAGGATTCCGGCGTTGACCACCGCATTGTCGAAGGACAGCGAGATCTCGAGGATGCACAGGATCGCGACGATCCCGAACGCTTCCCACCCCCCGTAGAGCACCGCTGCGACCAGACCGAGCGCCGTGATGGCGAACGACCAGCCGAAGGTTTTCAGTACCACTGTCTACCCCATCGTGTAATTACGCGGCTTTACGAAACGTTGACCCCGAAGTCTAGAGCGATGCCCCGGAGGCCGGACGCGTACCCCTGCCCCACGGCCCGGAACTTCCATTCGCCGCCGTACCGGTACAGCTCGCCGAAGATCATCGCGGTCTCGGTGGAGGCGTCCTCGGAGAGGTCGTAGCGGGCCAGCTCCTGGCCGTCGGCCTGGTTCACCACGCGGATGAAGGCGTTGCTGACCTGGCCGAAGGTCTGGCCCCGGTTGTCGGCCTCGTGGATAGAGACCGGGAAGATGATCTTGTCGCAGAGGGCCGGGACCTTGGTCAGGTCCACGATGAGCGACTCGTCGTCGCCGTCACCCTCGCCGGTGAGGTTGTCTCCGGTGTGTTCGACGGAGCCCTCGGGGCTCTTCAGGTTGTTGTAGAAGACGAAGTACTCGTCGCCGAGCACCCGTCCCGACTGGCACAGCAGGGCGCTGGCGTCGAGGTCGAAGGGCGCTCCGGTGGTGGAGCGCGCGTCCCAGCCGAGGCCGACCAGCACCTGGGTGAGGTTGGGTGCGGCCTTGGAGAGGGAGACGTTGCCTCCCTTGGCGAGCGTGACGCCCATGTGTGGTTCCTCCCCGGTGAGAACTGCTTCTGTACCGCTGTGTGCTGCCGTGTACTGCGCCGTGCGGCTCTCTGTACCGCTGTGCTGCTCTGCAGCGCTGTGCTGCTCCGAACCGCTGTGCTGCCGTGTACCGCCGTACTGCTCCGTACGGCTGATGAGGCACGTCCGGCGCCGCACGGAGCGTGCGACGCCGGACGGATCAGATGTGCGTGACTCAGACGTTGACGCCGAAGTCCGCCGCGATACCCCGCAGGCCGGAGGCGTACCCCTGGCCCACGGCGCGGAACTTCCACTCCGCGCCGTTGCGGTACAGCTCGCCGAAGACCATGGCGGTCTCGGTCGAGGCGTCCTCGGAGAGGTCGTATCGGGCGATCTCGGCGCCGCCGGCCTGGTTCACCACGCGGATGAACGCGTTGCGGACCTGGCCGAAGGACTGCTGGCGGTTCTCGGCGTCGTAGATCGACACCGGGAAGACGATCTTGGCGACATCGGCGGGCACCGTGGCCAGGCTGACCTTGACCTGCTCGTCGTCACCCTCGCCCTCGCCGGTGAGGTTGTCACCGGTGTGCTCGACCGAGCCGTCGGCGCTCTTCAGGTTGTTGAAGAACACGAAGTCCTGGTCGTTGCGGACCTTGCCCTCCGCGCTGACCAGGATGGCGCTGGCGTCGAGGTCGAAGTCCGTCCCGGTGGTGGTGCGGACGTCCCAGCCCAGACCGACGGTGACGGCGGTCAGGCCAGGGGCCTCCTTGGTCAGCGAGACGTTGCCGCCCTTGCTGAGGCTGACTCCCACGAGTCCCTCCATGTGGTTTCCAGGGGCAGCGCCCCCGTCGTGCGTTGGCATCGGATCAACGAGTGGATCCTAGTGACGGGTTCCCGGCCTGGACAGGCGATTCGCCCCGATGGTCAGAGAGTGTCGAGGGCCTTGACGTACTCGCCGAGGTCGCGGGCGTCCGGAAGGGCGTTCACGACGGTCCAGCGGACGACGCCCTCCTTGTCGATGATGAAGGTGCCGCGCACGGCGCAGCCCTTCTCCTCGTCGAAGACGCCGTAGGCGCGCGAGGCCTCGCCGTGCTTCCAGAAGTCGGAGAGCAGCGGGTACT
Organism: Streptomyces sp. NPDC046712; assembly: GCF_040645695.1. Classification (NCBI taxonomy): domain Bacteria; kingdom Bacillati; phylum Actinomycetota; class Actinomycetes; order Kitasatosporales; family Streptomycetaceae; genus Streptomyces; species Streptomyces sp. NPDC046712. The sequence continues at coordinate 299,939 of NZ_JBEYYW010000002.1, read as the reverse complement.
CCAGGCCCTCCTGCTCGGCGAAGATGCGCAGGGTGTGGATGGAGTCGTTGGAGACCGCGAGGAGCTGGGTGTCGTCGTTGACGAACTTCGGCAGGTTGTCGCGCAGCTCGCACAGTTCGCCGGTGCAGACGCCGGTGAAGGCGAAGGGGTAGAAGAGCAGCACCACGTTCTTCTCCCCGTGGAAGTCGGAGAGCTTCACGGTGCGGCCGTGGTTGTCCTTGAGCTCGAACTCCGGGGCCTTGGTGCCGACCTCGATCGCCATGGCGTGCGCATCCCTTCACTGGACAGAGTCACTGGACCGAACAGGTGAAGGCCAAGCCTACGCACAGAGCCCCCACCGGCTGCGCCGGCGGGGGCTCCTGCTGCTTGGGGATCAGCGCTTGGGGGCGACCAGTCGGCTGCCCGACCAGTCCTTGGCCACGCTGATGCTCTTGGTCTGGGAGAAGCCGGCGGTCTGCGCGGCGTCACTGATGTCGCTCGGCTCGACGTAGCCGTCCCGGCCCGTCTTGGGCGTCAGCAGCCATACGACCCCGCCGTCCTCCAGCAGGCCAATGGCATCGACCAGGGAGTCCGTCAGATCTCCGTCCTCGTCGCGGAACCAGAGCACGACGGCGTCGGCGACGTCGTCGTAGTCCTCGTCAGCGAGGTCCGACCCGATGATGGACTCGATGCCTTCGCGGAGATCGAAATCGACGTCGTCGTCGTAACCGATCTCCTGGACCACCTGTCCGGGCTCGAACCCCAGCCTCGCTGCCGGGTTGGTCCGCTCCTCCGCGTGGTCCGCGGTCGCGCTCACGGCTTGCCTCCTGATCATGTATCGGAAAATGCTTGGGCCACGCGCGTACGCGCAGCGCTGGCCGTAGTCCACACGGGCTGGGCGGATCGCGCAAGTACCCGGCCGCCGAGACCGCCGAAACGGTGACGTTTGGGGCCGTCTCGACGCATCTTCCGGGCCGGTTCCACTTCGCTCGGTGACATAAGGCACACGCTTCGTCCCGCTTTGCGGTCTTCCGCGGCTTCAGTCTGCCGAACGTGCTGACGAAACGCATGCGCGGGTTGGGCGTAAGGTTGCGATTTGACCCCACCAGGAGCCCCGAGGGGGTTACCCCTCGGTAGAGATGACGTTTGACACCGACGGGGTACACGATGGACATCCCGGCCTCCCGTGGGCTCCACCGAACAGCGAAGGAACAGCGTGGCTTCCGGATCCGATCGCAACCCGATCATCATTGGCGGCCTTCCCAGCCAGGTCCCGGACTTTGATCCCGAAGAGACCCAGGAATGGCTCGACTCGCTCGACGCCGCCGTCGACGAGCGCGGCCGTGAGCGGGCCCGCTACCTGATGCTCCGCCTGATCGAGCGCGCCCGCGAGAAGCGCGTGGCCGTGCCCGAGATGCGCAGCACGGACTACGTCAACACGATCGCGACCAAGGACGAGCCGTTCTTCCCCGGCAACGAGGAGATCGAGCGCAAGGTCCTCAACGCGACCCGCTGGAACGCGGCCGTGATGGTCTCGCGCGCGCAGCGCCCGGGCATCGGGGTCGGCGGCCACATCGCCACGTTCGCCTCCTCCGCCTCGCTGTACGACGTCGGCTTCAACCACTTCTTCCGCGGCAAGGACGAGGGCGACGGCGGCGACCAGATCTTCTTCCAGGGCCACGCCTCCCCCGGCATCTACGCCCGCGCCTACCTCCTCGACCGGCTGAACGAGACCCAGCTCGACGCCTTCCGCCAGGAGAAGTCGAAGTTCCCGAACGGGCTCTCCTCGTACCCGCACCCGCGGCTGATGCCGGACTTCTGGGAGTTCCCGACCGTCTCGATGGGTCTCGGCCCGCTCGGCGCGATCTACCAGGCCCGGATGAACCGGTACATGGAGGCGCGCGGCATCGCCGACACCTCCAAGTCGCACGTCTGGGCGTTCCTCGGCGACGGCGAGATGGACGAGCCGGAGTCGCTCGGCCAGCTGTCCATCGCCGCCCGCGAGGGCCTGGACAACCTGACCTTCGTCGTCAACTGCAACCTGCAGCGCCTCGACGGCCCGGTGCGCGGCAACGGCAAGATCATCCAGGAGCTGGAGTCGCAGTTCCGCGGCGCCGGCTGGAACGTCATCAAGCTGGTCTGGGACCGCTCCTGGGACCCGCTGCTCGCGCAGGACCGCGACGGCATCCTGGTCAACAAGCTGAACTCGACGCCGGACGGCCAGTTCCAGACGTACGCGACGGAGACCGGCGCGTACATCCGTGACCACTTCTTCGGCGACGACCAGCGGCTCCGCTCGATGGTCGAGAACATGACCGACCAGCAGATCCTGCACCTGGGCCGTGGCGGTCACGACCACAAGAAGATCTTCGCGGCGTTCGCGGCGGCCAAGGCCCACAAGGGCCAGCCGACCGTGGTGCTCGCGCAGACTGTCAAGGGCTGGACGCTGGGTCCGAACTTCGAGGGCCGCAACGCGACCCACCAGATGAAGAAGCTGACGGTCGACGACCTCAAGCGCTTCCGCGACCGGCTGCACATCCCGGTCACGGACAAGCAGCTGGAGGAGGGCCTGCCGCCGTACTACCACCCGGGACGGAACTCCGAGGAGATCCAGTACATGCACGACCGCCGCAAGGCGCTCGGCGGGTACGTCCCGACGCGTGTCGTGCGGTCGAAGCCGCTGGTCCTGCCCGAGGAGAAGACCTACGCCCCGGTGAAGAAGGGCTCCGGGCAGCAGTCGATCGCCACCACGATGGCGTTCGTCCGGCTGCTCAAGGACCTGATGCGGGACAAGGAGATCGGCAAGCGGTTCGTGCTGATCGCGCCGGACGAGTACCGCACGTTCGGCATGGACTCGTTCTTCCCGAGCGCCAAGATCTACAACCCGCTGGGGCAGCAGTACGAGGCCGTGGACCGCGAGCTGCTGCTCGCGTACAAGGAGTCCCCGACCGGCCAGATGCTGCACGACGGCATCTCCGAGGCCGGCTGCACGGCCTCGCTGATCGCGGCCGGTTCGGCGTACGCCACGCACGGCGAGCCGCTGATCCCGGTCTACGTCTTCTACTCGATGTTCGGCTTCCAGCGGACCGGCGACCAGTTCTGGCAGATGGCGGACCAGCTCGCGCGCGGCTTCGTGCTCGGTGCCACCGCCGGCCGTACGACGCTGACCGGTGAGGGCCTCCAGCACGCGGACGGCCACTCGCACCTGCTCGCCTCGACGAACCCGGGCTGTGTCTCCTACGACCCGGCCTTCGGCTTCGAGATCGCGCACATCGTCCAGGACGGCCTGAAGCGGATGTACGGCCCGGACGCCGAGGACATCTTCTACTACCTGACCGTCTACAACGAGCCGATCCAGCACCCGGCCGAGCCCGAGAACGTGGACGCCGAGGGCATCCTCAAGGGCATCTACCGCTACCGGACGGGCGAGGCCGGCGCGATCCCCGCGCAGATCATGGCCTCCGGTGTCGCCGTGCCGTGGGCGGTCGAGGCGCAGCGGATCCTCGCCGAGGAGTGGAACGTGCGCGCCGACGTCTGGTCGGCGACGTCCTGGAACGAGCTGCGCCGCGAGGCCGTCGAGGTCGACCAGCACAACCTGCTCCACCCGGACGAGGAGCAGCGCGTCCCGTACGTGACGCGGAAGCTGTCCTCGGCGCAGGGCCCGTTCGTGGCCGTCTCCGACTGGATGCGCTCGGTCCCGGACCAGATCTCCCGCTGGGTGCCGGGCTCCTACACCTCGCTGGGCGCGGACGGCTTCGGCTTCGCGGACACGCGCGGTGCGGCCCGTCGCTTCTTCCACATCGACGCCCAGTCGATCGTCCTCGCCGTGCTCACCGAGCTGGCCCGCGAGGGCAAGGTCGACCGGTCGGTCCTGAAGCAGGCCGTGGACCGCTACCAGCTGCTCGACGTGGCGGCCGCGGACCCGGGTGCCGCGGGCGGCGACGCGTAGCACGTATCGCCTGGTGAGGGGCGGTGGGACCAGTGGTCCCGCCGCCCTTCGGCGTTGCCTACGATGCCTGCCATGAAGGAACGCACCGCGCAGCTGCGCTGGGAGACGCGCACCCAGACTCCGCTGCTGGGGCTCGCCGTCCTGTTCGGCGTCGCCTACGCCGTGCCGATCGTGGCGCCCGACGCGGACGCCTGGGTGCACCGGCTGTGCACACACGTCGAGTGGGTGGTGTGGGCCGCGTTCGCCTTCGACTACGCCGTACGGCTCGTGCTGGCCCCGGCCAAGTGGCTCTTCGTCCGCCGCCATCCGCTGGACCTCCTCGCGGTCCTGCTGCCGCTCGTGCAGCCGCTGCGGCTGATGCGTCTGGTCTCCACACTCCTCCTGGTGGGTCGGCGGGCCCGGATGGCCCCGCAGATAACGCTCACCACCTATGTGGCGGGCGCGGTGGTCGGGCTGCTGATGTTCGGCTCGCTGGCCGTGCTCCACGTGGAGCGCACGGCGCCGAACGGCAACATCAAGACGCTCGGCGACGCGGTGTGGTGGTCCTTCACCACGATGACGACCGTGGGTTACGGCGACCACGCCCCGACCACGGGTCTCGGCCGCGTCCTCGCCGTCGGCCTGATGCTCTCGGGGATCGCCCTGCTCGGTGTGGTGACCGCCAACATCGCGGCCTGGTTCATCTCCCGCTTCGAGCGGGACGACGCCCAGGAGCGCCGGCAGACGGAGCTCCTGGAGGCCCTCACCCGGGAGGTCCGCGAACTGCGCGCCGAGGTGGCACGGCTCTCCTCGCCGGCCCCCGTGCCGCCGCAGGGCGAGGTCCCAGACGAGATCCCCACCGAGGCCCCCGGCAAGGCCTCTGCCGAGATCCGCTCCGAGGCCCCCGGCAAGGCCTCTGCCGAGATCCGCACCGAGGCCCCCGGCACGGCCCCTGCCGAGGTCCCTACCTCTCCCAGATCTTGAAGGCTCTGACCTTGTATTGACTCTGGGGCACCCAGGTCCCGCCCCCGCGCCCGGGATAGGTCTCGAACTCACCCGTCTCGGCGCACTCCGCGGACTGGTAGGTGGTGACCGGCCGCCCGGTGCGGTTGGCCAGCGACTCGGCGCTCGTCCCGGGCGGAAGCGCGACACAGCTCTCGATGTCGGTGTCGGCCAGTTCGTGTGTCCACGCCGGACCCCGGAACTCCGCCTTGGGCCACAGACACAGCTGGCCGGGCCCGCAGGCCCCGAGCTTCGCTGCCGGTGCGGCCACGGCCGGGACTGCCGTGAGCAGGGTGGTCGCCACCGCGGCCAGCAGGACGTGCTGGAGTACGGCCAGGCGATGACGTACGCGCTTTGTACACATGTCGGTGAACCCCCCGTTTTCGTCACTCTGTGTAATCAGAACTCTGACGGAGGTCACTGCCTGTTGGGAAGGGGCCACGGGTCGGTTCACCCGAACAGGTGACAGCCCCGCCGGACGGGGTCCGGCGGGGCTGTTCATTCACGAGGTCGACGTCGGTGGTCGACGTCGGTGGTCGACGTCGGCGGTCGACGTCGGCGGTCGACGTCGGCGGTCGACGCCCCAGGTCGACGTCAGATGTGGGCGCCGCCCGCACCCGCCTCGGCGTTCTCGCCGCGCTTGGTGAGCGTGGCGACCAGGGCCGCGACGACGGCGACGACACCGGCGACGGTGAAGGCCAGGCCCATGCCGTCCATGAAGGTGTCGTGGATGACGCCGCCGATCCGGTCGAGCATGTCCGGGGTCATGCCGGGCGCCTTGGCCAGCTCCTGCGGGACCATGCCGAACTCGGCGGCCTGCTCCAGACCGGGCGCGGGCTCGCCCGGGATTCCGGCGGCCGTCCAGTTGCCGGCGAAGTCGCCGGAGACCTTGGAGGACATGACCGCACCGAGCACGGCCGTACCCAGCGCGCCGCCGACCTGCATCGCGGCCTGCTGCAGACCGCCCGCGACGCCGGAGAGCTCCAGCGGAGCGTTGCCGACGATGACCTCGGTGGCGCCGACCATGACCGGGGCGAGACCCAGGCCGAGGAGGGCGAACCAGAGGGACATCACGAGCGTCCCGGTGCCATCGGTGAGAGTGATCATGCCGAACATGGCGGCCGCGGTGCACACCATGCCGCCGACCAGCGGGATACGCGGGCCGAACTTGGTGATGAGCGCACCGGCCAGCGGCGAGGAGACGATCATCATCGCGGTCAGCGGCAGCAGGTGCAGTCCGGCGTCGATCGGGCCGAGCCCCTTCACACCCTGGAGGTAGAAGGTCACGAAGAACAGGCCGCCCATGAACGCGAAGGCCATCAGGACCATCAGCACCACACCGGCCGAGAGCGGCACCGAGCGGAACATCCCCAGCGGGATGAGCGGCTCCTTGACCTTGGTCTCCCACAGGGCGAAGAGCGCGAACAGCAGGAACGCGCCGGCGATGCAGCCCCAGGTGTTGCCGCTCGCCCAGCCCCAGTCGGCGCCGGCCTGGATGATCCCCCAGATGAGCGCGCCCATCGCGCCGGAGAGCAGCAGGATGCCGAGGATGTCGAAGGAGCGCGGGGCGTTCTCGGCGCGGTGGTCGTTGAGGATCACCAGACCGAAGACGAGCGCGATCACACCGACCGGCACGTTGATGAAGAAGACGGACTGCCAGCTGACGTGCTCGACGAGGAAGCCGCCGAGGATCGGGCCGCCCGCCGTGGAGGCTCCGATGACCATGCCCCAGATACCGATGGCCATGTTGAGCTTCTCGGCGGGGAACGTGGCCCGCAGCAGGCCGAGCGCCGCCGGCATCAGCAGGGCACCGAAGAGGCCCTGGAGCACGCGGAAGGCGATCACGAGCCCGATCGAGTCGGACAGGCCGATCGCGCCGGAGGCGGCGGCGAAGCCGGCGATGCCTATCAGGAAGGTCTGACGGTGGCCGAAGCGGTCACCGAGCTTGCCGGCCGTGATCAAGGCGACGGCGAGCGCCAGGAGATAACCGTTGGTGATCCACTGGAGCTGATCGAGAGAGGCGCCGAGGTCGGCCTGGATGGCGGGGTTGGCGATGGCGACGATCGTGCCGTCGAGCGCGACCATCATCACGCCGACCGCCACAGCGAACAGCGTCAGCCAGGGGTGGCCTCGCAGGCCTTTCGCCGGAGCCGGGGCGGGGCTCCGGTCACCCCCCTGACCCTGCGGGGCCTTTTCCACGGTGGTCTGACTAGTCATGGGCATGAGGCTAGTGACAGTCACTGACAATTGACAAAGCAATTCACGCGACGGTAACTGTCACGTAGCTCACAGGTACCCTGAGCTGCACCAAGCCTTGGAAAGTGGCGGAAAGAGGGCCATACGGTGACGGTTTCCGGTCTGCGCCCCGGCCTGCGGGAACGAAAGAAGCAGCGCACACGGGACACGCTGCTGCGTGTCGCCCTCGAACTGTTCACGACCCAGGGGTACGAACAGACCACCGTCGACGAGATCGTCGACGCGGTCGAGGTCTCCCAGCGCACCTTCTTCCGCTACTTCTCCTCCAAGGAGGAGGTCGCCTTCGCCGTCCAGCACATGGTGGAGGACCGCTTCGTCCAGGCACTGGCGGAACGGCCACCCGAGGAAGGACCGCTCGACGCGTTGCGAAACGCCGTGCTGTCCGCCTGGGACACCATCGGCGAGGCGATCATGGAGGTCGTCCCCGTGGAGCTGTACCTGCGGACGTTCCAGATGATCGAGTCCACCCCCGCGCTGCTCGCCGCCCACCTGCGCCGCTCCAGCGAGACGGAGGAGGCCGTCGCCCGCCTCATCGCGGAACGCGAGGGCCTGGACGTGGACGAGGACCCGCGCCCACGGATCGTGGTGGCGGCGTTCGGCGGCGTCATGCGGGTGACCGGGCAGCTCTGGGGCCGGGGCACGGACCCGACACTCCAGGCCATCCGCGAGCTGACCGAGCACTACCTGGACCACGTCGGCCCCGCACTCGAACCGGAGTGGCGAAGCCGATAGCCCGGAGCCGATGGCGCGAAGACGACGGCGCGGAGCCTATGGCGCGAAGCCGATGACGCGAAGCCGATAGCCCGGAGCCGTGCCCCGAAACCGACAGCCCGGAGCCGATGGCGCGGAGTCGGTGACTCCGTACGTGCGAGGCGTACGCCCCCGCGTACGGAACGTCACCACGCCCCACCCCACGCGGTGATCCACGTCACTCGCCCGCCCGGTGCCCCGCACCCGTCTCCTAGGGTGTGGCGCAGTGACTTCCTTCGACTCCTCCCCCACCCTCACCGCCTGGCGCATGATGCTCGCGCTGGCCGTGGTGTTCGTGCTCCTGGCGACCACCGGCTGGACGACCATCCGCCATCAGCGCGGGCCAGGAGAGTCCCGGGAGGCCGCACTCGCCTCCTGGGCGCACGGCAGGATCGGCCACCGGGCCCTGCCCGACCCGGCCGCCCCCGCCCGTACGATCGCCTCGTTCTTCGCCTCGATAGGCCCGGCGCAGGGCGCCTTCCTCGCCGACGCGCACCCGGCCGTCGTCGGCAATCTCAACGGGGCCCCGGTCACCCTCCGCTACCGCGCCAACCGGCTCTCCCTCGCCCGCGCCCTCGAAGCCGAGCGGGACAGGGTCGAGGACCCCAGACTCACCGCGGACGGCCGGCACGAGGCCCTGCGCCGCGCGCACCGCTTCACCTCGCTGATGCATCCGGACCGGCAGATCCTCGCCTTCGACCCGACCGGCGGCGGCCGGACGGCCGAGGTCCTCGGTGATCTGGAGCGGGCGCAGCGGGTCTCGGTGATCGTGCCCGGCGTCGACACCAATCTGCTGACCTTCCAGAAGACCAGCCGCAAGTACTCGGCCCCGGCCGGAATGGCGCAGTCGCTGTACGCCGCCGAACGCCGGGCCGCCCCCAAGGGCCGTACGGCCGTCATCGCCTGGGCGGACTACACGGCCCCCGTCGGGGTCGGCATCGACGCCGCGATGGGCCGCCTCGCCTCGGTGGGCGCGGTACGGCTCGTCGACATGGCCACCGCCCTGCCCGGCACCTCCCGCGTCAGCCTGTTCTGCCACAGCTACGGCTCCGTGCTCTGCGGGGTCGCCGCAGCCCGGCTGCCCTCCCGCGTGACGGACGTGGCCGTGGCCGGCAGCCCCGGGATGCGGGTGAGGAGCGCGGCGGAGCTGTCCACGCGGGCCCGGGTGTGGGCGATGCGGGACGCGGACGACTGGATCCAGGACGTACCGCACCTCGCGGTCGGCGGGGTCGGGCACGGGGCGGACCCGGTGGCGCCGGAGTTCGGCGCGCGGCTGCTCTCGGCGTCCGGCGCGAGCGGCCATGCCGGCTATTTCGAGCCGGGCACCGACAGCCTCCGCAACTTCGCCGCGATAGGCGTTGGTTCGTACCAGAGCCTGACCTGCGCGAGCGTCGACAGCGCCTGTCGCAGGGGAATCTCCGGCGCGGAAGAGGTCTGACGCGCGTAGAGCGTCGGATTTCGGTCCCCGGCGCAGGGGCGACGCGCGGGCGCACGCCGCATACGATGAGGCACATGGGTGATGTGCTGGCCGGAATTCATGCCACCTGGGAGTTCGAGAGCGACGCCGTCGTCATCCGCTTCGAACGGGGGATCCGCACACCGAAACTGTTCCAGGCGCTACGCGAACGACGTATCCCGCACGAGGCGTTGGCGTCGGTGACACTCGCCCCGGGCAAGCGGGGCACGGTGGTGTTGCACGCGGTGCCGAGACCGGGCGCCGATCCGCTGATGGAGGCGGCCGCGGGGCAGCTGAAGGAGGGGTGCGACCCGTACCGGCTGGTGCTGCCGGCCGAACGGGAGACGCTGGCCGAGTACTACCGGGACGAGCTGCGGGCCATGCTCACGCCGGAGGACGGGCCGTCGGACGGCTTCCTGGTGACGGCGCCGGAAGGGCCGCAGTCCTTCAAGGCGTACGACGGGAAGGCGAGCTTCGACGGCAGTTCGGAGGTGTCGTTCCGCTGGTCCTGGTCGGGCGCGTCCTCGGAGAAGTGGAAGGCGGGCGACCAGACCTTTCCGGTACGGGAGCTCAGCGGGGTCGAGTGGCGCTCACCGGACGTCTTCGACGGGTACCTGCGCCTGCTGCCCCGGTCCGGGGAGCCGCGGCCGGCCCAGGCGGACAACGACCCGGCGGCCGTCGTCTTCGGCCTCGGCTACGGCCCGGTCCACCAGTCCCTGCCCTTCGCCGCCGCGGTCCTGGCGGCGGTCCGCGGCGCGGGCCGGGCGGCGGCGCTCCCGGAGGCCGAACTCCGCGACTCGGCCGCGGTCGCCGAGCGGATCCGGCACCTGGGGGAGCTGCACCGGGCGGGTCTGGTGACGGACCAGGAGTTCTCGGCGAAGAAGGCGGAGCTGCTGGCGGAGCTCTGACGGCTCCGCCGGCCGGCGCCGGCGCGGCGGAGACGGTGACGACGCGGGCGGAGCCGCCGGCGCGGGCGGAGGCCGGCGCCGACGCGGACGCCGAGGCCGCCGCTTCGCGTTGACGCCGCTTGGCGCTGCCGCCGCTTCGCCCTGCCGCCGGGCCCCGGGGCCGTCCCCGGGCTCGGCGGCGCCGTCGTACCCGGGTATCGGTCATACCTCGGTATCACCGGTCGACCGGGTCCTCGGTATGACGCCCGGCGGCCGTCCGGCTGCCTAACCTGGGCGGGCCATGAAGAAGACACGCTCCCTCAAAGCCGACCGCCCTGTCGCCCGGATGCTCGCGCCCGTCCGAGGGGTGATGCAGTCCTTCGGCACCGCCCTCGCGACCCCGGCGGAACCGGGCGCCCCCCTGCTCGCCGAGGCGCGCACACGCTGGCTGAGGCTGCTCCCCTACGGCGTCGCGTTCGCCTTCGTCGCCTCGCTGCTGCCCTCCACCATCACGGTCCTCATGAACGACTACCAGGTCAACGGCGCCCTCGCCGGTGCCCTGGCCACCGCGCAGACCGCCCCGCTGCTGCTCGCCGTGACCCGCCCCCTCCAGGCGTGGTGGATCATCGGCATCGCCGATGTGGCCGGGGCGCTGGTCATGCTCGGCGCGGACGGTCTCGACGGACGCACATGGCCGTGGACGCCGCCGGTGGTGGTCGGCTATCTCGCCCTGATGCTCGCCCTCGGGCTGCGCGAGTCGCGCCGGGCGCTGCTCGGGGTGTGGCTGGTGACGGGGGCCGCGGGCTTCGTCCTCACGGCGGTCCGGCCGAAGAACACCGACGGCGTCCACATCCTGCTCTTCGTCCTGAGCGGGGTCGTCCTGCTCGTCATGGCGACGATCCGCGAGCGCGGGGACGCCGTGCGCCGCAGCGCGGCCGAGCGGGCCCGCAGCACGCTCCTGGAGGAGCGGGCGCGGATCGCGCGCGAGCTGCACGACGTCGTCGCCCACCACATGTCCGTGATCACGGTGCAGGCGGACTCGGCGCCGTACCGTATCCCGGACCTTCCCGAGGCGGCCCGCGAGGAGTTCACCTCGATCGCCGCGAGCGCGCGGGAGTCGCTCGCCGAGATGCGCCGGCTGCTCGTGGTGCTGCGCAGCGACGGCACGGAGGGCGAACGGGCCCCGCAGCCCGGCCTCGACCGGGTGCAGCAGCTGATCGAGGCGACGGTACGGGCAGGCGTACCGGCCGAGTTGTCGATCGCGGCGGACCTCGCGGACGGGCGCGGCGACGTACCGCAGGCGGTGGACCTCTCGGCGTACCGGATCGTGCAGGAGGCCCTGGCGAACGTGGTCCGGCACGCGCCGGGCGCCGAGACCCGGGTGTCGGTCCGTGCGGACGACGACTGGCTGACGGTCCTGGTCGTCAACGCCCCGGTCGCCGGGCGCACTTCGCCGCTGGAGGGCGGTGCCGGGACGGGGCACGGGCTGGTCGGGATGCGGGAGCGCGTACGGTTGACCGGCGGCACGCTCGACACCGGGCCGCTGCCGGACGGCGGCTTCCGGGTCGCGGCCCGGCTTCCGCTGACCTCGAAGGACGCGTTGTGACCATCCGCGTGATCATCGTCGACGACCAGGCCATGGTGCGGGCCGGCTTCGCCGCACTGCTCTCGGCGCAGGCGGACATCGACGTGGTGGGTGAGGCGCCGGACGGGCGGCAGGGCGTGGACGTGGCCCGCTCGACGCACCCGGACGTGGTGCTGATGGACGTACGGATGCCGGAGATGGACGGTCTCGCGGCGGCGCGGGAGATCCTGAACCCGCCCACGGGGGTCACGCACCGTCCGAAGGTGCTGATGCTCACGACGTTCGACGTGGACGACTACGTGTACGAGGCGCTTCGCGCGGGCGCCTCCGGCTTCCTGCTGAAGGACGCGCCGCCGGCCGATCTGATCGCGGCGGTACGGGTGGTGGCGGCGGGTGAGGCGCTGCTCGCCCCGTCGGTGACGCGGCGGCTGATCGCCGACTTCGCCGCGTCGAAGCCGGCCCCGCGCGCGGACCGGGCCGCGCTGCGTCTCAACGGTCTGACGCCGCGCGAGACGGAGGTTCTGGAGCTGATCGCGCGCGGTCTGTCGAACCAGGAGATCGCGGACCGGCTGGTCCTCGCGGAGCAGACGGTGAAGACCCATATCGGCCGGGTGCTCGCCAAGCTGGACCTGCGCGACCGCGCGCAGGCGGTGATCTTCGCGTACGAGTCGGGCCTGGTGACCCCGGGCGACGCGGGGCGCTGACGCCGGTCGCCGGCCCGGGGCGGCCCGGTGCGCCGCGGTGCGCCCAAGGTGACACAGGGCCCTGACCCACGGCGGCACTGGGCGGGGCCCCGGGCGGCACAGGCCCCCGACTCACGGCGGCACAGAGCGCCGACCCAAGGCGGCACAGGGCCCCGACTCACGGCGGCACTGACCGGTGACCGGGGGAAAACCCCACCCCCGCGCGGGGGTTCGCCCCTCGTCCACCCCCTACCCCGGTAGCACCGCCGAGTTGGCCCCCCGGTGTGACGTGCCGTCACCCGCCCTCTTCCTACCTTCCTCTCGCCACGGACGAGAGACACGAAGAGGGAGGGCCTCCTATGCGCCGCTACACAAGGACCCTGGTCACCGCCGCACTCACCACGACGGTGGTCGCCGGGACGGCGGGCTGGGCATCCGGGAGTGCGCAGCAGGCCGTGACGGGGGCCCCGGTCGGCACGGCGGCCTGGCGGGCCGACGGACTGCCCGATCCGGAGCGGATGACGCCCTCCCAAGTCGGGGCGTTCTTCCGAGACCTGACGCCAGGTCGACAGCGGGAGCTGGTCCGCGAGCATCCCTCCGTCGTCGGCAACCTCGACGGCGCTCCACTGCGACTGCGGTACGAGGCGAACGCCCGTACCCTCGGCGGGCGGTACGCCGGGCAGCAGGTCCTCGCCTTCGACCCGCGCGACCGGGGCCAGGTCGCCCTCGTCTCCGGGGACCTGGCGACGGCCGAGCACGTGGCCGTGATCGTGCCCGGCTCGGACATCGACGCGAGGAACGTCAAGCCGCTCACCGACAAGGCGGAGGCCCTGCACCGGGCCACGCACGGTCGCACCGCCGTGATCGCCTGGGCCGGCTACACCACGCCCGTCGGCGTCGGCCTCGACGCCGCGACCGGGGAGCTCGCCGAGGCAGGGGCGGAGCGGCTGACCCGGCTGACCGAGGGCCTGGCCGCGACCGGGGCACCCGCCCCGTCCCTGTTCTGCCACAGCTACGGCTCCGTCGTCTGCGGTCTGGCCGCCCACGACCTCAAGGCCAAGGACCTCGTCGTCTTCGGCTCCCCCGGTATGCGCGCCGCGAACGTCACCGACCTGCGCACGTCCGCCCGGGTGTGGGCAGCCAAGGATCCGTCCGACTGGATCGACAGGGTCCCGAACGTCGCGTTCGCGGGGCTCGGGCACGGTGCCGACCCGACAGACCCCGACTTCGGCGCGCGTCGCGTTCCCGCCACCGACGCCCGTGGGCACGACGGCTACTTCGCGCCCGGCACGCAGTCCCTCCGTACCTTCGCCGCCATCGCCGAGGGGGATGTCCGATGAGCACGCTCACCAGGACCGTCTCGAAGATCGAGGCCGGCACCCCGGTCCACCGCGACCGCGCGATCGACGGGCTGCGCGCCCTCGCCCTGCTCGCCGTGCCCACCGGGCACTGGCTGCTCGGCGGGTTCACGCTCTCCTCCGACGGGGCCATCCACAACGCCAGCCCGCTCGGCACCTTCGGCGCACTCGCGCCCGTCAGCTGGATCCTGCAGATGCTCGGGATCTTCTTCCTGGTCGGGGGTTACGCCTCCGTCCTGTCGTACCGGAAGCACCAGGGCTCCACCGGTGAGTGGCTCAAGGGACGGCTCGCCCGCCTCGGCCGCCCCGTCCTCGGGGTCACGGCCGTCTGGGCGGCGCTGCTCCCGGTCCTCCATTACGGGTTCGGGGTGCCGGGCGACACGCTGCGGACGGCGTCCACGCTCGTGATCCAGCCGCTGTGGTTCGTCGGGGTGTACACGGTCGTCACCGCACTGACCCCGCTGTGCGTGCGCGCCGCCCGGCGGGCGGGTGTGTGGGCGGCGGCCCCGCTGCTCGCCTCGGTCGCCGTCGTCGACTTCCTGCGCTACGGGCCGTACGCCGACGCCGTGCCGTCCTGGCTGAGCCTGCTCAACATCCTGCCCGGCTGGCTGTTCGCCTACCAGCTCGGCGTCTCCTGGGGCGAGGGCCGGGTCACGCGGCGCCACGCCTGGGGGCTGCTGCTCGGCGGCGCGGCGCTCTTCGCCGCCCTGCTGCTCGCCTTCGGCTACCCCGCCTCGATGGTCGGCGTCCCCGGCGAGGCCCGCACCAACTCCCACCCGCCGTCGCTGCTCGTGCTGGCCCTCGCCGCCGCCCAGAGCGGCGCGGCGATCCTGCTCCGCGACCGGCTCGGCGCACTGCTGAAGCGTCCCACGCTGTGGGCGCCGGTCGTGATCGTCAACCTGTCCGCGATGACGATCCTGTGCTGGCACCAGACGGCGATGCTCACCGCCGCGATCCCGGCCTCGTACGTGGGTGAGATCCCGGGCCTGGTCGGCGCACCGGACTCGGTCGGCTGGATCCTCGCCCGCCTGGCCTGGATGCCGCTCTTCGCGGGCCTCCTGATCCTGATCGGCCGCCACGCCCGCGGCTTCGAGTCCCCATGGACCAACGCGGGCACAACCCGCCGCACGGCAGCGGGCCTCCTCGCCGCGGGCTTCGCGGTCTTCGCGCTGGGGCTGGCGTGAGGGGCTGGGGTGCGGCGCTCACGAGGGGCGCGAGCGCCGCGCCCCTCCCCCGGTCGTCACTCGCGCGCCGCCGAGGTGAAGCGCATGTCCGGGTAGCGGTCGCCCGCGACTTCCGCGGCGATCGGTTCCAGTTCCGACAGTTCGGCGTCGGTCAGGGTGAGGTGGGTCGCCGCCGCGTTCTCCTCCAGGCGGGCGCGCTTGCGGGTGCCCGGGATCGGGACGACCGTCAGGCCGTGGACCGTGGAGCGCTGTTGGACCCAGGCCAGGGCGATCTGCGCCGCCGTCGCGCCGTGGGTCGCCGCGATCTTGTGGACCGGGGCGAGGAGGGCGGCGTTCTTCGCCGCGTTCTCCCCGGTGAAGCGGGGCTGGTGCCGGCGGAAGTCGCTGCCCGACAGGTCCTTCGAGGCGTCCGCGAAGGCGCCGGTCAGGAAGCCCCGGCCCAGCGGCGAGTACGGCACGAACGTCACGCCGAGCTCGGCCGCCGCGCCGACCGCGCTGCGTTCCACGTCGCGCGAGAAGAGGGACCACTCCGACTGGAGCGCGGCGATCGGGTGCACGGCGTGCGCCTCGCGCAGCTCCGCGCCGGTCACCTCGCTCAGGCCCAGGTGCTTGACCTTGCCCTCCCGTACCAGCTCCGCCATCGCCCCGACCGACTCGGCGAGCGGGACGTCCGGGTCGCGCCGGTGCATGTAGTAGAGGTCGATGGTCTCGACGCCGAGCCGGCGCAGGCTCGCCTCGACCGCGCTCCTGATGTACGCGCGGTCGTTGCGGATCCCCCGGTAGTGCGGGTCGTCGGCGCGCCGCTCTATGGCGAACTTGGTGGCCAGGGTGATCTCGTCGCGGTGGGCGGCGACGAACGGCGCGAGGAACTCCTCGTTGGCGCCGCTCCCGTACACGTCCGCCGTGTCGATGAGGGTGACGCCCGCCTCCAGGGCCGCGTCGAGGGTGTCGCGCGCGGCGGCCTCGTCCGTGTCGCCGTAGAACTCGCTGATGCCCATGGCGCCGAAGCCCTGGACGCCGATCTCGGGTCCGTCCGTACCGAGTCGGACTGTGCTGATCCTGATCATCGGGTCATGCCTCCGCGTAGTGACTGATCTTGATGTCGAGCACGGCGAGCGTGTCCTGGAGCTCCGCGATCCGGGACATGACGTCCCTCCTCGTGGTCTCCAGAAGCTCGCGCCGTTCGTCCCGGGTGTGATCGCCCTCCCGTACCAGCTCCGCGTACCGCACCATCGAGGCGACCGGCATCCCGGTCAGCCGGAGCTTGCCGACGAACGCCAGCCAGTCCAGGTCGCGCTGGGAGAAGCGGCGCTGGCCGGTGTGCGAACGGTCGACGTGCGGCATGAGCCCGATCCGCTCGTACCAGCGCAGGGTGTGCGCCGACAGTCCGGTCAGGGCGGCCACCTCGCTGATCGTGTAGTGGACGCTTCTCTCGATCACGCTCATGACCCCCACGCTAGGACCTTCGAGTGCACTCGAAGCAAGTAGGCTCGGCTCCATGTCCCTGCAGAGCCTGGCGATGATCGAGAACTGGCCCGTCCCCACCGCGGCCGCCGCTGTCGTACGCGCGGACGGCACCCTGGCCGGGTCCCACGGCCCGACCGGGCAGCGGTTCCCGCTCGCCTCGGTCACCAAGCCGCTGGCGGCGTACGCCGTCCTCGTCGCGTACGAGGAGGGGGCGATCGACCTCGACGAGCCCGCCGGGCCCGAGGGCGCGACCGTCCGCCACCTGCTGGCCCACACCTCGGGTCTGGCCTTCGACGAGCAGCGGATCATGGCCGCGCCGGGCACGCGCCGGATCTACTCCAACACCGGGTTCGAGGTGCTCGGCGACCATGTCGCCAAGGCGACGGACATCCCGTTCGCCGAGTATCTGCACCAGGCGGTCCTCGAGCCGCTGGGGATGACCTCGACGACGCTGGAGGGCTCACCCGCCAAGGACGCCGTCTCGACCGTCGACGATCTGGTGCGGTTCGCGGCGGAGGTGCAGGCGCCGCGGCTGCTCGACGCGCGCACGGTCCTCGACGCGATGACGGTGACCCACCCCGGTCTGACCGGCATCCTGCCCGGCTACGGCCACCAGCGGCCCAACGACTGGGGGCTCGGTTTCGAGATCCGGGACTCCAAGTCGCCGCACTGGACGGGAGCTTCGTCCTCGCCGCGTACGTTCGGGCACTTCGGCCAGTCGGGCACCTTCCTGTGGATCGACCCCGACGCGCGCGCCGCGTGCGTGGCGCTGACCGACCGGGCCTTCGGGCCGTGGGCGGTGGAGGCGTGGCCGCCGTTCACGGACGCGGTCCTCGCGGAGCTCAGGGCGTAGGCGTCTGCCGGCGCGCTCCGTCCGTGGCGGAGGGCGTCGGACCCGTGGGGCCCGGGGGTACCGTACCGCCCGTGCCCCCACCGTCCGGCGTGCCCTCGCGCGGGACGTCCGACGCATCGCTCTCGGCGGAGCCGACCCGGAGGTCGTCGCAGCCCTCGGCGGGGAGCGAGCCGCCCGGTCCCGACAGGACGACGGAGGCCCGGCCCTCGGCCTCCTCCGCGTAGGCGGCCGTGCACACCAGCTGGCGGATCCCGGCGCCGTCCAGCTCACCGACGGGGAAGGGGAGCCGGATCCGCAGCCGGCGCTCGCCGTCCTCGCCGGTCGTGTCGGGCCCCTGCGAGATGTGCGGACCCTCCTTGTCCCTCCACGTGCCGGGCGCCGGCAGCCGGGTGGTGAGACCGGCCGCCGCCTCCGCCTTGTTCGGGCCCAACAGCAGCACGGTGAGCGCCTTGGCGGCGACGATCCCGCTGCCGGCCGGGTAGGTGGGCGGCGGCTCGCCGGGCGGCATCCGGTACCCCTCCCAGCCGTCGAGCGGTCCGCCCAGTTCGCGGGCTACGGGCAGCAGCCTGCCGTCGGCGTCGACGTAGAAGAGCAGCATCCGGCTGCCGGAGACCGGGACGACCGCGATGGTCGCCGGTCCGCCGGCCTCCACGACATCGCTCTGCCGAATGCCGCAGCCGGCGAGCACGAGCACGCCGGCGAGGAGCGCGCCGAGCCGGGTTCCGCGCCTCATCGCGGGATCCTCACCGTGAAGACGGCGCCGCCGTCGGGGTGGTTCGCGGCCGTGACGGTGCCGCCGTGCAGCCGGATGTTCTCGAGGGTGATGGCGAGGCCGAGTCCGCTGCCGGCCGAGCGGGCGCGGGCCGGGTCGGCCTTGAAGAAACGGTCGAACACATGCGGCAGGACCTCGTCGGCGATGCCGGGCCCCCGGTCGGCGACCTCGGTCACCAGCCAGTCGCCTTCGGCCCAGGTCCGCACGGTCACCGGCGGTGCGCCGTGCCGCAGCGCGTTGCCGACGAGGTTGGCGACGACGAGGTCGAAGCGGCGCGGGTCGAGCCGGACGCGCACGCCGACGGGCAGTTCGGCGCGGACGAGGGCGGGGTCGGTCCAGTGGCGGTGCTGGAGCGTCTTGCGGACGCTGTCGGCCACGTCCACCTCGTCCACATGGAGTTCGGCGGCACGCGCGTCGAAGCGGGAGATCTCCATGAGGTCCTCCACGAGCACGGCGAGCTTGCCGGTCTCGGCGCTGATGAGCCGTACCGCCCTGGCCGTGTCGCTGTCGAGGCCGTCGGCGTCCTCGTCGAGGACCTCGGTGACGGCGAGCATCCCGGCGAGCGGGGTCCGCAGCTCGTGGGAGACGTCGGAGGCGAAGCGGCGGGCGCGGGCCTCGGCGTGCCGGAGTTCGACGACGGAGCGTTCGAGCGCGGCGGCGGACTCGTTGAAGGTGCGGGCGAGATCGGCGAGTTCGTCGCTTCCCTTGGCGAGGATCCGGGTGTCGAGCCGGCCGCGCCCCATGGAGTCGGCGGCGCGCCGCAGCTCGCGTACCGGCCGCAGCACGCTGCGGGCGGCGATCAGGGCGGGGATCAGGGCGATGGCGAGGGCGGGCAGAGCGCCGTCGCGGGCGGCGAGGACCATCGCCTCGATGTTGGCCTCCTCCTCGTCGAGTTCCATGACGGCGTACAGCACGACGCCGGTGCGGTGGACGGCGGTGGCCGGGGTGTGCGTCCTGAAGACGGTGGGGACGGCGACGGTGAGGTAGGGCCGGCCGTTCTTGACCACCCGCTGGAAGCTGCCGTGGGCCGTGGCCCGGGCGCGGGAGCGGAGTTCGGGGGTGATGACGGTGGAGGTGGGGCGGTCGGCGGACGAGACGCGGACGGAGCCGTACTCGGCGTAGACCCGCCAGGGTCGGGGTTTGCCCTGCCGGGCGATCAGCAGGAGTTCGTGGCGCAAGGACTCCGCCTCGAGGGGCAGGTGGATGCCGAGGTTCTCGACCTGCTCGCGGAAGGCGGAGACGGCGGTGTTCTGGGTCTGTTCGAGGATGGCGTTGCGGGCGGCGCGGTAGGTGAGGGCGGCGGTGGTGCCGCAGCCGACGGCGGCCACGAGGAGGAAGGCGAGGACGAGCCGGGTACGCAGCCCGAACGGCCGGAGGCGGGGGCGCAGCGCCCGGCGGCGGCTCACAGCGGCCCGAAGCGGTAGCCGAAGCCGCGCAGGGTCTGGATGTAGCGGGGGGCGCCGGGGGTGTCCTCGATCTTGTTGCGCAGGCGGCGGACGCAGGCGTCCACGAGGCGGGCGTCGCCGTGGTAGCTGTGCTCCCAGACGTGTTCGAGGAGTTGCTGACGGCTGAAGACCTGCTCGGGGGCGGACGTCAGATGGAGCAGGAGCTTGAGCTCGGAAGGCGCGAGGGCGAGTCGCTCGCCGGACTTGGCGACGGTGAGACCGACCCGGTCGATGGCGAGCTCCCCGTGGAACTCGACGGCGGCCCGGCCGGCCCCCGGCTCCTCGATGCGCCGCAGTACGGCCCGTATTCGGGCCTCGATGACCTCGGTACGGGCGGGCTTGACGATGTAGTCGTCGGCCCCGGCCTCCAGACCGACGACGACGTCGAAGTCGTCGCCGCGCGCGGTGAGCATGATGATCGGCAGCTGGCTGGTCTCGCGGACCCGGCGGCAGACCTGGACGCCGTTCATGCCGGGCAGCATCAGATCGAGCAGCAGCAGATCGGGCCGGAACTCGTCGAGCAGGGCGAGGCCCGCCTCGCCGGTCGCGGCCGCCCGCACCTCGTGCCCACGGCGCCGGAGCCCTATCTCGACCCCTTCGCGGACGGAGGGGTCGTCTTCTATGAGGAGCACGCGAGGCATTCGAGCAGTATCCCAACTCGGGTCGAAGGGCTCCCCCATGGGGAGAGCGGGGAGGGAAGCGGCGTCAGCGGCGCCGGGCGAGGCCGCGCAGCCGGTGGCCGGCGCCCGCGAGCAGGGCCTGGACGTCCGTGAGCCGGAGCGGGCGGGCCAGCAGGCCGAAGACGGCGAGGAGGGTGAGGCCACCGGCGGCGCCTGCCGCGAGGGCCCCTGCCGGGGCGGACGTGTCGGCGACGAGCAGCGCGAAACCGGCCGCCGGTACGGCCGCCAGGAGCAACCGCGCGAGAGCGGACCGGGCCGACGGGCCGGGTACCGCCTCCGCCGCGGCGCCCGCTCCCTGCCCTGCCTCCGCTCCCGCCCCCTGCGCTGCCTCCGCCGCCGCACCGGCTCCCTGCCCTGTGTCGGCCTCCGCGCCCGCTCCCTGCCCGGTGTCCACGACCGCACCCGCGCCCGCTCCCAGCCCTGCCCCCGCCCGCGCTCCGCCCAGCCGTCGGCGCAGCGCGTACGCCGTCAGCGCCCAGCCCGCCCACAGCGCCAGCGAGTACGCGGCCGCCATGCCCGCCACCGCCCAGGTCGCCGGGAGGAGCGCGTACGCGACGAGGGACAGGCCCGCGTTGAGGCCGGCGATCACCAGGTTCAGCAGGAACGGGGTGCGGGTGTCCCGCAGGGCGTAGAAGGCGCGGGTGCAGACGTACTGGCCCGAGAAGGCGATCAGGCCCGGGGCGAAGGCCATCAGGATCCAGGCCATCGCCCGGATGTCACCGGCGTCGGTCCTGCCGTACTGGAAGACCACACCCATCAGCGGCACCGCCAGCGCGAACAGCGCGCACGCCGCAGGTACGACGGCCGCCGCGCTGGTCCTGAGCGCGTACGAGACGTCCGCCCGCACCTTCGCCAGATCGCCGTCCGCCGCCGCGCCGCTCATCCGGGGCAACAGGGCGGTCACCAGGGAGACGGTGACGATGCCGTGCGGCACGGCCCACAGCAGATACGCGTTGGTGTACGCGGCGAAGCCGAAGCCCCCGCCCGCACCCAGCTCCTCCGCCCGCTGCCCCGCCGCCGTCGCCAGCCTCGTCGTCACCCAGTACGCGGCCTGGTTGGTGAGGACCAGCAGCACCAGCCACCCGGCCGACCTCAGCGGCGCCGTGAGTCCGCTGCCGCGCCAGTCGAAGCGCGGGCGCCAGCGGAAGCCGGCGGCGCGCAGGGAGGGGACGAGCGCGAGGGCCTGGAGCGCGATGCCCGCCGT
Organism: Streptomyces sp. NPDC046712; assembly: GCF_040645695.1. Classification (NCBI taxonomy): domain Bacteria; kingdom Bacillati; phylum Actinomycetota; class Actinomycetes; order Kitasatosporales; family Streptomycetaceae; genus Streptomyces; species Streptomyces sp. NPDC046712. The sequence continues at coordinate 278,450 of NZ_JBEYYW010000002.1, read as the reverse complement.
GGTGCCCCAGCCGAGCAGCGCCGTCTCCCGGCCGGTCAGCGCCCCGCCGTCGGCCGTCACCAGGTACAGCGCGAAGACGCCGATGACGACGACGTTGTTGAGGACCGGCGTCCACATCATCGCGCCGAACCGGCCCCGCGCGTTCAGCACCTGCCCGAGCAGGGTGAAGACGCCCAGGAAGAGGATCTGCGGCAGGCAGTACCGGGCGAAGGCGGCCGTCATCGACTCCTGCGCGCCGGTGTAGTCGGTGTACGCGTCGACGATCGCGGGCGCCGCGAGCACCGCGCCCGCCGTCAGCACCAGCAGGGCGAGGACGCAGACCGTCAGGAGACGGTCGGTGTAGGCGACGCCCCTGTCCTCGTGCTCCTTGGCCGCCTTGACCAGTTCGGGCACGAAGACCGCGTTGAGGGCGCCGCCCAGGAGCAGCATGTAGACGATGGTGGGGATCGAGTTGCCGACCGCGTACCCGTCGGCGATCGCCCCGGCTCCGAGGGCCGCGGCGACGACCGCCGAGCGGACGAAGCCGGTGGCGCGCGAGACCAGCGATCCGGCGGCCATCAGCGCGCCGCTGCGCAGCGCGGAGGAGGTGCGCGGCTTCGGCTCGACGAGGGTCGTCGCCGCCGTCATCGGCGGGCCAGGTACGCCTGGAACGCCCGGTACAGCGTGTGGTTGGTCCTGCCGTCCAACGGTGTCTCCCACTCCCCCAGCGTCTCGACGGCCTGCCCGCCCGTGCCGAGCTTCCAGCGCAGCAGACCGTGGGCGCGGTCGTCCGGATCAAGGGTGGAGGGTATCCCGCGCATGTCGTAGACGTCGGCCCCTGCGGCGTGGGCGTCGAGCATCATCCGCCACTGCAGGGCGTTGGAGGGGCGGACCTCGCGGCGGTGGTCGGCGGAGGCGCCGGTCTGGTACCAGACCCGCCTCCCCACCGTGATCATGGTGTGGGCGGCGAGGGTCTCGCCCTCGTGGCGGGCGAGGTAGAGCCTCATCCGGCCCGGTTCCTCGGCGTTGAGGACCGCGTACTGCCGTTCGTAGTACGCGAGGGAGCGGCCGAGCCGGAATCCGTCGCGCTGCTCGGTGATCCCGAGGAGCCGGTAGAACTCGGGCAGGTCGGCGGCCGAGCCGACGACGATCTCGACACCTGACTTGCGGGCCTTGCGGACGTTGCGCCGCCACTCCTGGTTGAGGCCGCTCCACAGGTCGTCGGCGGTGCGGCCGGCGAGCGGGACCTGGTAGACGTGGCGGGGCTGGGCGTCGGCGCCGTCGGAGTCGCTGGTGGAGTCGCCTCCGCAGCGGCGCCAGCCGCGGGCGCGGAGTCGTTCGGCGACGGCGGTGCCGAGCGGGTCGACCTCGTCGGCGAGGACGTCGGAGAGGCGCCGGCCGGGCCCGGTGTGCGCCTTGAGGGTGGCGGCGTTCCAGCGGCGGAAGGCGGGCGAGGGCCCGATGCGTACGGCGAAGGCCCCGGCGGCCCTGAGGTGCTGGAGCAGCGGGGTGAGCCAGCCGTCGAGGTCGGGGTCGGACCAGTCGGCGACGGGCCCTTCGGGAAGGTAGGCGAAGTACTTGCGGGTGCCGGGGAACGGGCGCAGCAGGACGAGGGCGACACCGGTGAGAGTGCCGTCTCCCGTTCCCCAGCCGAGGAGTTGAGGACGCCAGCCGTCCTTGACCTCGGCCCAGGAGGGCAGTTGGAGGAAGCTGGGGCGGGCCGTCCCGCTCCGCGCGAGGTGGGCGCGGTAGGCCTCGGGGGTGAGGGGCTCCAGCCGGGTGGTGGCGTGCTGAGGTGCGGCCGTCACGAGCAGAGCTGACACAACGTGAGCCTCCTTGTTCCGCCCCTCGGTCGTGGGGCGCACAGGATGCTCACAGCCGTCTTTGACCGGTCCGCGCGTCGTGTGTGACCGGACGATGACCGTTTCTCTGCAGCCCTTGTCACAGAGCGTCCGGGGCGCTTTCGGCGGCCTACAGTCCGGGCATCCCACACTTTTTCCGGAGGCTTCCGTGATTCCCGCACGCATTCCCGCACGCACCCGAATACGTCCTCTGCTCGCGACCGTCGCCCTCTGCGGCTCGCTCACCGCCTGTACGGCGGGGGCGGTGGGCGCGCCGCGCGCGACGGGCGACCCGAAGGCTTCGGGTGCCGCGGATGCTCCGGCGAAGGTGACGGTGGTCAGTCCGGCGGCCGGCCGGACGGTGACCGTGACGGCCACCGGCGGCACCTTGACGACGGTGAAGGTCGTGGACGCGGAGGGCGGTGTGCTGGCGGGCCGTACCGGGGCCGGCGGGACGTCCTGGATCTCGGGCCGGAAGGCGGTGCCGGGCACGTCGTACCGCGTGGAGGCGACGACCCGTACGTCCGGGGGGAAGGAGACGACCACGACGTCGACCTTCACCACGGCCGAGGCGGCACGGGTCAACAAGCTGACGCTGGCGCCCGGGAAGGACACCACGGTCGGGGTGGGGCAGCCGCTCTCGATCGTCTTCGACCGGCCGGTGACGAACAAGGCGGAGGTGGAGAAGCAGCTCAGGGTGACGACGTCGAACGGCACGGTCGGGTCCTGGGGCTGGCTGACGGACTGGTCGGGCAAGGACCGGGTGGACTGGCGGCCGCGGGAGTACTGGAAGCCGGGCACGAAGATCACGCTCGACGCGACGCTCAACGGCACGGACTCGGGCGGGGGTTGGTTCGTACGGGACTACCGCACGGGCTTCACGGTCGGCTCCGCGCAGGTCGTGAAGGTCGACCTGGACTCCAAGCGGCTCGTGCTGGAGCGGGACGGGCGCGCGGTGCGCACGATCCCCGTGTCGGGCGGCACCCCCGGCGGCGACAAGCGGTCGTGGCGGGGCACGGCGGTGCTGATGGCGAAGGAGGGCACCATCAACATGAACTCGGAGACGGTCGGGCTCGGGGACGCATACGACAAGATGGTCGACTGGTCGATGCGGCTGACGTGGTCGGGCATGTACGCGCACGCGGCGCCGTGGAACGCGGCGTACTTCGGCCGCGCGAACCGCAGCTCCGGCTGCATCGGCATGAGCGACGCCGACGCCGCGTGGTTCTACGGCCAGGTCCGGCCGGGCGACCCCTTCGAGATCCGCGGCGCGGACACGAAGGGCACGGTGGCGGAGGGCAACGGCTACGGCGCGTGGAACGTGAGCTGGGAGCGGTGGCGCGCGAAGAGCGCGGTGACTCGCTGAAGAGAGCGTGACCCGGGCCGCCGTCCGCCGGGCGGCCGTTCGGGTCATGGCCCTGGCCGGCCCCCGGGCCTCAGACCGCCCGCATCTCCCAGAGCAGGACCTCCGCGTCCGACGTGGCCATGAGCGCCAGGTCCTGTGCCTCGGTGACGCGGGCCGCGTCGCCCGGGGTGAGTTCCTCGCCGGCCAGGCGGACCGTGCCGCGCACCACGTGGGCGTAGACGAAGTCGGCGTCCGGGACGGCGGTGCGTTCGCCGGACTCCAGTCGGCGGACGTTCAGCATCGAGCCCGCCTCCGGAAGGGCGTACGGGGTGGAGTCGGCGATGCCGCGCACGATCTCGTACGAGGGGGCGCCGCCGGGCTCCAGCGGCGCGAGCCACATCTGGACGAAGACCAGCGGCACGTCGCCGTCGTTGCGCTCCTCGTGCCGTACGCCCGCCGCCGAGCTGAGCCGCTGGACGTCCCCGGGGCCGACGACGCTGGTGTGACCGGCCGAGTCGCGGTGGGTCAGCTCGCCCTCGACGACCCAGGTGACGATCTCGGTGTGACTGTGCGGGTGCTCGGCGAATCCGGCGCCGGGAGCGAGCCGCTCCTCGTTGCAGGCGAGGATCGCGCCGAAGCGGAGGTTGTCCGGGTCGTAGTGCCGCCCGAAGGAGAAGGCGTGCCGGGTCTCGATCCCGGCTCCCGGGTCGCCCCCGGGGTAGCGGTCGCCGGCGCGCTGGATACGAATCACGGGGAAACGGTAGCCCCTGCCCCCGCGAGGAACCCCGCGCCCGGCTGGGGCGGCCACCGGGCCAGGTCGCACGGCGCGCGGCGACGGCCGGACGGCCACCGGCCGACCGGGGGCACGTCGCGCGGCCGAGGCCGGATAGCCACCGGGCCGAGGGGGCACGTCGCGCGGGCACGGCGGGATGGCCACCGGGCGACGGGGGCACGTCGCACAGCGCGCGGCGGGTTCGCCGCCGGGCCGGGCGGGCACGTCGCGCGGCCACGGCCGGATAGCCACCGGGCCGAGGGGCACGTCGCGCCGCGCCCGGCCCTCCGGTCGGGGGCGGGTGCCTGTCGGGTCCGCTCCGGACGGGAAACGGCCCCGACCCCGCACTCGGCCGTCCCGATAAGGCAGTCTTGTCCCCGTGCCAGAACCCACGAACGCCGCCCACCCGCATTCCGCCACCCTGAAGCGCCTCGAACAGTCCTCCGGGCGGCTCGCCGCCAACGCCATTGCACGCATGGACGAGACGCTGCCGTGGTACCGGGCGATGCCGCCCGAGAACCGGTCGTGGATCGGTCTGGTCGCCCAGGCCGGTATCGCCGCGTTCACCGAGTGGTTCCGGCACCCGGAGACCCCCCAGGCCATCTCCACGGACGTCTTCGGCACCGCGCCCCGCGAGCTGACCCGCGCCATCACCCTGCGCCAGACCGTCGAGATGGTCCGCACCACCATCGAGGTCATGGAGGCGGCGATCGAGGAGGTCGCCGCCCCCGGCGACGAGTCCATCCTCCGTGAGGCCCTCCTCGTCTACGCCCGCGAGATCGCCTTCGCGACCGCCCAGGTCTACGCCCAGGCCGCCGAGGCCCGCGGCGCGTGGGACGCCCGGCTCGAGTCCCTCGTGGTGAACGCGGTCCTCTCCGGCGAGGCCGACGAGGGCGCCGTCTCCCGCGCCGCCGCCCTCGGCTGGAACTCCCCCGAGCACGTCTGCGTCGTCCTCGGCACCGCCCCCGACGGGGACAGCGAGCTCACCGTCGAGGCCATCCGCCGGGCCGCCCGGCACGCCAAGCTCCAGGTCCTCACCGGTGTACTCGGCGACCGGCTCGTCGTCATCGCCGGCGGCAACGACAACCCGCTCGCCGTCGCGAAGGCGCTGATCGGGCCGTACGCCGCCGGGCCGGTCGTCGCGGGCCCCGTCGTCCCCGACCTGCTCGCCGCGACCCGCTCCGCGCAGGCCGCGGCCGCCGGGCTCAAGGCGTGTTCTGCCTGGCAGGACGCCCCGCGCCCGGTCCTCGCGGACGATCTGCTGCCGGAGCGCGCCATCGCCTCCGACCCTTCGGCCCGCGAGCAGCTGGTGGAGGAGATCTACAGACCGCTGGAAGAAGCGGGTTCGGCGCTCCTGGAAACTCTGAGTGTCTACCTGGAGCAGGCGAGCAGCCTGGAAGGCGCGGCGCGGATGCTGTTCGTCCACCCCAACACCGTGCGCTACCGGCTTCGACGTGTGACAGATGTCACCGGCTGGTCACCCTCCGATGTGCGCTCCGCCTTCACACTGCGGATCGCGCTGATCCTGGGGCGCTTGGCCGACGGAGATTCGCAGTCCTAGACTTTTGTCGAACACCAACAATTCCCCTGACGGTTCTTCGTCCTAGTCCCCACGGGCGTTCCGAGCCGTCCCCAAGAGAGAGTGTGAGGGTGCTCGTACTCGTCGCTCCCGGCCAAGGCGCCCAGACGCCCGGCTTCCTGACTCCCTGGCTCGAACTCCCCGGTGCCGCCGACCGCCTCGCGGCCTGGTCCGACGCCATCGGGCTCGACCTCGCCCACTACGGCACGAAGGCCGACGCGGACGAGATCCGTGACACCGCCGTGGCCCAGCCGCTCCTCGTGGCCGCCGGACTGCTGTCCGCCGCCGCGCTCGGCGACGTCTCCCCCGGCGCGGTCGCCGGCCACAGCGTCGGCGAGATCACCGCCGCCGCGTTCGCCGGCGTCCTCGACGACACCGCCGCCCTGCGTCTCGTACGGACGCGTGGTCTGGCGATGGCCGAGGCCGCCGCGATCACCGAGACCGGCATGTCCGCGCTGCTCGGCGGCGACCCGGAGGTGACGGTCCCGCACCTGGAGAAGCTCGGCCTGACCCCGGCGAACGTCAACGGCGCCGGCCAGATCGTGGCCGCCGGCACCCTGGAGCAACTGGCCGCTCTGGAGGCGGACAAGCCCGAGGGTGTCCGCCGGGTCGTCCCGCTGAAGGTCGCCGGCGCGTTCCACACGCACCACATGGCGCCCGCGGTGGCGAAGCTGGAGGCCGCCGCGAAGGAGCTGACCGTGGCCGCCCCCGCGGTGCGCTACGTCTCCAACAAGGACGGACAGGTCGTCACGGAGGGCGCGGAGGTCATCGCGCGCCTCGTCGGCCAGGTCGCCAACCCGGTCCGCTGGGACCTGTGCATGGAGACCTTCAAGGCGCTGGGCGCGACCGCGCTGATCGAGGTGTGCCCCGGCGGCACCCTGACCGGCCTCGCCAAGCGTGCGCTGCCGGGCGTCGCCACCGTCGCCCTGAAGACCCCCGACGACCTCGACGCGGCCCGCACGCTCGTCGCCGAGCACACTGCAGCCTGAGAAGGAGCCGTAGAGCATGTCGAAGATCAAGCCCAGCAAGGGCGCCCCGTACGCGCGGATCATGGGTGTCGGCGGCTACCGCCCCACCCGGGTCGTGCCCAACGAGGTGATCCTCGAGAAGATCGACTCGTCCGACGAGTGGATCCGCTCGCGCTCCGGCATCTCCACCCGCCACTGGGCCTCCCCGGAGGAGACCGTGACCGCGATGTCGGTCGAGGCCTCCGGCAAGGCCATCGCCGACGCCGGGATCGACCCGGAGCAGATCGGCGCCGTGATCGTCTCCACCGTCTCGCACTTCAAGCAGACCCCGGCCGTCGCCACCGAGATCGCCGACAAGATCGGCGCCGGCAAGCCGGCCGCGTTCGACATCTCCGCCGGCTGCGCGGGCTTCGGCTACGGCCTCACGCTCGCCAAGGGCATGATCGTCGAGGGTTCGGCCGAGTACGTCCTCGTGATCGGCGTCGAGCGGCTGAGCGACCTGACCGACCTGGAGGACCGCGCGACGGCCTTCCTGTTCGGCGACGGCGCCGGCGCGGTCGTCGTCGGCCCCTCCGACGAGCCGCACATCGGCCCCTCGGTCTGGGGTTCGGAGGGTGACAAGTCCGAGACGATCAAGCAGACCGTGCCGTGGAACGAGTTCCACGTCGGCGACGTCTCGAAGCTCCCCCTCAACCAGCAGGGTGAGATCAAGTTCCCGGCCATCACGCAGGAGGGTCAGGCGGTCTTCCGCTGGGCCGTCTTCGAGATGGCGAAGGTCGCCCAGCAGGCGCTGGACGCCGCCGGCATCTCGGCGGACGACCTGGATGTCTTCATCCCGCACCAGGCGAACATGCGGATCATCGACTCGATGGTGAAGACTCTCAAGCTGCCGGAGCACGTGACGGTCGCCCGTGACGTCGAAACCACCGGCAACACCTCGGCCGCCTCGATTCCGCTCGCCATGGAGCGGCTCCTGGCGACCGGGAAGGCGAAGAGCGGCGACACCGCGCTCGTCATCGGCTTCGGGGCGGGTCTCGTCTACGCCGCGACGGTCGTTACCCTCCCCTAGGCACACCGGATCATCCGGAAGCCCCTTACCTAAGCAAACACAGAAGGAGCGCCACCATGGCCGCCACCCAGGAAGAGATCGTCGCCGGTCTCGCCGAAATCGTGAACGAGATCGCCGGCATCCCGGTCGAGGACGTCCAGACGGACAAGTCCTTCACCGACGACCTGGACGTCGACTCGCTGTCCATGGTCGAGGTCGTCGTCGCCGCCGAAGAGCGCTTCGACGTCAAGATCCCGGACGAGGACGTCAAGAACCTCAAGACGGTCGGCGACGCGACCGACTACATCCTGAAGCACCAGGGCTGATTCGGCCCCTGCTGATTCGGTCAGCCACCCGGCGGTGGCGCCGTTTTTCGACCATCACACACGTGGAGAAAGAATTCCTGTGAGCTCGACCAATCGCACCGTGGTCGTCACCGGTATCGGCGCAACCACACCGCTGGGTGGCGACTCCGCATCGACCTGGGAAGGTCTGATCGCGGGACGCTCCGGCGTCAAGCCCCTCGAGGGCGAACGATTCGCCGAACTGCCCGTCCAGATCGCGGCGCTCGCCGCGGTCGACCCGGGCGACGTTCTGCCCCGCCCGCTCGCCCGCAAGCTGGACCGCTCGGCGCAGTTCGCGCTGATCGCGGCCCGTGAGGCGTGGGCCGACGCGGGCTACTCCGCCCCCGCCGGCGAGGACGAGAGCATCGCGCCCGAGCGGCTCGGCTCCGTCATCGCCTCCGGCATCGGCGGTGTCACGACTCTGCTCGACCAATACGACGTGCTGAAGGACAAGGGCGTTCGCCGTGTCTCCCCGCACACCGTGCCCATGCTCATGCCGAACAGCCCCTCCGCCAACGTCGGCCTGGAGGTGAACGCCCGGGCGGGCGTGCACACCCCGGTCTCCGCGTGTGCGTCGGGCGCCGAGGCGATCGGCTACGCCGTCGAGATGATCCGTACGGGTCGTGCCGACGTGGTCGTGGCCGGCGGCACGGAGGCGGCGATCCACCCGCTGCCGATCGCGGCCTTCGCCAACATGATGGCGATGTCCAAGAACAACGACGAGCCGGTCAAGGCCTCGCGTCCGTACGACACGGGCCGTGACGGCTTCGTGCTCGGCGAGGGCGCGGGCGTGGTGATCCTCGAGTCCGAGGAGCACGCCAAGGCGCGCGGCGCCCGCATCTACTGCGAGGTGCTGGGCCAGGGCCTGTCGGCCGACAGCCACCACATCGCGCAGCCCGAGCCGACCGGCCGGGGCATCGCCGCCGCGATGCAGAACCTGCTGGACTCGACGGACCTCAAGCCCTCCGAGGTCGTCCACCTCAACGCGCACGCCACGTCGACGCCGCAGGGCGACGTCGCCGAGATCAAGGCGCTGCGCAAGGTGCTGGGCGAGGACCTGGACCACGTCGCGATCTCCGCGACGAAGTCGATGACGGGTCACCTCCTGGGCGGCGCGGGCGGCATCGAGACCGTCGCGACGGTCCTGGCGCTCCATCACCGCCTGGCCCCGCCGACGATCAACGTCGACGACCTGGACCCGGACGTCGACGCGGACATCGTCCGCGACGAGCCGCGCGAGCTGCCGCAGGGCACGATCGCCGCGATCAACAACTCGTTCGGGTTCGGCGGCCACAACGTGGTGCTGGCGTTCCGCACGGTCTGACCCCCAAGTCACAGGTGAGGCCCACCCCGGACAAGGGGTGGGCCTCCGCCACACCCGCCGGACGGAGTCCGGCACAGCGCTCCGAAGCCCGCGAAGCGGTGCGAGGGGCGCACGCGGGAGGGGCCAACTCGTTCGGCTTCGGCGGCCACAACGTGGTGCTGGCGTTCCGCACGGTCTGACCCCCAAGTCGCAGGTGAGGCCCACCCCCAACCGGGGGTGGGCCTTCGGCGTGTCCGGGGTCAGCGGAGGGCGAAGACGGCCGGTTCGGCGCTCATCGAGATGTGGTTGACGACGACATGGCCGCCGGTGACGGGGAACAGCTCGGGGTAGATCGAGACGGGCTCGGGCACGTCCGGGGTGATGTCGGCGCGTTCGGCCCCGGTGGCGGCGTCGAGCAGCAGGATCCGCGAGTTGCCCAGTACACCGACGCTCCCGTCCGGCTCTCGGGCGAGCGCCTTGATCAGGGTCCTTTCGGAGGTGTACTCCCACACCTTCCGGCCGTCCTTCAGGGAGTGCGCGGCCACCTTCTCGGAGACCGACGAGCTCGTCTCGACCTTCGTCACCAGCAGGTCGCCGAGGACCAGGGCACGGTTCCCGCCGCTCCAGGCGAGGAGCTTCCCGGTCGGTCCTGCCATGGGCACGGTCACCGTCGGGGCCCCGCGCCCGTCGAAGCCGAGCAGAGCGTGCGTGCCGCGCTTGTCGTCCTCGTCGACGGCGACGACCACGGGTGCCACCGACACCACCATGGCCGTGGTCGTCGACTCGACGGGCAGCACCCTGGTCCACTGCTCCGTGCCGGTACGGGTGTCCAGGGCGACCAGCCGGGCGCCGGTGCCGCACTGTTCGACGAGGAGCGTGCGCACGGCGGTCGCGTCAACGGCCCGGGCCGCGCAGTCCTTGCCGAGGATCCGCTCCCAGCGCTGCTCGCCGCTCTCCGAGGCGCGGCCCCGTACCGCGCCCTCCTCGGCGGTGACGGCCGTGGAGCCGCCCACGGCGAGGGCTCCCAGGACGAGCCCCGTGCCCTTGAGCGGCTGTCGCCACAGGACCTTGCCGGTGAGGGTGTGGACGGCGACGAGCGTCGCGCAGGGCTGCTCGTGACGTCCGTACGCGATGAGTCCGACGTTCCCCTCCACGTCCGGGGACATCGCGCACAGGGCCTCGCGGGCCGGTGCCGGAACGCTCCAGCGCACGGCGCCGTCGCGGACGTCGTACGCGTGGAGTCCGTCGAGCCGGCCCTGGGCGAGGGTGTCCCCGAGGCCCCAGGCGCCGGGGCCCTCGTCGTACCGGTCGCCCACCGCCGGGACCTTCCAGGCGACCTTCGGCTTCGCGGCCGGATTCGGCGCCGCCGGGCCCTTCGCCTCCGGGTGCCGTACGGTCGCGTCCTCGCCGGTCGGCCAGAAGCCCCACAGCCCGGCGAGGAGCCCGAGGCAGACGGCGATCAGCACGAGGACGCGCGGTCGGTTCCGGCGCACACGTCCGCTCCGATCGCCCGCGCCGCGTGCGGCCGCGTACGCGGCGGTGGTGTCCGGTGCGTACCGCACCTCGGTGGTGCGCCCCACCGGCCCCCACGCCTTCACGGCCCCGGCGCCCGCCGGCCCGGGCCGCCCGGACGCCCCGGGCGCCTTCGGCCGGGCCGCCGCGGACTTCCTCCACGCATCGGGGACCGCATCCTCCACGACCACGGCCTCGGACGCCTCCGGCACCGCCCTCCCCCGGCGCTCCCGCGCCAGTCCGGCCGCGCCCGCCGCCGTCAGGGCCGCGGCCGCGAGCAGTGGCGGCCACGCCGGGCCCCCCGCGACGTCCCAGCCGAGCACCCCGGCGCACAGCACCGCCGCCGCCCCGAAGGCGGCGCCGGACAGCAGAACGGCGGCCGTCGAGGCCGCCGTACGTCCACGCATCACTGACCCCCCACCAGGACCCGCGCTGCGCGGGCCCCGGCCGGAATCTAGACGACCTGGTGCAACCAGCGCACCGGAGCGCCCTCGCCGGCGTACCGGAAGGGCTCCAGCTCGTCGTCCCAGGGCTTCCCGAGGAGCTTGGCGATCTCCGCCTCGAGCTCCGTCTCGCCGCGCACCGAGCGGGCCAGTGCGGCGCGCAGGCGGTCCTCCGGGATCAGGATGTCGCCGTGCATCCCGGTGACGGCGTGGAAGATGCCCAGTTCCGGCGTGGCGCTGTAGCGCTCGCCCTCGGCCGTGGGGCAGGGTTCCGCGGTGACCTCGAAGCGGAGCATCTGCCAGCCGCGCAGGGCGGAGGCGAGTTTGGAGGCGGTGCCGGTCTCGCCCTGCCAGGAGAACTCGGCTCTCCAGGTGCCGGGGGACGCCGGCTGGCGGATCCAGTCGAGCTGGACTCTCGCACCGAGGACACCCGCGACCGCCCATTCGACGTGCGGGCACAGCGCGCGCGGTGCGGAGTGAACGTACAGAACTCCACGTGTCGTCACCGGGACCTCCAGTGTGGGACGAGGTTCGCCTTTCCCAGCGGCCTCAGTAAACAGCATCGGGAGTAAAACTCCGCAAAAGGGACAGCATGTGACGTGATGTAATTTACCGGAGCCGGTTGGCAAAGGTGCCTCTGGTTCGACGGGGGAAAAGCTACCGTGCCGCACCGCCCTTGGGGTGACGTACGGTCGGTCCGGGGGTGGGTGGACACCAAGCTTTCACTCGCCAGGACGCCGAACGGACGCCGGAGGAGGGGCCGAGGGATGCGCGGCAGTCGACGTTTGCGTACCACCGTCGCCGCCGCGGCGGCGGCGCTGATGCTGTGCGCGGGCACCCTGACGGGGTGTGAGACGGCCGGCTCCGCGGCGACCGCCCCGCCGAAGCCCAGACCGACACCGAAGCCCACACCCGTCTGGGACCGCTCCCCCGCGTCCGTCGCGGCCGTCGGCGACTCCATCACCCGTGCCTTCGACGCCTGCTCGGTCCTGGCGGACTGCCCCGAGGTCTCCTGGGCGACCGGCACGGACACCGGGGTGAACAGCCTGGCGCTGCGGCTGATCGGCGCGGACGGGGTGGCGGAGCGCAGCTGGAACCTGGCGCGGACCGGGGCACGGATGGCGGAGCTCCCGGAGCAGATGGCGCGGGCCGCCGCCGAGAAGCCCGAGCTGGTGACGGTGATGATGGGCGCGAACGACGCCTGCCGGGACCGGACCGAGCTGATGACACCGGTCGAGGAGTTCCGCGCGGACTTCGCGACGGCGCTGGCCCGGCTGCGGGCGGCGGCGCCGAAGGCGCAGGTGTACGTGTCGAGCGTGCCGGACCTGAAGCGGCTCTGGTCGCAGGGCAGGGAGAACCCGATGGGCCGCCAGGTCTGGAAGCTGGGGATCTGCGCCTCGATGCTCGCAGACGCGGAGGATCTGAGCGCGCCGGCCGAACGGCGCAGGACGCTGGTGCGGGACCGGGTGGTGGCGTACAACGCGGTCCTGAAGGAGGTCTGCGCGAAGGATCTGCGCTGCCGGTACGACGGCGGTGCGGTGTTCGGCTTCCGGTTCGACGGCAGGCAGCTCAGCCCGTGGGACTGGTTCCACCCGAGCAAGGACGGGCAGGCGCGGCTCGCGGAGATCGCCCATCGGCAGGTGACGGCTCCGGAGCCGCCCGCGTAGGGTTCCGGATCATGAGGATCACGAGTGAGCCCTTCGGTTCGGTCGACGGGGCGGACGTCACGCGCTGGACCCTCCAGCGGGGCTCGGTGCGGGTGCGGGTGCTGACGTACGGCGGCATCGTGCAGTCGGTGGAGACGCCGGACCGGGACGGTGTCCCGGGTGACGTGGTCCTCGGATTCCCCGATCTGGAGGGGTACCTGAAGCGTCCGGAGCCGTACTTCGGTGCTCTGGTGGGGCGTTACGCCAACCGGATCGCGGGCGGGTCCTTCGCCTTGGACGGGACGACGTACCAGCTGGCACGCAACGGCGGGCCGAACTGTCTGCACGGCGGGGAGCGCGGCTTCGACAAGCGGGTGTGGGACGCGGAGGAGGTCACGTCCGGGGTACGGCTGTCCCGGGTCAGCCCGGACGGCGAGGAGGGCTTCCCGGGCCGCCTGAAGGTCTCGGTGACGTACCGGCTGCCGACGGACGGCGCGCTGCGGATCGCCTACCGGGCGGAGACCGACGCGCCGACGGTGGTGGCGCTGACGAACCACTCGTACTGGAATCTCGGCGGCGGGCGGCCCGAGCTGCGGGTGGCGGCCTCGCGCTGGACGCCGACCGACGGGACGGGCATCCCCACCGGAGCGTTCGCCGAGGTCGCGGACACGGAGCTGGACTTCCGGGTCCGGCGCCCGCTGGATGTCTTCCTCGACCACAACTTCGTGCTGGACGGCGAGGGTCCGGCCGCCGAGCTGTACGCGCCGGAGACCGGGCGGACGGTGACCGTGGGGACCACCGAACCCGGACTGCAGGTGTACGCGAACCCGGAGCTGGGCGGGGTCGCGCTTGAGACGCAGGCCTTTCCCGACTCGCCGAACCGCCCGGAGTTCCCGTCCACGGTGCTGCGGCCCGGCGCGGTGTACGAGTCGAGGACCGTCTACGGATTCGGTACGCGCTGAAGCCCCGGGGCGGGTGTCAGGTCCCTCCCCGGGGCCGGTCATGAGGGTCAGACCTCCAGCGTGGCCGTGAGGCGCGCGTCGGTGAGCGAGTGCGCGGCCCTGACCTCGTACGTACCGGGGACGAAGGCCCAGTCGTTCTTCTCCTCGTCCCAGATCTCGAAGGCGCGGCGCGGCAGCGGGATCTCGATCTCGACGGACTCGCCGGCACCCGCCTCCACCGACCCGAAGCCGGCCAGCCAGCGCGCCGGGCGCTCGACGCCGTCCGACTGCGGGGCGAGGTAGATCTGGACGACCTCGCGGCCGGTGCGGGTACCGGTGTTGGTGATCCGGACCTTCGCCGCCGCCGGGGTGACCTCCAGGGAGTCGTACGACCAGGTGGTGTAGCCGAGGCCGTGGCCGAAGGCGTACGCGGGTGTGGCGCCGGCCTTGTCCCATGCGCGGTAGCCGATGAACACGCCCTCGGTGTAGGCGAGTTCCCCGTCGGTGGGGGTGACCTCGGTGACGGGGACGTCGGCGAGGGCGACGGGCCAGGTGGTGGGGAGCCGGCCGCCGGGCTCGGCGGCGCCGGTGAGGACGTCGGCGAGCGCGGCGCCGCCCTCCTGGCCGGGGAACCAGCTGAGCAGGATGGCGGCGACGTCCTCGCGCCAGGGCATCTCGACCGGGGAGCCGGCGTTGACGACGACGACCGTGTTCGGGTTGGCGGCGGCCACGGCCCGTACGAGTTCGTCCTGGCGACCGGGCAGGGCGAGGTCCTTGCGGTCGAAGCCCTCGGACTCGACGCGCTCCGTGGTGGCGACGACCACGACGGCGGTGTCGGCGGCGCGGGCGGCCTCGACTGCTTCGGCGATCAGTTCGTCGGGGTCACGGCGCGGACCGAGGTGGACGAAGGAGAACATGACGGCCGGAAGGGGGGCCGCGAACTCCTTGTCCAGCGGGTGGAACAGCGACACCTCGACGGTCTCGCCCGCGGTGAGGGAGACCTTGGCGCGCTCGACGGGCGCCCCGAAGAACGCCTCGAAGGGGTCGGTCTCCGGGCCCATCGCCTGGACGCCGTCGAAGACGGTCTCACCCGCGATGCCGAGGGTGAAGGCGCCGAGGCCGCGGGTGCCGAAGGAGTGTTCGCCGGACTCGCGCGGGGTGAAGGTGCCGACGACCTCGATGGAGGCAAGCGTCTCGTGGGTGACGCCGGCCGGGAGGTCGTCGCCGATCCACTGGACCTGGCCGTTGGGCAGGGTGCCTTCGCCGAGGACGGTGCCGTCGGCGTCGCGGCAGACCGCGCGGAGGGTGAAGCCCGACGAGACGGAACCGGCGGGGGCGAGTTCGTCGCTCGGGTCGGCGCCGACGGTGAACGTGAGGGCGCCTTCGGGCAGGGCGGCGGTGAGGCCGTCGAGCGGGGAGACGGTGTGGTCGGGGAAGACCTGGGCGGAGCCGCCGCCGAGGACCCGGGCGTCGCGGGCGGCGGCGCCGGAGAGCGCGACGGTACGGCCCTTGAGGGGCAGCGCGTCGCCTTCGTTCCGTACGAGGACGACGCCGCGGTGGGCTATCTCGCGGGCCAGGGCGTCGCCGTCGATGGTGGCGGGGGCCTCGGTGACGACCGGCGGGGCGCCTTCGAGGGCGCCGACGCGGGCGGCGAGGCGCAGCACGTTCTGTACGGCCGTGTCGACCGTGGACTCCGCGACCTCGCCGGCGCGGACTGCGGCGGCGAGTGCCTCGCCGTAGACGGTCTGCGGGCCGGGCATGGCGACGTCGAGGCCGCCCTCGATGTCGCCCTTCGTGGAGCGGGCGGCCATCCAGTCGGAGACGTTGTAGCCGTCGAAGCCCCATTCGCCGCGCAGGACCTCGTTGACGAGGTGGTGGTGCTCGGTCATGGTCACGCCGTTGACCTGGTTGTAGGCGGTCATGATGCCCCAGGGGTGGGCGTTCTTGACGATGGCCTCGAAGGGCGCGAGGTAGAGCTCGCGCAGCGGGCGCGCGGCGACCTTGTTGTCGACGGTGAAGCGGTCGGTCTCGGCGTCGTTGGCGACGAAGTGCTTGACCGTGGTGCCGACGCCGCCGTCCTGGACGCCCTGGACGTAGCCGGTGCCGATCTCGCCGGTGAGGTAGGGGTCCTCGCTGTACGCCTCGAAGTGGCGGCCGCCGAGCGGCGAGCGGTGCAGGTTGACGGTGGGCGCGAGGAGGACGTGGACGCTCTTGCGGCGGGCCTCCTGGGCGAGGAGCCGGCCGGCGCGGCGGGCGAGGGACGGGTCCCAGGCGGCGGCGAGCGCGGTCGGGGAGGGCAGGGCGATGGAGGGGTCGTCGGCGGTCCAGCGGACGCCCCGGACACCGATCGGGCCGTCGGACATGACCAGGGACTTCAGACCGATCTCGGGCAGGGCCGGGAGCGACCACATGTCCTGGCCCGCGAGGAGCCGGGTCTTGGCGTCCAGGTCGAGCTTGCCGAGCGCCGCCTCGACGGCCTGCTCGCGGACGGCCTCCGCGCCGGTCTCCGCGCTCGTCTCCGCGCTGGTCTCTGCCACGGCGTACCTCCTCGTTGAAGTGCTGTCGGCGCCATGGTGACTCGGCTACCTGTAGATCGGTAGGTTACGTTATTGCTTCGTTACTATCTCCATGACGTACGGTCCTTCTCGACAAGGGACCGTCGACAGGAACGCGGAAGGGGGCCACGGCGATGGTGCGGGCCAGGAGCGAGGAGCGGCGCGCGGACATCCTGCGCGCGGCCCTCGAGGTGATCGCCGAACGCGGATACCGGGGCGCATCGCTCGGCTCCGTCGCCGAGCGGGTCGGGCTCACCCAGCAGGGGCTGCTGCATTACTTCCCCACCAAGGAGGCGCTGCTCGTCGCTGTCCTCCAGGAGCGCGACAAGTGGGACACGAGCGGGGGGCGGGGCCGGGAGGGCTGGCGGCTGGACCTGCTCGACTCCCTCGTCGAGTACAACGCGATGCGGCCGGGGATCGTGCAGACCTTCTCCGCCCTGCTCGGCGAGAGCGTGACCGACGGCCACCCGGCGCGGGAGTTCTTCACCGAGCGGTACGCCCAGGTCCGCGACTCGATGGCGACGGTCCTCCGGATGGAGTTCGGCGAGCACCTGCCGGGCGGCCTGACCCCGGAGCGGGCGGCGCCCCTGATCACGGCGGTGATGGACGGCCTGCAGTACCAATGGCTGCTGGACCCGGACGCGGTCGACATGCCGGCGGCGTTCCGCGACTTCCTCCGGCTGCTGTACGGGAGCGACGCCGGCGACAAGTGAGGGCACCGTAGCGGGAGTTACGGGTGGGGCGGGATACTGCGCGGGCCGGTTCCCGACCCGACGGAGGGCCCCTCTGTGCTGTCCCGGATACGTTCCGCCTCGCTCGGTCTCGCGCTGATCACCGCCTCCCTGACGCTGGCGACACCGCCGGCGTCGGCCGAGGTGGGCACGACCGCCGGCACGGTCGAGGAGGCCCGACTCGACCGCGCCGCACCGCAGGAGATCCTGCGGCGCGGTGGATTCGACTCCGTGGCACCGGAGTTCGCCCGCGCCCTCGCCGCCGCCGGGTCGTACGAGGAGGCCGAGCGCGCGGTCGTACGGCGCGGGTCGCGGCTCTGGCGGGACGCGGTCGACCGGGCGCAGGGGCGACGCGTACGGGGCGACCTGAGCCGGGACGACGATCGCCCGCTGTACTGGGCGCGGCTCGGCATGACCCGCGAACTGCGCTCCTGGCAGCCGGAGTTCGCGCTCGACTCGACGGGACGGGCCCGACTGCTCGACCGGCTGGAACGCTCCTCGCGCGGCCAGGACTCGATCCGGTATCCGGCCGGCAAGGGCGTGAAGCGGATCCTGCTGACCGGATTCGACCCGTTCACGCTCGACCGGGACGTCCGCATCAGCAACCCCTCCGGGGCGACCGCGCTCGCCCTGGACGGCACCTGGATCCTCACGGCGGACGGGAGCCCCGCCCGGATCGAGACGGCCGTCTTCCCCGTCCGCTGGCAGGACTTCGCCGAGGGCACCGTCGAGCGGACCCTGCGGGACCGGCTGCCGGAGGTGGACCTCTTCACCACGGTCAGCCAGGGCCGGGTCGGCCGTTTCGACATCGAACGCTTCAACGGGGCCTGGCGGGGCGGCTTCCCCGACAACGAGAACCTCTCGCGCACGGAGACCGTCCCGGTGGTCGACCCGGCCACCCAGCCCCAGTGGACGGCGACCACCCTCCCGTACCGCGCGATCGTCGCGGCGAGCACCGGGCGCTTCCCGGTGTACGACAACACGGCGGTGACCGAGATACCGGCCGGGGAAAGCGCTCCCGTGGCCCGCCCGGACGGGCCGACGCCGGGCTCCACGGCCCGTTCGGGTGGCGGCGGGAACTACCTCTCCAACGAGATCGCCTATCGGGCGACGCTGCTGCGCGACCGGCTCGGCCTTCCGGACCTGCCCGGCGGCCATGTCCACACCCCGGTCCTGCAGTTCGGCGCCGGCAACACGGACCCGGCGACGGGCGCGGTCACGGACCCGGAGTTCGTACGCAACCGGCTGGACATCATCGCCCAGGTCCGGGCGATCATCGGGGTGGCGGCATCGGCCTGAGGGACTCCCCCGACCGGGATCGAATAATACCCACGCACGGGTATTGCCCCTTACGGGCCGACGGGAGATGATGGGCGCCGTGATCATCGCCGCAACGCAGTTCGCCCCGGTCGCCGGGGACATCGAGGCCAATGTCCGTACGATCGCCGGGCTGATCCGGACCGCCGGGGGCGACGGCGCCCGGCTGGTCGTCTTCGCCGAGCTCTGCCTGACCGGGTACGAGCCAAGCCTGATCCAGGACACCCCCGCTCTCGTGCTCTCCGAGGACGACGAGCGTCTCGAGCCGATCCGGGAGGCCTGCCGCACGGCCGGCGCGGCGGCCGTCGTCAACGGGCCGGTGCGCTCGGCGGCGGACGGTCGGCCCGGGGTCACCTCGCTGGTGATCGGCCCGGACGGCTCGCTCCTCACCCGCTACGACAAGCAGCATCTGTACGGCATCGAGGCGGAGGTCTTCGCGCCGGGCACCGCCGACGGCCGCTTCGCCCTCGACGGCGTACGGTTCGCGACGGCCACCTGCTACGACAACCGTTTCCCGGAGCTCGCGGAGCGGGCCGCCGCCGACGGTTGCACGGTCTATCTGGCGAGTTCGGTGCTGGCCGCCGACAACGACTCGTTCGAGAAGGTCTATCCGGTACGGGCCCGGGACTTCGGCCTGTACGTGGTGCTCGGCAACGCTCTCGGACCGAACGAGGACGGCGTGGGCGGCGGCGGCGCGGGGGCATGGGGCCCGGACGGCGAGCGGATCGCCGACGCGGGCCCGGTCGAGCCGGGTCACGTGCTCGCCGAGGTGGGCTGAGCGGAAGAGGGCAAGGCGGGGGCGCGGGCCGGGCGAGGGCGGGCTGATGCCCCCGCACGGCGTTCGGTCAGAGCGTCTTGCCGGTGACGGGTACCGGGGCGGCGGGGTCCTCGTCCTCGTCGGTCCGGTCCTCCCCGGTCAGCTCCCTGGCCATCAGCGTCGCGCCCGCGACCGCGCCCGGCATCAGGAACACGGCCACGAACGGCACCAGGAACGCCAGGGTCAGCGGGACGCCGAAGCCCAGGGTCAGCATCCGGCGGCCGCGCAGCATCCGCAGACGCTCCTTCAGTTCGACGCGGCGGCGCTGGAGGGCGACGGCCGTCAGCTCCTCGGCGAGGAAGAAGCCGGAGACGCAGAAGCCGAGCACCGGGACGACGGTCTGGCCGACGACGGGGATGAAGCCGCAGGCGAAGAGCAGCACGCCGTAGAACGCCACCCGCAGGACGACCTTGAGGCTGTCGCGGGCCGAGATCCACAGCTCGCGCCAGAGCGGCAGGCCCGACTCGGGGACCTCGCCGCCCTCGGTGCGGTCGACCTGCTCGGACAGCGACTCGTAGAAGGGCTGGCCGACCAGCAGCGTCACGGCGGTGAAGGTGATGACCGCGAGGAAGAGCCCGAAGACGAACACGAGGGCGGTCAGCGTGCCGCGGAACAGCCCCTGCCAGGGGGAGGTCCAGTCGTCGGCGAACGGGGTGGCCCAGGCCGTCAGGTCGTCCGCCCCGTAGCCGAGGCCGACGAGCGCACCGACGTACAGCACGAGGGTCACGAGACCGGGCAGCAGCCCGAAGCCGAACCACCGGCCGTGCCGGCCCACCCACTTCTGACCCTGTAGCAGATAGCCGAGACCGGCCCCGAAATCACGCATGGGGATCACCCTATCGGGCCCCCGTGAAAGGCCCTCTTGTTGTCCGGGGCACGACAGGGTAGACCCCTGCGTACTGATCACTTACGGAGGTTGCGTACGTATGGCGAGACCCGGACCCGTCCTGATCACCACCGCCTGTGGCGCGCTCCTCGGAGCGCTGGTCCTCACCGCGCTGCCCGCGAGCGCCGCGCCCGGCCGGGCGCACGAGCCCGGTCCCGTCCGCGAAGGGGGCGGGCGGGACACCTCGGCCGCGCCCCCGCGTACGTTATCCACGCGCTCCCTCCCCCAGGCCGACACCCCGCTGCGCAGGGATGGCGGCTATCCACGGCGTACGACGCTCACCGTCCCGCCCGCCGACCCGGCCGACAGGTCGATCAAGCTCGGCCTCGCTCCGTACCACTCCCTCGCCCCGCGTCTCAACGCGCTGCAGAAGCTCGGCGACCGGGTCAGTGTCGAGGTCGCCGGACGGTCGGCCGGCGGGCACGAGCTGTATCTGGTCACCGTCACCGCCCCGGAGAGCGCCCGGGAGGCCCGCGAGCAGGAGCGAATGCGCGAGCGGATCGAGAACGCACCGGCCGCCGCCGCCAAGGACACCCGCATCAAGGCCGCGTACAAGACGCCGGTCTTCATCAACAACAACATCCACGGCAACGAGTGGGAGGGCACGGACGCGGCCCTGGAGCTCATCGAGGAGCTGGCCACCGCCACCGACCGCAAGACCGCCGGGCTGCTCGCGCGGACCCGGGTGTATCTGAACGTGACCGCCAACCCGGACGGCCGGATCGCCGGCACCCGCGCCAACGGCAACGGCTTCGACCTCAACCGGGACTTCATCACGGCCTCGCAGCCCGAGGCGCGCGCGATCCGGCGGATCGCCATCGACAAGCAGCCGGCCGTGATGCTGGATCTGCACGGGTACGTCAACGGCACGCTGATCGAGCCGACCACCCCGCCGCACGGCGAGAACTACGAGTACGACCTCTTCCTGAAGAACTCCTACGCCAACGCGCTGGGCATGGAGAAGGCCGTCAACGGTCTCGGCTACACGCCGGGGAACGACGGGGTCCGGCCGGCGGTGATCCCCTTCCGCGACGAGAAGGAGGGCTGGGACGACTGGCCGCCGATCTTCACCCCGCAGTACATGCCCTTCCAGGGCGCGGTGGCGGCGCACACCATCGAGTTCCCGATGACGGTGAACAACGAGGAGTACGACACGCTGCCGGAGGCGGAGCTGCGCCGCCGGGCGGCGATCAACGTCGACATCGCGGGCGCGGCGATGCGTGCCACGCTCGAGCACACGGACACGCATCGCGCGTCGGTGCTCGCCGACCAGATCGAGACGTTCCGGCGGGGCGCGGCGGGCGAGGCGCAGCGGCCGGTGTCCGAGGAGACCGTGCCGGGGGTGCCGGGGATCGGCCCGGAGGACGTCTACACGACCGCCTTCCCGCGCGCGTACGTCATTCCGGCGGGGCGCGGCCAGAGGTCGGCGGTGGCGGCGGGACGGCTCGTGGACCATCTGCTCGCCAATGACGTGCGGGTCGGGCAGACCGCCGACGGCTCGTACGTCGTGGACATGCGCCAGCCCAAGCGCGGGATGGCGAACGTGATCCTGGCGGAGGGGCGGGACATCAGCGCGGACGTGTCGACGATGTACGACATCTCGGGCTGGAGCCTCGGACTGCTGTGGGGCGCGACGGTGCGGAAGGTCGAGCACGGTCCGGTGCCCCGCGTGGTGCGTACGGTCCATGCCGCGGCCCCCACGGGGTCGGTCGCGCCCTTCGGGGACCTGCTGCTGCGGCTCGACGATCCGAAGGAGCTGGCCGCGGTCAACGCGCTGCTCGCGCAGGGGGTGAAGGTGCGCCGGACGGCCGAAGGATCGGCGGTGGTGCCCTCCTCGGCACGTGGCGCCGCGCGCACGCTCGCGGACCGGTACGGAGTGGTGTTCCGGGCCACGAAGGAGCGGGGCACGGCGCCGCTGGAGCGGACCAGGGTCGCGGCCTCGGTGTCGGCCGGTGAGCTGTTCGCGCTGCGCGAGATGGGCTTCGAGGTCGTACCGGTCTCGACGGAGATCCTGAACGCGGGCTTCGACTGGTCGGCGGCGCGGGTCCTGTTCGTGTCGCGGGGCCTGGAGTACGGGGAGCTCACCCCGGCCGCGCGGGAGGCGCTGCGGGCGAGCGGTGTGGGTGTGGTGGGTGCCGGTTCGGCGGGCGCCGCGTTCAACGCGGCGGCGGGGCTGCTCCCGGCCACGGCCGTGGCGGGCAACGGGGACGCGAACGGTGTGGTGACGGTCCGCAACGCGGGCGGTGCGATCACCGGCGGAGCGCCCGGGCACACCTTCGTCTACTCGCCGCTGTGGTTCACGGCGCTGGGGGCGGGGGTGCGGACCGAGCAGTCGTACGCGGCGGCCGATCCGCTCGTCTCCGGGCACTGGCGGCCCGATGCGGACGGCCGGGGCGGTCCGGCGGACGCGGCCGGACGGGCTTCGGTGATCAGCGGGACGGCGGCGCACGGTGCGCCGGTGGTCCTGTTCGGCACGGAGCCGCTCTTCCGTGATCACCCGAAGGGTGTGTTCGCGCAGGTCGGCCGGGCTCTGCTGGTGCGGTGACATGAGAGGGCCGCACCCCGGTCGGTCGGGGTGCGGCCCTCATCAAGCGTACGCGCAAACTCGGCCGCGCGAACTCAGCGGTGCGATCAGACGGCCAGTTCGACCGTGATGTTGCCGCGGGTCGCCTTGGAGTACGGGCAGACCTGGTGGGCCTTCTCGATCAGGCTCTTCGCGGTCTCGACGTCCACGTTCGGGATGGTCGCCGAGATCTTGACGATGATGCCGAAGCCGTCGTCGTTCTTGCCGATGCCGACCTCGGCGGTGACCGTCGAGCCCGAGATGTCGGCCTTCTCGTTGCGGGCCACGACGCCCAGCGCACCCTGGAAGCAGGCGCTGTAACCGGCGGCGAAGAGCTGCTCGGGGTTGGTGCCGGCGCCGGACCCGCCCATGGCCTTCGGCGGGTTGACGACGACGTCGAGCTGACCGTCGTCGGTGGCGACACGGCCGTCACGCCCGTTCTCGGCGGTGGCGACGGCGGTGTACAGGACGTCGGACTGCTGTATGGACATCTGGCTGATCCTTTACCTCGTTCGCCGCGACTCGCGCCCACGATCGCGACGGCTGAGGGGAAGACTAGCCGGTCACCGAAACGATCATCTTTCCGGTGTTGTCGCCGCGGAGCACGCCGAGGAAGGCGTCCACGCCGTTCTCGATGCCCTCGACACGGGTCTCGTTGTACTTCAGCTCGCCGGAGCGCAGCCAGCCGCCGACCTCCTGGACGAACTGCGGCTGCAGGCCGTAGTGGTCGCCGACGAGGACGCCCTGGAGGCGCAGCCGCTTGCCGATGATCATGGCCATGTTGCGCGGTCCCGCCACCGGCTCGGTGTCGTTGTACTGCGCGATCATGCCGCAGATGGTGGCGCGGCCGTGCACGTTGAGCGAGGAGATCGCGGCCTCGAGGTGGTCCCCGCCGACGTTGTCGAAGTAGACGTCGATGCCGTCCGGGGCGGCCTCGCGGAGCTGGTCCTTGACCGGGCCGTTCTTGTAGTTGAAGGCGGCGTCGAAGCCGTACTCCTCGACGAGGAGCTTGACCTTCTCGTCGGAGCCGGCCGAGCCGATGACCCGGGAGGCGCCCTTGAGCTTCGCCATCTGGCCGACCTGGCTGCCGACGGCGCCGGCCGCGCCGGAGACGAAGACGGCGTCGCCCTCCTTGAAGGACGCGGTCTCGAAGAGACCGGCGTAGGCGGTGAGGCCGGTCATGCCGAGGACGCCGAGGTAGCTGGAGAGGGGGGCCAGCTCCGGGTCGACCTTGGTGGCGTGCTGGGCGGGCACGTCGGCGTACTCGCGCCAGCCGAGGCCGTGCAGGACGTGGTCGCCGACGGCGAAGCCCTCCGCGTTGGAGGCGACGACCTCGCCGACCGCGCCGCCGTCCATGGGGTGGTCGAGCTTGAACGGCGGTATGTACGACTTCACGTCGTTCATCCGGCCGCGCATGTACGGGTCGACGGAGAAGTGCAGGTTCCTGACCAGGATCCGGCCCTCGGCGGGCTCGGTGACGGGGGTCTCACGGAGCGCGAAGTCCGCCGGGGTGGGCCAGCCGTGCGGACGGGCGACGAGGTGCCACTCACGGCTGGACGTGGGAAGTACGGACATCGGTACAGCCTCCTGGAACAGAAAATTACTTCACTACCTGAAACAACCATGCGCCTGGATATTTCAGGTTGTCAAGTATCTGGGTACGATGAAGCACATGGCCACCTCACACACAGACCCCCTGACCCTCGAAGTCGTCGAGCTGATCGGCACGGTCGTGGCGCGGTACCACCAGGAGTACGAGCAGGCGGCCGCGGAGCACACGCTCACCGGTGCCCAGGCCCGGGTCCTCGGACTCCTCTCCCTGGAGCCGGTCCCGATGCGGAAGATCGCCCAGAAGCTGCAGTGCGAGCCGTCGAACGTCACCGGGATCGTCGACCGGCTCGAATCGCGCGGCCTGGTGGAGCGCCGCCCCGACCCGGCGGACCGGCGCGTCAAGCTGGCCGCACCCACCCCGGAGGGCCTGGACACCGCCCGCCGGCTCCGCGACTCGCTGGACTTCGCGCGCGAGCCGCTCGGGCAGCTCACGGACGTGGAGCGCTCGCTGCTGCGGGATCTGCTGAAGCGGATGCTGGGGGAGGACGTGTCGTAACGCCCGCCTCGACGGGCTCTGCCCGCAGACGACGACTACGTCGGCCGCCGACGGGCCCTACCAGCAGATGAAGAGCCAGCACTCCTTGGTGGGGCTCGGCGTGGGTGCCGGAGTGGTCGGCGCCGGCGCGTCACCCGGGGCCGACGCCGTCGGGCTGCCGCTGCCCGTGGCGGTCGGCGTGGGACCGGACTGCGAGGCCGACGCGGACGGCGAACCGCTCGGCGGGGCACTCGACGGGCCCCCTTGACCGCCACCGCTCCCGGAGCCGTTCCCGCCCCCGGATCCGCCGGATCCCTGGCCCGGTATGCCCGTATGGCCCGGCGCGGGCGCGTCCGAGTCCTTGGGAGAGGCGGACCTCGTCACCTTGGCCGGGGTCGGCCCGTCCGGCGGCGTGGCGCTCTCCGTGGGCAGCGGCGGCAGCGAGGTCTCGACGACCTCTTCCTCCTGTACGGCGGTGGCGGCGCCGCCCTCGTCCGGAGGCTCCATGGCCAGCTTCGCCAGGCTCAGGGCACCTGCCGCGAGCACCAGACCGAGCGTCCCCACCAGGACGTTGCGCCCCTTGCGGCTGCGCGCCCGCCGACTGCGGCGGGCACCGGCCCGCCCCGGCGCCGCGCCACGGCGCGCGGCACGACCGCCAGGAGCCGCCGCGCGCGGCGGCTCCAGCGGGTCCAGTTCGTAGACATGCTCGACGTGCTCATCGCGCGCGGCGCGCTCACCGCGCTCGACGTACTCGGTGTACTGGACATGCTCGGCCGTGACGGCGCGCGCGGGCGGCTGGTGGGTCTCGTACCGCAGCTCCTCGACGGGGGTCCCGCATCCGGCACAGGCAAGAGCGCCGTTGAGGTGCCGTCGGCACTGGTGGCAGTAGTCCATGGCTGCCGCAGAGTATGTGTCGACAGGACACCGGAGGTAGGCGGGAACGTGAGGATCCTGTGAGGAAACCCCAGGTCGGCGGCGTGTCGTCGTGATTCTCCCGCTTCGGGCAGGATGGGCTCATGACACCGTCCGAGCCTTTCGGGACACGTGAGTTCCAGCTCGTCCTGCTGCGCCGCATGGCCGACCACCAACCGGACCTGGTCGAGGACGCGCTACGGCGGCTGGGGGCGACGCGGTCCGAGTCGCGCGAGGCGAACCGCCGCTGGCAGGCCTGGTCGCATGCCCGCCGGGGCCCCGGGGAACTGTCCCGCTACCGCTCCGCCCTGGGTGAGCCCGTGGCCCGCCGCGCGGTCCCCGACCTCGGCGCCGAGCTCCTGGAGTGGGAGCTGCCGCTCTGGCCCGCGCTGCGCTGGCAGGTGATCGTGGGAGCGCCCGGCGGCCGCGGCGGGGCGGCGGTCTGGGGCAGCGGTCTCGTCCGCGCGCCCGGCTCCCCCGTGCCCGACCTGCGCACCGAGGCCGATCTGCGGCCCTGGAGCTGCACCATCGCCGAGGTCGGCAACGCCTTCCCGCCGGCCCGGGCCCGGGACGGCAGCGCACCCACCCGGCTGCGCCTGGACTTCACCCTCCCGGACGGAACCCCGCGCGCCGCCGAGTTCACCTGGGGCCTGCTGCAACGCCTGATCTGACCCGACGTCAGGCGATTCCCGCACCCCCGGGCGGCGCAGCCCAGCGCGCGCCGCGCCGGAGCCGGTCGCACGATGCGAACAGAACGCCGAAGCAAAACGGCGTACCACCTCGCTCCGTGCCAGCACCGCACTCCGGAGGATCTGCCGTGACCGTCAGCCTTGAGCAGCTGCGCCGTTGCCATGTCGCCGTCGACCTGGGGGCCGCCCGCACCCGGGTCTTCGTCAAGGGCGCCGGACTCGTCGTCGACGAGCCGAGCGTCGCCGCCGTGAACACCCGCACCGGCGCGCTGATCGCCGTCGGCGCCCTGGCCGAGAAGATGACCGGCCGCACACCCGACTACATCCGCGTCGTCCGCCCCGTCTCCGGCGGCACCGTCGTCGACATCGAGATGGCGCAGCGGATGCTCCGCCACCTCCTCGGCGAGAAGCTCCGCCGCCAGCTGCGCCGCAAGCCGCGGCTGCGCGCCGCCGCCTGCACCCCGCACGACAGTGACCCGCTCGCCCAGCGGGCCGCCGTGGAGACCCTCGTCGGGCTCGGCGCCCGGCGGGTCGAGCTGGTCGACACCCTGATCGCGGCGGCCGTGGGCTGCGGACTCCCCGTCGAGCAGCCCACCGCGACCATGATCATGGTCTGCGGTGCGGCGACCACCCAGGTCGCCGTGCTCTCACTGGGTTCCATCGTCACCGCCGAGCGGATCCCGGTGGGCGGCGACGCGATCGACCACGCGGTCATCCAGCACCTGCGCCACCAGCACGAGCTGATGCTGCCCAGCCAGTCCGTCCGCCCGCTGCAACTCGCCCTCAGTGGCAACGGTCTGACCCTCCAGGGTCCGACCTCCACCGAGATCCACGGCCGCGACGTGGCCACGGGCCTCGCCCGTTCGGTGACCGTCGACACCGCCGCCGTACGCGAGGCGATCCACACCCCGCTGACCGCCGTGCTCGACGGCATCGGCAAGATCCTGCGGGACTGCCCGCCCGACCTCGTGGCCGACCTCGCCGAGCGCGGCATCATGATGGTCGGCGGCAGCGCCCTGCTCCCCGGCCTCGACCAGATGCTCCGCGAGGCGACCGGGATGCCGGTGCACATCGCCGAGCGGCCGGACGTGTGCGCGATCCTCGGGCTCGGCCAGATGCTGGAGGGCAAGATCCAGCCGATGGTCCTCGACCCGCTGTCCGAGGCGGAGTGATCTCCGCATCCCTCCCATTTGTACGACAATGATCCCATGTCGCTCATGGACCCGGCCGACGAACCGACACCCCGTCTGCCGATGCTGCTGGAAGCGGTCCTGAGTGTCGGAACCGATCTCGAACTGCGGACCACGCTCCAGCACATCGTGGACTCCGCGGCCGAACTGACCGGCGCGCGCTACGGAGCGCTCGGGGTCGTCGACCCCGAGCGCCACCGGCTCACCGAGCTGTTCACGGCCGGGATGACGGAGGCCGAACGGCAGCGCATCCCCAGGCTCCCCGACGGACACACCGGGCTCATCGGCGTCCTGGTCCAGGACCCGCAGCCGCTGCGGCTCGACGACCTGACGGCCGATCCGCGCTCGAGCGGGGTCCCGGAGGGCCATCCCACGATGCGTTCCTTCCTCGGGGTCCCGATCCGCGTCCACACCGAGGTGTTCGGCAACCTCTATCTCACCGAGAAGCGCGGGGGGCCGTTCACCGACGACGACCTCGCCCTTCTGCGGGTCCTCGCCTCGCAGGCCGGGATCGCCATCGGCAACGCCCGGTTGTACGAGACCGCCCGGCAGCGCGAGCGCTGGATCGAGGGCGCGGCGGCGGTGACGACGGCCCTGCTCACCGGGGAACCGGCGGCGGACGCGCTGATGACGGTCGCCGAGCGGGCGCGGCTGCTCGCGGACGCCTCGGCCGGGGTCGTCCTGCAGCCCACCCAGGAGGGCGGGATGGAGATCGTGGCCGCCTCGACGGTCGACGATCCGGGTGATCTGGTCGGTACGACGATCGCGCCGGGATCCCCGGTCCTCGAGCAACTGCTCGGCGGTGAGCCCGTGTTCGTCGAGGACTCCGCCACCGATCCCCGGATGACCACCCACGTACGCTCGCGGTTCGGGCCCTCGATGATGCTGCCGCTGCAGAGCGGCGGCCGGCTGATCGGCACCCTCGCTCTCCCCCGGCGGCGCGGCGGCCGGCCGTACACGGCGGTGGACCGCCTCCTCGCCTCGCAGTTCGCCTCCCAGGCCGCGCTGGCCCTGGTCCTGGCGGACGCGCAGCACGACCGGGAGCAGCTGGCGGTGTACGAGGACCGCGACCGGATCGCCCGCGACCTGCACGACCTGGTCGTCCAGCGGCTGTTCGCCACCGAGATGATGCTGGAGTCGACCCGGCGGCGGGCCGCGGAGTCGACCGACGAGAACGCACTGCTCGGGCGGGCGGTGGACGAGCTGGACTCCACCATCCAGGAGGTACGGACGACCATCTTCGCGCTTCAGCAGCCGCCCGCCGACGCGCCGACGACCTTCCGGGGGCGCGTGCTGCGCGAGACGGGCGGCGCGGCGGTCCTGCTGGGCTTCCAGCCCTCGGTGCACTTCTCGGGCGCGGTCGACACCCTGATCGCCGACGCAGACGCCGAGCGGCTCATCGCCGTGCTGCGCGGTGCGCTGGCGGCGGCCCACCGCCGGGCGGGCGTCTCCGCGATCACGGTCGAGGTGGCGGCCACCCCGGAGGGCCCGCATCTGGTGGTGTCGGACGACGGCGAGCCGCCCACGACGGTGAACTGGCCGTAGCCCCTGTACGGCCCAATCCGGCGCGCCCCGCTTGGCGTCGCGACCTTGACTGATCAAGTGGACACCCTCGAGAAGCCTTCCGGCGCCGCCTACCGGAACCTGGTCATGGCCACGATCGGGTTCACGCTCACCTTCTGGGCGTGGAATCTGATCGCGCCGCTGGCAGGTGACTACGGAGACCGGCTGAACCTCAGCTCCTTCGAACAGTCGCTGCTCGTCGCCGTCCCGGTCCTGGTGGGCTCGCTGGGCCGGATCCCGGCCGGCGCGCTCACCGACCGCTACGGCGCCAAGGTGATGTTCCCGCTGGTGTCGGCCCTCACGATCGTGCCCGTCCTGCTGCTGATCCCGGCGAAGAACTCGTACGGCGCGATGCTCGCCGTCGGTTTCCTCCTCGGCCTCGGCGGCACGACCTTCGCCATCGGCATCCCCCTGGTCAACTCCTGGTTCCCACCGGCCAAACGGGGCCTGGCGCTCGGTGTCTTCGGCATGGGCATGGGCGGTGTGGCGCTCTCCGGCTACTTCACACCGCGCATCGCCAAGCACGGCGAGAACCTGCCGTTCGCCGTCGTCGCCATCGCCCTCGCCGCGTACGCCGTCCTCGCCGTGTTCCTGATCACCGACCGCCCCGACCGGCCGGTCCCCACGGCCTCCCTCGCGACCCGGCTGGGCAGGGCGGGCCGGCTGCGGGTGACCTGGGAGCTGTCGGCGCTGTACGCGATCGGCTTCGGCGGCATCGTCGCGTTCGGGGTGTACCTGCCGACGTATCTGAAGACCTGGTACGAGCTCGACCCGACCGACGCCGGCACCAAGGCCGCCGGTTTCGCTCTCGTCACGGTCGCCTTCCGCCCGATCGGCGGCTGGCTCTCGGACCGGATCCACCCGGCACTGGTCACCGCCGGCGCGCTCGGATTCGCCGCTGTCCTCGCCATCGTCCAGGCCTTCGACCCGCCCCTGAACCCGGGTGGCACGATCGCCCTGCTCTGCATGGCCGCCGGACTCGGCACGGCGAGCGGCTCGGTCTTCGCCCTGGTCTCCCAGGTCACCCCGCAGCCGCAGGTCGGCAGTGTCACCGGCATCGTCGGCGCGATGGGCGGGCTCGGCGGCTTCGTGCCGCCGCTGGTGATGGGCGCGATCTACAGCGCCAAGGACTCGTATTCGATCGGCTTCATGCTCCTGTCCGACCTGGCGCTCGCGGGCTGCGCGTACGCCTACGGGCGGATGCGGACGATCCGGCCCACGGACGAGGGCGGCGCGGCCCCGGAGGTGAGCAAGGTCGCAGCGCGCCGCACCTGACGGGCGGGAAGAATGCCTCTCGGCATCCCGCTACGCGAGGAGGACGACCGTTGAGCGCGCTCTTCCCGGCCCTGGTGGCCGGCTCGGACCGGCCCGCACTGCGCTTCGGCGCGGACGCCCTGACGTACGGCGAACTGGCCGCCGCCGCGAGCGCGCAGGCCGCGCGGATCAAGGACGTGGGCCGGGTGGCCGTCTGGGCCACCCCCACCGAGCGGACCGCGGTCGCCGTGGTGGCCGCGCTGCTGGCCGGCGTACCGGCGATCCCGCTCAACCCGCGCACCGGGGAGCGGGAGCTGGCGCACATCATCGGTGACAGCGCGCCGGGCGCGGTCCTCGCGGGCCCGGAGGACGAACTGCCGGCGGGGCTGGCGGGCCTGCGGCGCATCGACGTGGACGTGTGGGGACGCGGCCCGGCAGTCGCGGAGCCGGCGGACGCCGAGCCGGTGGGCGCAGAGCCCGTGGGCACAGAGCCCGTGGGCACAGAGCCCGTGGACTCCCAGTCGCTGGGCTCCGAGCCGGTGGGCTCCCAGTCGCTGGGCTCCGAGCCGGTGGGCGCCGAGTCGCCCGCCCTGATCGTCTACACCTCCGGCACCACCGGGCCGCCGAAGGGGGTCGTCCTCTCCCGCCGGGCGGTCGCCGCGTCCCTCGACGCCCTGGAGGGCGCCTGGGCGTGGACCGCCGACGACGTCCTCGTCCACGCGCTGCCGCTCTTCCACGTCCACGGACTCGTCCTGGGCGTCCTCGGCCCGCTGCGGCGCGGTGGATCGGTCCGGCACCTCGGCGCGTTCTCGGTGGCGGGCGTGGCCCGGGAACTCGGGGCGGGCGGCGGCACGATGCTGTTCGGCGTACCGACGATGTACCACCGGCTCGCGGACGCCCTGGACGACGACCCGGCGCTGGTACGGGCGTTGGCCGAGGCTCGGCTGCTCGTCTCCGGCTCGGCCGCGCTGCCCGTGCACGACCACGAGCGGATCACGGCGGCCACCGGCCGGACCGTGATCGAGCGGTACGGCATGACCGAGACCCTGATGAACACGTCCGTCCCCGTGGGCTCCGGGCCCCGGCCCGGGTCCGTCGGTCTCCCTCTGCACGGTGTGGAGCTGCGCCTGGTGGAGGAGGACGGCACGGAGATCGAAGCGTACGACGGCGAGACCGTCGGCGAGATCCAGGTCAGGGGCCCGAATCTGTTCACCGCGTATCTGAACCGGCCGGACGCGACGGCGGCCGCGTTCGACGGGGACTGGTTCCGCACCGGGGACATGGCGGTCCGCGAACCCGACGGGTACGTACGGATCGTGGGCCGCAAGGCCACGGACCTGATCAAGAGCGGCGGTTACAAGATCGGCGCCGGTGAGATAGAGAACGCGCTCCTGGACCATCCGGCGATACGGGAGGCCGCGGTGACCGGTGAGCCGGACCCCGACCTCGGGGAGCGGATCGTGGCCTGGGTGGTGCCGGCGGACGCGGAGAAGCCGCCGACCGCCGAGGAGTTGGCCGACCATGTCACCGGTCTGCTCGCCCCGCACAAGCGTCCGCGCACGGTCCACTTCCTGCGCGCGCTGCCCCGCAACGACATGGGCAAGCTCCTGAAGAAGGCCCTTCCGGAGGCCCTTGATGGCTGAGCGCCTCACGGCCCGCGAGGTCATCGCGCTGGTCACCGACGACTTCACCCCGCTGCGGACCCCGGCCCCCTACACGCCGGTGCTCCCGGACGGCCCGATCGGCTGGGCCGGGTACGGAGCCGCACGCGCGCGTGCCGCCGAGAAGACCGGCGAGGAGGAGTCCGTCCTGCACGGCAGGGCGACGATCGGCGGTCGCCGGGTGGTCCTGGTCGCCTTCGAGTTCGGCTTCCTCGGCGGCTCGCTCGGAGAGTCGGCCGGGGACCGGCTCGTCGCGGCGTACCGCGCCGCCCAGGCGTCCCGGATCCCGCTGGTGTCGCTCGTGGCGACGGGCGGCAGCCGGATGCAGGAGGGCATGATCGCCCTCGCCCAGCTCCAGCGCGTGGCGGTGGCGACCGTGCGGCTGCGCGGGGCCGGCGTCCCCCATGTCACGGTCCTGCGCGACCCGTCCACCGGCGGCGGCTGGGCCACGGTCGGCGCGGGCGCGGACGTCGTGCTCGCCCTCCCCTCCGCCCAGGTGGCGTTCGCCGGCTCGCGGGTCAGGCCGCAGGACGCCGACCCGTCCGCGTACACGGCCGAAGACCAGTGGGAGAACGGGCATGTGGACGCGGTCGTCGACCCTGCGGACCTGCGGGAGACGCTCTCGCTGTGGCTGCGGCTGCTGACGGGTGGCACACCGGGCGGCCCGTCCGCGGAGACTCCGGCTCCCGCTCCCCCGCCCCGCGCCCTCACGGAAGCCACCCCGCCCGGCACCGGCTGGGAGGCCGTCGTACGGGCACGGTCCGCCGACCGCCCGCGCGCCGGGGCCTACCTGGACGCCTACTTCAGCGCGCGGGCGACCGTCCGCGGAGACCGGGCGGGCGGGGTGGACGCCGGGGTGGAGTGCGGCTTCGGGTTCCATGACGGGCGGACGGTCGCGTACGCGGCGCAGGACGGTTCGGCGACCCGCCCGGCGGGCTTCCGGACCGTCGCCCGGCTCGTGCGGCTCGCGGACCGGCTCGGGATCCCCGTGCTGACGCTGATCGACACGCCCGGCGCCGCCAACGACGCCGAGGCCGAACGGGCGGGGGCGGGCCCGGCGATCGCGGACGCGTTCGTCGCGGTCGCGGGGGCCCGGGTCCCGGTGACCTCGCTCCTGGTCGGCGAGGGCGGTTCGGGCGGGGCCCTGGCGCTGGCCGCGCGGGACAACACCTGGGCCACGCCCGACGGTTACTTCTCCGTCATCGCCCCGGAGCTCGCCTCGGCGATCCTCAAGCGGACGCCCGAGCAGGCCCCGCTCACCGCCGACCAGCTCCGGCTGCGGCCTCAGGACCTGGTGGAGCTGGGGATCGTGCGGGGAATCGTGACGCGCGGGACGTAGCCGCCCCGCGCGCAGAGAGGCCCGGCACGGCTCCACGCCGCACCGGGCCTCCGTCATGTCCGGTGGACCGGGGGCTACTTCACCCCCACCGCCCGGATGATCTCCTGCTTGACCGCGCCACCGCGGTCGTCGGACGCACCCGCCCGGAACGAGATGTACTGCGCGCCGTCCGGCACCTGCAGCTCACCCGTCCAGGCCGCTCCGCGCCACGACTTCTTGAGAGCGACCTTCTGCCAGGTCGCGCCGTCGTCGTACGAGACCTCCAGGGAGCCGCCGCCGATCGTGCCGGTGTCGGCGGCGCCCTTCACGTACTCCGCCGAGATCCCGACGGGCAGCCGGCTTCCGCCACGGACATCGCCCTTGAGGTCGGTGTCCACGTCGAAGCCGAGGTTGATCAGCGGGAGGAAGGTGGAGCGGTCGGAGGGGGTCTCCTTGGAGCGGAAGGTCCACTCGGCGTGGCCCTTGGTCGACAGCCGCCAGCGCGCCGGGTCCAGCGTGGTGTCGGTGACGACCTTGAACTCGGCCTCCGCCGCCGGGGCGTTCCAGGCGTAGGCACCGGAGCTCATCTTGCGGTCGACGCGGGTCCCGTTCACCCACACCTCGGTGAACTGGCTCATCGAGTCGTCGCCCCACACATTGCCGAAGCCGGTGTGGTCGGGGCCGGAGTCGCCCCAGCCGGGGGTGTTGAAGCGCGCCTGGTTGCCGGACCGCTGCTGGCCCCAGCCGAGCCCGGTGCCGAGCCACGGGTGCCAGACCGGCTTGAACCACTCGCGGTGCGTCGTGCTGTCCGCCCGGTAGGAGACGACCCCGCCGCGCTGTTCGAGGGAGTCGCCGAGGTCGACCGACTCGTGCCAGCCCTGGCCGCGGCCGGTGGAGACGTACTCGGTGCGCTCGACCGGGAAGGCGATGTACTCCTTGAAGCCGAAGCCGATCGGGAAGGTGTCGGTGATCGAGTAGCGGAACTCGCCGCCGAGCTCCTTGCGCCCGGTGGGCATGTGGAACGTGGAGCGTACGGTGGCGAGTTCGTCCTCGTCGGGCCGGAAGACCAGGTCGGACGGGATCGCGCCCGGGTGCCCCTCGGAGAGGTCGTAGACGTACGGCGGGTAGGGCGTGCCGGTCAGGTCGACGCGCTGGCCGCGCGCGGCGGCCGAGGCCAGCCGGGCGCCGTCGGCGGCGTTGACGGTGGCCACGGTCAGCGGCCGGTCCTGGTAGTCGGCGGTGCCGAACCAGGTGTTCAGCCGGCCGGGAGCGTCGTCGGTGACGAACAGGAGGGCGGCGCCCGCGTCCTGGGCGGTCTGCGCGATCTCGACGGGCGTCAGCGCCCCGGCGCGGACCAGGACGGCCTTGCCCTTCACGTCCTTGCCCGCGTACTCGGCGGCGGTTCCGGTGCCGGCGTCGACGAGCGCGAGCCGTGACCGGCCCTCGCGGGTGGCCGTGCCGGGCTGCTGGACGACGTCGGAGAGCCGGGCGTCGCCCGTGCTCGCCTCCAGGCGCGGTGCGCCGAGCCGCCAGACCGTGCGGTACTCGAAGGTTCCGGTGGCGGGCTCGGTCGTGGGCGCGGCGAAGATCGAGTCGTACTTCACCGGCAGCTGGACGGCGCCGCCGTAGTGGGCACCGTTCGCCTCCCGGTCGAACTCCATCAGGAGCTGGCGGGTCTCGGTCCGCTTCTCGACCTCGGCGCGGATCTCCTTCAGCTGCCGACCGTCGAGGGTGATCTCGCGGTCGCGGTCGAGGACGATCTCGGGGTTCGTGAGGAAGCCGAGGCCGAGGGAGTCCTTGCCCTTGGAGCCACGGACGTCGAGGAAGGTGTCGACGGTGTACGTGCCGGGCTTCAGGCGCAGTTCGAGGGTGCCGGACTCGCCGACGGTCGCCGGGAACGGGTCGTAGCCCTCGGCGAGGCGCTGGACGCCCAGGTGGGCCGGGGTCGGGGCGCCGTCACGGTCCTTGACGTGGATGGTGAGGTCGTAGCGCTCCTCCTCCTTCACCAGGCCGAGCGCGGTGTGCGCGACCGGGGCGCCGGAGGCGGAGGCGACGATCCGGCCTGAGGCGTTGCCGACCGGGGCCTTCGTGCCGTCGCCGGTGACCGTGGTCTGCGCGGTCCCGTGGGCCGGGACGGTGAGGGTGGTGTCGGCGAGGGTCGCGACGCCCGCGGGCATCCCCTCGACGGCGAGGTTCAACTCCACCGCGGTGTCGGAGTGGTTGGTGTAGGTGACGGTCTTCGTGACCGGCTTGTTCGCCTCGTACGGCCAGGAGAAGTAGCCGAGGTCGGCGGAGCCGGTGGCGGTGACGTTCGCGCTGATCGCCGCTGCCACGTCGACCCGGCCGGCGCCGAGTTCGTAGGAGCCGGCGGAGAGCGTCTTCGACGAGGACATCAGGGCGTTCTTGAGCTGCGCGCCGGTCCAGTCGGGGTGCTTCTCGGCCAGCAGGGCGGCGACACCGGCGACGTGCGGGGTCGCCATCGACGTACCACTCATGGCGGTGTAGAGACCGGTGCCGGTGACGAGCTGGGAGCGGGCGGCGAGGATGGAGACGCCGGGCGCGGAGAGGTCGGGCTTGAGGGCCTGGTCGCCGAAGCGCGGCCCCTGACTGGTGAAGTAGGCGGCCTCGTCGGCGGAGTCGACGGCGCCGATGGTCAGCGCGGAGTCGGCGGCGCCGGGCGAACCGATGGAGCCGGGGGCACCGCTGTTGCCGGCGGCTATGACGAACAGCGCGCCGGTCTCGGCGGTGAGGTTGTTCACGGCCTGGGCCATCGGGTCGGTGCCGTCGCTGCCCTCGCGCGAGCCGAGGCTCATCGAGACGATCTTCGCGTCGATGTCCTTGGCGGCCCACTCCATGCCGGCGATGATCTCGGACTCGCTGCCGAAGCCCTCGTCGCTGAGGACCTTGCCGACGGCGAGGGTCGCGCCGGGCGCGACGCCCTTCTCCTGGCCCTGCGAACCGGCGCCGCTGCCGCCGACGGTGGAGGCGACGTGGGTTCCGTGACCGTTCCGGTCGGCGACCTCCTGGCCCTCGATGAAGGACTTGGACTCGCCGACCCGGTCCTTGAGGTCGGGGTGGGCCAGGTCGGCGCCGGTGTCCAGGACGGCGACCTTGACGCCCTTGCCGGTGAGCCCGGCCTCCCACGCCTTCGGGGTGCCGATCTGGGCGTTGGACTGGGCCATGGTGGCCTCGACCCGGCCGTCCAGCCAGACCTTGCCTCCCGTGGAGCGGGTGGTGGGCGAGGTGAACGTCCGCCAGAACGCGGCCGGGTCCGTCGCCTCCACCGCCGCGCCGCCGATGCTGGGCAGGGCGCGGACGGTCTCGGTGCCGCGCGGCGTGGCGGCGCGCGTGCCCTTGCCGTGCGTGACGATCAGCGGCAGTTCGTCGGTGACGCCCTGCTCGATGAGGCCGCTGACGTCGAAGAGCCGCCGGTCGAGGGCTCCGGAGTCCAGGTAGGGACGGGCCTCGTCGGGGATGACGGTGACCCGGCCGTCGGAGATCTCGCTGCGTACGGCTCCGGTCGCGCCCTCGGCCCGGTCGACGGTGACCGTCTTCTTGCCGCCGCCCAGTTCGGTGACGGTGACCCGGTCACCGGTGATGAGGGTGACGGTGTTGCTCTGGGCCGCGGTGCCCTTGAAGGTGTCGGGCACGGCGGGGGCGGTGGTGCCTCCGGCAGCGGCGGTCTGCCCTGCCGTGAGCAGCACCAGGGAGATGCCGGCGGCGAGCAGCCCGGCCCTTCCTCCTGCGGAAGGTCTGTTCATCGACGCACTCCTCGACACCCGGGGGAAGGTGTGGTTCCGGGTGTCGCGAGGAGTCTGTTCTCCACAGCGGTAGTTGAGTACAGAACTGCCTGGCGGCTATGTGCCGTGGCGGGCAACCGCCAGTTCAGGCAGCGGGGTTGAGGGCGTCGTACCGGCGGAAGCCGCGCCCGTACAGGGCAAGGACACCGATCGCGAGCACACAGGCGATTCCGCCACCGGTGATGGCGACGGCTGGGGAGGTGAGATCGGCGACCGAACCGGCGAGGAAGTCGCCGAGCCGCGGTCCGCCCGCGACGACCACGATGAAGACGCCCTGGAGCCGGCCGCGCATCTCGTCCGGGGCCGCGACCTGCATCATCGTGTTGCGGAAGATCATGGAGACGGTGTCGGAGTAGCCGGCGAGAGCGAGCAGGAGCAGCCCGAGCCAGAGGTTGCGGGTGAGCCCGAAGACGGCGATCGCGGTGCCCCAGCAGGCGACGGCGAGCAGGATCGCCTGTCCGTGGTGCCGGATGCGTCCCTGCCATCCGCTGAGCACCCCGCCGAGGAGCGCTCCGGCGGCGGGGGCGGCGGCGAGCAGTCCGGTGGTACGGGCGTCGCCGTCGTACCAGAGGACGGCGACGACGGGGAACAGCGCGCGGGGGTGGGCGAGGATCATCGCGCAGAAGTCCGAGAAGAACGTCATG
Organism: Streptomyces sp. NPDC046712; assembly: GCF_040645695.1. Taxonomy (NCBI): domain Bacteria; kingdom Bacillati; phylum Actinomycetota; class Actinomycetes; order Kitasatosporales; family Streptomycetaceae; genus Streptomyces; species Streptomyces sp. NPDC046712. Next base: position 240,743 of record NZ_JBEYYW010000002.1, on the reverse strand, counting down.
CGCAGGTTGGGCCGGGTGGCGAGGAAGCGCAGCCCGTCGAGGACGGAGGCCCTCTTGGCGCCGGCCCGCTCGGGGAGCATGGAGGGCAACCGCCACATCGCGTACAGCGCGGCGGAGAAGGCGACGGCGTCGACGAGGTACGCGGTCTGGTAACCGGCCACGCCGACGATGAGGCCGCCGAGGCTCGGGCCGACGAGCGTCCCGAAGGTCGTGGTCATCGAGTTGAGCGCATGGGCGGCGCGCAGCTGCTCGGGCGGCAGCAGGCGCGGGATCATCGAGCTCCGGGCGGGCGAGTTGAGCGCGGCGCAGACGGACTGCAGGGCCACGATCGCGTACAGGAACCAGACCCGGTGGAAGCCGGCGAACGCGGCCGCGGCGAGGGCGGCGGACAGGACGGCGGAGCCGGTGGCGCTGGCGAGCCCGAGCTTGCGGCGGTCGACGGTGTCCGCGATCGCGCCGCCGTACAGACCGAAGACGATCAGTGGGACGAGGGAGAAGAGGCCCACGAGGCCGACGGAGAACGGCGAGCGGGTGATCTCGTACACCTGGAGCGAGACCGCGAGCGCGGTCATGCCCTGGCCGACCCAGGAGACGGTGTTGCCGAACCACAGTCGGCGGTAGTGCGCGGAGGTCCGGAGCGGGGTCAGGTCCGCGAAGACCCGGCGGCGTTCCGTCTGTTCGGTGGCGCTCACGCGACGTCGAACCGGAGCTCGGGCCTGGCCCAGTGGATCCGTCCGGCGGGCGGGACGGTGCCGATGCGGCGGGCTCCGGTACGGAGGTAGAAGTCCTCGGCGGGCGGATGCGCGACCACCCGTATGGACGTGAGCCCGGCGGCGCGGGCCTGCCCGATCATGTGCTCCATCAGCAGCCGCCCGACGCCGCGCCCCTGGGCGTCGTCGGCGACGAAGGCGAGGTCGAGCTCGGCCTCGTCGAGCAGCAGCGCGTAGAACCCGAGCACACGCTGCCGCTCGTCGACGGCGACGAAGACGGGGTGGTGCTCGATGTACGTCCCTCCGACGACATAGCCGTCGACCATGGAGGCGTAGTCACCACGGTAGGCGGCGGATTTCCGGACGAGCTGAGTCAGACGCCGCGAGTCGTCGGCGGTGGCCCGCCGGAGCGTGAGGGAGGACATGGATCGAGTATAGGGGCGGTACACGGATTGAGTCCTTACAATTTTCTCCCCGCACCGGCCCACCCCCGTTGTGGGCAATCGTCCCGCGTGGGGGTCCCCCCGGGGCGAAGCCCCAGGGGGAGGGGCGGGTGAGCACAACCCACGAGAACGGCGCCGTTACGGGACCCGTGCCCCGCGCGCCTCGCTCACGGCCGCCTCTGCCGCCAGGCCGGCCCCTCGCGCCAGGGCCGCCTCGAAGGGGGCATCGCCCAACAGGGCACGGGCCGCGGCGGCAACCCGCTCCACATCCCCCCGCTCCGCCTCCGGCAACGGCGCCCCCGTCGAGGCCCGCAGGGCCGACGCCGCGCCCAGCAGCACGGCCGCACCTTCGCCCCGCCCGGCAAGCGCATGCGCGCCGGCCAAACCCTCCAGCGCCAGCGCCACCGCCCGAGGATCCCCCGTCGTCAGCGCCGTCGCGTACCCCTCCTCCTGCAGCGCCAGCGCCGCATCCGCGTCGCCGCGCAGCTCGGCCACGAATCCCAGCTCGGCGAGGATCAGCGCGTTGGCTCCGTCGAGCCCGACCAGCCGGTGCCAGTCGAGGACCTCCCGGAGGTGCGCCTCGGCCTCCTCCAGGAGGCCCTCGCGGCGGGCGCCGAGACCGAGGCCGAGGACCGCGTTGATCTCGCCCGCCCGGAAGCCGACCTCGACGGCCTTCTCCCGGCCCGCCCGGTGGTACGCACGGGCCTGTGCCAGATCCCCCATGAGCAGCGCGGTCCGGCCGAGGCCCGACAGCAGATCGGGCACGTCGGTGGTCAGCCCGAAGCTCTGGGCCGCGTCCAGGGCGGCGCGCCTGAGCCGGGCGGCCCGCTCGTACTCGCCGCGGATCTCCGCGACCGTGGCCAGCGGGTAGACGGACCAGAGCGCCGCGCACGCGTCGCCGAGCCGCGCGAACAGCTCGGCGCCCGAGGCGGCGTCGGCCTCCGCGCCGGCCAGGTCCCCTCTGAGGAGCCGCTGGACGGACCGGTCCGCGAGCGCTGCGGCCTCACCCCACCGGTCGCCCTGTTCCCGGAACCCTTCGAGTGCCTCCCCGGTGAGCTCCTCGCCCTCGCTCTGCCCTCCGGTGCCGCACAGCGCGTGGGCCAGGAACCACCGCGGCCAAGGGGTGGGCACCCCACCGGGCGTCGCCGCGTCGTACACCGCGAGCGCCTTCTCGATCCGCTGCCGCCGGTCGGTCCCGTCGCCGCTCATGACCGTCAGACCGGTCCGCCAGACCTCGACCCTGGCGCGCAGCCGGGCGTCACCGCCGTCCGTCCCGAGGGCCGCGGTCACCGAGCGGATCGCCTCGCCGAGCCGCCCGCCCCGGATCCAGTACCAGCCGAGCGCGTCCACGAGCCCCAGCGCTTCCCGCGCCGCGCCCTGCTGCACCGCCCGTTCCAGGGCGGCCCGCAGGTTCGCGCTCTCGGCGTCCAGGCGCGCCAGCCACTCCCGCTGCCCGTGCCCGCGCAGTTCCGGTTCGGCCGTCCGGGCGAGGCGCGTGTAGTACGCGAGGTGCCGTTCTCGTACGGCCCTGGTCTCGTCCGCCTCCCGCATCCGCTCCAGGCAGTACGCCGCGACGGATTCGAGCAGCCGGTAGCGGGGCCCGTCCTTGCCGTCCACGGTGACGACGAGCGAGCGGTCCACCAGCCGTACGAGCAGGTCGAGTACGTCCTCGGGTGCCACCTCCCCGCCCGCGCAGACCTCCTCCGCGGCCTCCGGAGTGCAACCTTCCGCATGCACGGCGAGGCGCCGCAGGACGGCGCGCTCGGGGTCGGGCAGCAGCTCCCAGCTCCAGTCGATGACCGCCCGAAGCGTCTGCTGCCGGGCCGGCGCGCCCCGCTGTCCGGCGCTGAGCAGCCGGAACCGGTCGTCGAGCCGTTCGAGCAGCCGGTGCACGCCGAGCGCCCGCACGCGAGTGGCGGCCAGCTCCAGCGCGAGGGGCACACCGTCGAGGCGACGGCAGATGCCCTCCACGGCGGCGGTCTGGGCTTCGTCCGGTGCGAAGCCGGGCGCCGAGGCGGCCGCCCGCGCGACGAACAGCTCGACCGCCCCGGCGAGATCGAGCGGCGGCACCGCCCACAGCGTCTCCCCGGCCAGGGCCAGGGGCTCCTGGCTGGTCGTCAGCACCACCAGGTCGGGAACGGCGCGCAGCAGCAGCTCCGTCAGCGCGGCCGCCTCGTCGATCACATGCTCGCAGTTGTCGAGGACGAGCAGCATCCGCTTGCCCCTCAGGACGGCGGCGAGGCGCTCCGCACCGCTCGGTGTCCGTCCCGCCTCGGGTCGTATGCCCCACACTCCGTCGTCGCGCAGCTCCATGGCCGCGGCGACGACCTCCGCCAGCTCGCCGCGCGCACCGGCGAGTTCGACCAGCCACACCCCGTCGGGGAACAGCTCCCGCGCCTGCCCGGCGGCCTCCACGGCCAACCGCGTCTTGCCGACACCACCGGGCCCGGTGAGCGTGACGAGCCGCCGTCCGGCGAGCAGCTCCCGGATCTCCTCCACGGCGGCCCCGCGCCCGACGAGCTCGCTGATGGCCACGGGCAGATTGCCGTGCGCCTCACCCCGGCGGGTATCGCCGTACGTGGCGTCCTGGGCCGTCGCCGAGCCCGCAGGTGAGAGCGAGGCCGGATCCCGTACGGCGCCCTCGCGCGTCGAGGCCGCGACCTCGACGGGCCGACGGCCTCCGCCCGCGCCCTCGGCGGCCGCCTCGGCCCGTACCGCGTCCAGCGCGGGATCCTGGCGGAGCACCGCCCGCTGGAACTCGACCAGTTCCGGGCTCGGGTCTAGGCCCAGGTCCTCCGCGAGGCGGAAGCGCAGCTCCTCGTACCCCGCCAGCGCCTCGCTCTGCCGGCCGGAGCGGTAGAGCGCGCGCAGTTGCACGGCACGCAGCCGCTCGCGCAGGGGGTACCGCTCGACGAGCTCGGCCAACTCCCCCACCAGGAGCGCGTGTTCTCCGGCCGCGAGGCGCGCTTCGGCCGCCTCCTCGTGGACGACGAGGCGCTCCTCCTCAAGGCGGTTCACGGCGGCCCGGGTGAACGGCTCGTCCGCGAAGTCCGCGAACGCGGGCCCGCGCCAGACCTCAAGGGCCTCGGCGAACAGCACGGCCCGTCGCCCAGGGTCGGGTACGGCACGGGCGCGGGCGGCGAGTTCGGCGAACCGGTCCGCGTCCAAGGCGCCTTCGGGCAGCGCCAGTTGATAGCCGGGAGCGCGGGAGGCCAGCAGATCACGGCCGCCCGGTTCGGCCTCCTCCAGGACGCGCCGCAGCTGGGAGACCTTCGCCTGAAGCGCGCGCAGCGGATTGCCTGGCGGTTCCTCGCCCCACAGGTCGTCGACGAGACGGTGGGTGGCGACCGGCCGGGCCGTGTCGACGAGCAGGGAGGCGAGCAGGGCGCGCACCTTGAGCTCCGGTACCCGGACGAGCCGTCCGTCCTCGGTCCAGACGGCCGTCTCCCCCAGCACCCCGAATCGCATGGGCTCACCGTAACTCCCCGCCCGAACCGGGCCCGAACAAGACCCGAACCGAACCCGAACCTCCGGCACGCAGAGTCTTCCTCGTCAGCACGACACACCACCACCGAGGAGACTCCGATGGCCCGCTCCACCACCCTCACCGGCAGGACCGCACTCGTCACCGGCGGCAGCCGCGGCATCGGCCGCGCGATCGCCCTGCGCCTGGCCGCCGACGGCGCCCGCGTCGCCGTCCACTACGCGAACAACGAGGCCGCCGCGAAGGAGACGGTCGCCGCGATCGAGGAGGCCGGCGGTTCCGCCTTCGCCATCCGCACCGAACTGGGCGTGCCCGGGGACGCCGAGGCGCTCTGGAAGACCTACGACGAGCACGCCGACGGCGTCGACATCCTGGTCAACAACGCCGGAATCGCCGGCCCCGGCACGATCGACGAGGTCGAGGAGGCCGACTACGACCGGGTCTTCGCGGTCAACGCCAAGGCGCCGTTCTTCATCGTCAAGCACGGCCTCGGCCGGCTGCGCGACGGCGGCCGGATCATCAACATCTCCTCCGGCGTCACGAAGGTCGCCTTCCCCGGTATGACCTCGTACGCCGCCTCCAAGGGCGCGGTCGAGGTGCTGACCCTGACCCTCGCCCAGACCCTCGGCGCCCGCGGCATCACCGTCAACGCGGTCTCCCCCGGCACGATCGAGACCGACATCCACCCGTGGATGGCCGACCCGGCCGCCAAGGCGCACGCCGCCGGCTTCTCCGTCTTCGGCCGGGTCGGTCAGCCGGGGGACGTGGCCGACGTGGTCGGCTTCCTCGCCTCGGACGACGCCCGTTGGGTGACCGGCCAGAACATCGACGCGAGCGGCGGCTCCGGCCTCGGACTCTGACTCCCGACCGGCCCCCTTTCCGAAGAAGCCCCCGAAGACCTCACGAAGGACGCCCTCATGCCCCGCCACACCCTCCTCGTCCACGCCCACCCCCGTACCGACTCCCTCACCTCACAGGTCGCCGATCTCCTCCACGCCCGGCTGAAGGACGGGGGTGGGACCGTCGACGTGCTCGATCTGTACGCCGAGGGCTTCGACCCCGTCCTCCGGCCGGCCGACGAACCGGACTGGGAGAACCGGGAGAAGGTGTACTCCCCCGAGGTGCACGCCCATATGGACCGCATCCTGGCGGCCGACGACATCGTGATCGTCTTCCCGGTGTGGTGGATGGCGCCGCCCGCGGTCCTCAAGGGCTGGATCGACCGGGTGTGGAACTACGGCTTCGCGTACGGGCGCAGCAAGCCCCGCCTGGCCTCGAAGCGGATGCTGTGGCTGGCCCTGATGGGCAGCCCGTCGGAGGAGATCGAGCGTCTGGGCCTGTCCACCCTCCTGGAGACCCAATTGCGGCTCGGTGTCTCGGAGTACTGCGGGATCACGGACTCGGCCGTCCGGGTCGTGTACGGCACCGAGCTGTCCGGCGTGCCGAAGGACCTGCGCCCGGAGCGGGTGCGGCAGCTCCTCGCGGACGCCGGTGCGGCCCTGGAAGGAGCGCTGCCGCGATGACCACGACCCAGGTGTCGACGTCCTCCGAGGCGCCGCCGGCGAAGGCCGGCGCCCGCCAGTGGCTCGGCCTCGCCGTGCTGCTCCTCCCCGTGACCCTGATGACGGCCGACCTCGGCGTGCTGTGGCTCGCCACCCCGTACCTGGCGGCCGATCTGCGGCCGAGCAGCGCCCAGTTGCTGTGGATCACCGACATCTACGGCTTCCTCACCGCGGGCACCCTGGTCATCATGGGCACGCTCGGCGACCGCCTCGGCCGGCGGCGGCTGCTGATGGTGGGCTCGGCGGGCTTCCTGCTGGCCTCGCTGCTCGCCGCGTACGCCCCGAACCCGGAGACGCTGATCGCGGCCCGCGCCCTGCTGGGCGTGGCGGGGGCCGCCGTCCTGCCCTCCACGCTCGCCCTGATCAGCCATATGTTCACCGACGCGCGGCAGCGGGCGACCGCCATCGCGATGTGGGTGACCGCGCTGTCGGTCGGTCTTGCGATCGGCCCGATCGTGGGCGGGGTGCTGTTGGCGTCCTGGTGGTGGGGTTCGGTGTTCCTGATCGGTCTGCCGGTGATGCTGATCGCCCTGGTCACGGCGCCGGTGCTGCTGCCGGAGTACCGCGATCCGGGAGCCGGCCGGATCGATGTGCCGAGTGTGGCGCTCTTCCTGCTGGCGGTCCTGCCGCTGGTGTACGGCGTGAAGTCGGTGGCCTCGCACGGCCCGACGGCGGAGGCGGCCGTGGCCTTCGCCGGAGGCGTCGCCCTCACCCTGCTCTTCGTCCGCCGCCAGAACCGGCTGACGACCCCGCTCCTCGATCTGCGGCTCTTCCGCGACCGCGCCTTCACGGGGGCGCTGCTCACCCTGCTGCTCGGCATGACCGCGCTGAACGGAGTGGAGTACCTGGTCCCCCAGTACCTCCAGGCGGTGGCCGGCCGGTCGCCGCTGGAGGCCGGCCTGTGGCTGCTGCCGGGCGCGGTGGGGCTGATCGCCGGTTCGCAGCTGACCCCGCCGCTCGCCCGCCGCGTCCGCCCGGCGTACGTCCTGATCGGCGGCCTGCTGGTCTCGCTGACCGGGTACGCGGCGATCGCCCTGGCCTCCGGGGCGGGCGTGGCCTCCCTGGGCCTCGCGGTGATCATGTTCGGGGCCGCCCCGATCAGTGTCCTCGGCACGTCCCTGGCGGTCGGCGCGGCTCCGCCGGAGAAGGCGGGCGCGGCGGCGGCGACCGGTCAGACGGCGTACGACCTGGGCCTGGCCCTGGGGATCGCGGTGACCGGCAGCGTGGCGGTCGCGGTCTACCGGAGCGGTATCCCGGGCGACGCCCCGGCCGCGGCGCGCGAGTCCCTGGGCGCGGCGAGCGCCGTGGCCGACGAGGGTCTCCTCGCGACGGCCCGGGAGTCGTTCACGACGGCTCTGCAGTCGGCGTCGGCGCTGAGCGCGGGCTTCGCGCTGCTGACGGCGGTGCTGGTGGCGGTGCTGCTGCGGAAGGTACCGAGGATCACCTCGGGCGACTAGGGCCTGTCCGGCGGATCAGGGTCGGACAAGGCCCTGGCCCTCACATCGGACGGGCAGGGCCTGTCCTGCGGATCCGGCCGGGCGTGCGCCGCCCGACCGGATCCGCAGGACAGGCCCTTTCGCGTGCTCCTACTCGCAGGCCATCAGGTCGTCCGGGTCGACGCTGTCGAGCCGGGCGGCCAGTTCGTCGAGCCGGGCCCGCAGGCCACGGATCTCGTCCAGCTCCATCCCGGTCGCGGCGGCGATCCGCTTCGGCACCCCGAGGGCCTTCTCCCGCAGCGCCGCCCCCGCCTCGGTGGGTCGCGCGGTCACCGACCGCTCGTCCTCCGCGCTGCGTCGCCGCTCGACGTATCCGGCCGCCTCCAGCCGCTTGAGCAGCGGCGACAGCGTGCCCGAGTCCAGCCTCAGCCGCTCCCCGATCCCCTTCACCGGCAGCTCACCGTGTTCCCAGAGCACCAGCATCACCAGGTACTGGGGATAGGTGAGCCCCAGCTCCTTGAGCGCGCCGCGGTAGACGCCGTTGAAGGCGCGGGTGGCGGCGTGCAGCGAGAAGCAGATCTGGTGGTCGAGGCGGAGGAAGTCCTCGTCCCGGGTCGTGTCGAGCGTCTCCATGGCTCCAGGGTACGGGACACTCCATCGCAAGCCATTGAGTTGTGCACAACTGAATTGCACGCTACCTTCGTGACTGCACCCCGACCGTGAACGGAAACGAGGACCCATGAACGCGATCTACACCGCCGTCGCCACCGCCAACGGCCGCGAGGGCCGCGCCGTCAGCTCCGACGGCCACATCGACCTCCCGCTCGCCCACCCCCAGGCCCTCGGCGGCAACGGCCAGGGCACCAACCCCGAGCAGCTCTTCGCCGCCGGCTACGCGGCCTGCTTCGCGAGCGCCATGGGCCTGGTGGCACGCCAGGAGAAGATCGACATCGCGGACGCCTCGATCACCGCCGAGGTCTCCATCGGCAAGGACGAGACGGACGGCGGCTTCGGCCTCGCGGTCGTCATGCGCGCCGAGTTCCCCGACCACCTCCAGGGCGAGCCGGGCCGTGAGCTCCTCGAGAAGACCCACGCGTTCTGCCCGTACTCCAAGGCCACGCGCGGCAACATCCAGGTCGAGCTCGTCATCGAGTAGCAGCGGGAATCCGCCGTCCGGGCGACGGCACGAAAATGCCCCCGGCGTGTCGTACGTGTCGTACGTCACGCCGGGGGCATTGTTGTCGCCAGGCATCTCCACCCAGGTGGAAACGTTCCTGCTGTGCGACCCCGGTGGGGCGGGTGGGACTCGAACCCACGGCCGACGGATTATGAGTCCGCTGCTCTAACCGGCTGAGCTACCGCCCCTAACGGTGTGGCGCGTACATGTGTGCGCGCCGTCTGCCGCAGCATAGCCGCTCATACGATCTCCTGCTCCGGATGGTCGGCACTGCCGCGCGCTGCTCGACCAAGAGGACTCCGCAGCGTGGCGCATGGTTCCCGGACATAAGAAAAAGGACCCCGAAGGGTCCTCTTTCCTCTGCTCCCCCGGCTGGACTCGAACCAGCAACCCTCCGGTTAACAGCCGAATGCTCTGCCAATTGAGCTACAGGGGATCGCGCTCCCCCGACTGGACTCGAACCAGTAACCTGCCGGTTAACAGCCGGCTGCTCTGCCAATTGAGCTACAGGGGATTGCTGCGGTTGCACCGAACGTACCCACCTCGGGTGTTCCGGGCGGCGCTCGCTCGCTGCGACACATACATTAGCGCAAGCAGGGGGGTGCTCCGCCAATCGGTATGCCCTGGGCGCTCGTGGGCACCAGTGAAGCATCAGGGAAGCTCAAGGGAAGGGTGGTGCCGCCGTGCGGTACAAGCTGACGTTCGTCGTGGGTCTGGCCCTTGGTTACGTCATCGGCACGCGGGCCGGACGTGAGCGCTACGAACAGCTGAAGAAGTCCGCGAAGGAGATCCGCCAGAACCCGGCGGTGCGCAACGCCGCCGAGTCCGCGGCCCACACCGGGCGCGAGGTCGCCGGCAAGGCGTTCCACGCCGTGAGCGACAAGGTCGGCGACAAGCTGCCCGCGTCGGTCACCGACCGGATCCACGCGCTGCGCGGTCACAACGGCCAGGTCACCGAGGACGACTGGGGTGTGAGCAACACCTGAGCCGCATCTGAGCCGCGCTGTCCCACCGTGCCCGGGCGCTCGAAAACGCGTCTCCTACCCCGCACGCGCTCCACCTACTCCCCCGCGTGCGGCAGAATCTTCTGTCATGGGGATAGTCGCCGGCTTGGACAGCTCTGCTGAGTTCACACGCATCGTCGTCTGCGACGCGGACACGGGTGCCGTACTGCGGCAGGGGTACGCCCCGCATCCCGGTGAGCCGAAGGCCTCCGACGTCGACCCGCAGGCGTGGCTGCTCTCGCTCGGCGAGGCCGCCGGCGGCGGGCTGCTCGAAGGGGTGCAGGCCATCGGGGTCTCCGCCCAGCAGCACGCGCTCGTGCCCCTGGACCCACAGGGCGCTCTCGTACGGCCCGCGATGGTCGGCAACGACAAGCGGGCGCAGGTGGCCGCCGCCGATCTGATCGAGGCGTTCGGCGGGCGGCAGGCCTGGGCCGAGGCCGTCGGGTCCGTGCCGCAGTCCGGGCAGCCGGTCGCCAAGCTGCGCTGGCTGGCACGCTCCGAGCCGGAGAACGCCCAGCGCGTCGCGCTGCTCCTGCAGCCGCACGACTGGCTGGTCTGGCAGCTGCTCGGCCGGCCCGTGCGCCGCACCACCGACCGCGGCGCCGCCTCGGCCACCGGCTACTGGTCGGCCGGCTCCGGCGCGTACCGCCCCGACCTCGTCGAGCTGGCGCTCGGTCACCAGGCCGTGCTTCCGGAGGTGCTCGGCCCCGCCGACGCCGCCGGGACCACCCCCGAGGGGCTGCTGATCTCCGCCGGTACGGGCGAGACCATGGCCGCCGCGCTCGGGCTCGGCCTCGGGCACGGCGACGCCGTCGTCTCCCTCGGCGCCTCCGGCTCCGTGATGGCCGTGCACCACGAGGCGCTCGCCGACCCGCAGGGCCTGATCACCTCCTTCGCCGACGCGACCGGCATGCACCTGCCCGTCGTGCACACCTCCAACGCGGTGCGGGCGCTGCGCGGCACCGCCGAGATGCTGGGCGTGGAGAACCTGGAGGAGCTCTCGGCGCTGGCGCTCAAGTCGACGCCGGGCGCCTCCGGACTCGTCCTCCTGCCGTATCTGGAGGGCGAGCGCACCCCGCAGCTGCCGCACACGGCCGGCACGCTCAGCGGACTGCGCCGCGAGTCGATGAAGCCCGAGCACCTCGCGCGGGCCGCGTTCGAGGGGATGCTCTGCTCGCTCACCGACGCGATGGACGTGCTGCGCGGGCGGGGGGTCGAGGTGCGCCGCGTGTTCCTGCTCGGCGCCGCGGCCGAGCTGCCCGCCGTGCAGGCGATGGCTCCGGCGATCTTCGGTGCGCAGGTCGTCGTCCCGCAGCCGGCGGACTACGCGGCGCTCGGCGCCGCCCGGCAGGCCGCGTGGGCGCTCGGTGTCTCGCAGGGCAAGCTCTCGCCGGCCGCTCCCCCGGCCTGGCAGGGCGCCGCCGCCCAGGTGTTCGAGGCCGGCGAGGAGCTGGCGGTGGGTCAGGCCGTACGGCAGCAGTACGTGGCCACGCGGGAGCAGACCCACCCGGGCGCGTTCGGTGCTTAGCCGAACGCATTCGGCTGGTAGCGGAGTCCGTTCAAGACTCGACAAAACCCGGTCGTAACGTCGTGGGGGCGCGGGCGATAGTAGAACCCGTGCTCCTACGACTTCTCCGAACTCACCTTCGACCGTACAAGAAGCCCATCGGCCTGCTGGTGCTGCTGCAGTTCCTGCAGACCTGCGCCTCCCTCTACCTGCCGACCCTGAACGCGGACATCATCGACAACGGTGTCGTGAACGGGGACACCGGCTACATCCTGCGGTTCGGCGCCCTGATGATCGCGGTCTCCGTGGTCCAGGTCGTCTGCAACATCGGGGCCGTGTACTACGGAGCGCGGACCGCCTCCGCCCTCGGCCGGGACGTGCGCGCCGCCGTCTTCGAGCGGGTGCAGTCCTTCTCCGCCCGGGAGGTCGGGCAGTTCGGCGCGCCGTCGCTGATCACCCGGACCACCAACGACGTCCAGCAGGTCCAGATGCTGGTCCTGATGGCGTTCACGCTCATGGTCTCCGCACCCATCATGTGCGTCGGCGGCATCGTCATGGCGCTGAGTCTCGACGTGCCGCTGTCCGCGGTGCTGATCGCGGTCGTGCCGATCCTCGGCGTCGCGGTCTCGCTGATCGTGAAGAAGATGCGGCCGCTGTTCCGGACCATGCAGGAGCGACTCGACACCGTGAACCGGGTGCTGCGCGAGCAGATCACCGGCAACCGCGTGATCCGCGCGTTCGTGAAGGACGACTACGAGCGCGAGCGGTTCAAGGGCTCGAACACCGAGCTGACCGACGTCTCGATGGCGACCGGCCGGCTGATGGCGCTGATGTTCCCGACCGTGATGACGGTCGTGAACGTGTCGTCGATCGCGGTGGTCTGGTTCGGTGCGCACCGCATCGACAGCGGCGGGATGCAGATCGGGGCGCTGACCGCGTTCCTCGCCTACCTGATGCAGATCGTGATGGCCGTGATGATGGCCACCTTCATGTTCATGATGGTGCCGCGGGCCGAGGTGTGCGCCGAGCGGATCGAGGAAGTGCTGGCCACCGGGAGCAGTGTCGTGCCGCCGGCCGAGCCGGTGACCGAGCTGGGGCGGCGCGGCCATCTGGAGGTCCGGGGCGCGGACTTCCGCTACCCGGGCGCCGAGGCGTCGGTCCTGCGGGACGTGGAGCTGGTGGCACGGCCCGGGGAGACGACGGCGATCATCGGTTCGACGGGCAGCGGGAAGTCGACCCTGCTGGGTCTGGTGCCGCGGCTGTTCGACGTGACCGGCGGCGAGGTGCTGGTCGACGGTGTGGACGTACGGAAGCTGGATCCCGGGCTGATGGCGCGGACCGTCGGGCTCGTCCCGCAGAAGCCGTACCTCTTCTCCGGGACGGTGGCGACGAACCTGCGGTACGGAAAGCCGGACGCGACCGACGACGAGCTGTGGCACGCGCTGGAGGTCGCCCAGGCCGCCGACTTCGTGAAGAAGCTGGAGAACGGGCTGAACGCGCCGATCGCGCAGGGCGGCACGAACGTGTCCGGCGGACAGCGCCAGCGGCTGGCGATCGCGCGGACCCTGGTGCAGCGGCCGGAGATCTATCTCTTCGACGACTCGTTCTCCGCGCTCGACTACCAGACCGACGCCCTGCTGCGGGAGGCGCTCAAGGAGGAGACGGCGGACTCGACCGTCGTGATCGTCGCCCAGCGGGTGTCGACCATCCGTGACGCCGACCGCATCGTGGTCCTCGACGAGGGCCGGGTCGTGGGCACCGGGCGCCATCACGAGCTGATGGCGGGCAATGAGACGTACCGGGAGATCGTGCTCTCCCAGCTGACCGAGGCGGAGGCAGCCTGATGGCCGGTCCTGGCGGACGAATGATGGCCGGTGGCGGCCCCGACCAGCGGTCGATGGACTTCAAGGGCTCGGGCAAACGGCTGCTCAAACAGCTCGCGCCCGAGCGGGGCGCGCTGTGGCTGATGCTGATCGCCGGTGTGCTCAGCGTGGCCGCCTCCGTGGTCGGTCCGAAGATCCTCGGCAAGGCGACCGACCTGGTCTTCGCGGGTGTCGTCGGACGCGAGATGCCCGAGGGCACCACGAAGGCGCAGCAGATCGAGCAGCTGCGGGCGGCGGGCGACGGCGGGATGGCCGACATGCTGTCCGGGGTCGACTTCACCCCCGGGCAGGGCATCGACTTCACGGCGGTCGGGGAGGTGCTGCTGTGGGTGCTGATCATCTACGTGGCGGCCGGACTCCTCATGCTGGTCTCGACCCGGATGTCGATCAAGGTGATCAACCGGACGGTCTACCGGATGCGCGAGGACGTGCAGGCGAAGCTGGCGCGGCTGCCGCTGTCGTACTTCGACAAGGCCAAGCGCGGCGAGGTCCTGAGCCGGGCGACCAACGACATCGACAACATCTCCCAGACGCTCCAGCAGTCGATGGGGCAGCTGATCAACTCGCTGCTCACCATCGTCGGCGTCCTGGCGATGATGTTCTGGATCTCACCGCTGCTCGCGCTGGTCGCGCTGGTGACCGTGCCGGTGTCGGTGGTCGTGGCCACGAAGATCGGCAAGCGTTCGCAGCCGCACTTCGTGCAGCAGTGGAGGTCCACGGGCAAGCTCAACGCCCATGTGGAGGAGATGTACACCGGCCACGCGCTGGTGAAGGTCTTCGGGCGGCAGGACGAGTCGGCGGCCGACTTCCGCGAGCAGAACGAGGCGCTGTACGAGGCCGGGTTCAAGGCGCAGTTCAACAGCGGTGTCATGCAGCCGGTGATGTTCTTCGTCTCCAACATCAACTACGTGCTCGTCGCCGTGGTCGGCGGTCTGCGGGTCGCGAGCGGGACACTGTCGATCGGTGACGTCCAGGCGTTCATCCAGTACTCCCGACAGTTCTCGATGCCGCTGACGCAGGTCGCGTCGATGGCGAACCTGGTGCAGTCGGGCGTCGCCTCGGCCGAGCGGATCTTCGAGCTCCTGGACGCCGAGGAGCAGGCGCCGGACGCTCCTGCGAGGGAGATTCCCTCGGAGGCCCTGGGCAAGGTCGCGCTGGAGGAGGTGGCCTTCCGCTACGAGCCGGAGAAGCCGCTCATCGAGGACCTGTCGCTGACGGTCGAGCCCGGGCAGACGGTCGCGATCGTCGGTCCGACCGGCGCGGGCAAGACGACGCTGGTGAACCTGCTCATGCGGTTCTACGAGGTGACCGGCGGCCGGATCACCCTCGACGGCGTGGACGTCTCCACGATGTCCCGGGAGGACCTCCGGTCCGGGATCGGCATGGTCCTCCAGGACACCTGGCTGTTCGGCGGGACGATCGCCGACAACATCGCGTACGGCGCGTCCCGCGAGGTGTCCCGCGAGGAGATCGAGGAGGCGGCGCGGGCCGCGCACGCCGACCGCTTCATCCGGACCCTGCCCGACGGCTACGACACCGTCATCGACGACGAGGGCTCGGGCGTCAGCGCCGGCGAGAAGCAGCTGATCACCATCGCCCGGGCGTTCCTGTCCGACCCGGTGATCCTGGTCCTCGACGAGGCGACCAGCTCGGTCGACACCCGCACCGAGGTGCTGATCCAGAAGGCGATGGCACGCCTGTCCCATGGGCGTACGTCGTTCGTCATCGCGCACCGGCTCTCCACGATCCGGGACGCGGACGTGATCCTGGTGATGGAGAACGGTTCGATCGTGGAACAGGGCACGCACGACGAGCTGTTGGCGTCCGACGGGGCCTATGCCCGGCTGTACGCGGCGCAGTTCGCCCAGGCCGTCGCCGAAGTGGACTGAGCTGTGCGGAAGAAGTGAAGGAGAAGTGATCGACGTGCGGTGATCCATGCCGCATCATGATCGGCATGGGTCACATAGCCAATGGCTTCTGGATGCCGTCGGTCAGGCTGCGGGTGGGCGTGCCAGGTGTCGAACTCGCCGCGCTGCTGCTCGACTCCTTCGGCCGGGTGCGCGGGGACGCCGACATGGTCTTCCACGGGCAACCCGAGCATCCGTCGGGAGCGGTACGGCACGGGTTCTCGGGCCTGGAGCTCGATCTGAACGTGGTCGAGGCGGCGGTCGAGCGGATCGTCGTCGCCGGCTCGGCGGAGGGCGGCGTCCTGGAGGCGGTCGCCCCGGACGGGTCGACCGTCGTCTCGTACACGGTGACGGACGCGGGGGGCGTGTCCGCGGTCGCCTTCGGGGAGTTCTTCCGGGAGTCGGGCGGCTGGAAGTTCGGGGCGCTGGGGCAGGGGTACGGCTCCGGGCTCGCCAGCCTTGTCCAGGCGTACGGCGTCGAGGTGGCGGAGGACGAGCCCGCCGCGGCCGCCTCCGGGCCGGTCCCCCTGACCGGGGTGGTGAAGGTGCCGGGGCAGGCTCCGCCCGTGGACGGGGAGCCGGTGCTCGGGGGGCCCTTCCCGCCGCCGGACCGGGAGTACCGCCTCGTCGAGGGCTGGGAGTTCGGTCCGGTCTTCGAGCCGTTCACCGCCGAGGGGGAGGGCGACCAGGTGATCACCGTCGACACCCATGTCCCGGGCGGGCCGGTGCTCGTCGAGGTCGCGCACGAGGGCGAGGGGTACGTCTCCCTGTATCCGCTCGACGCGCGGAACAAGGACGGGGACTTCATCTTCGCCTCCCCACTGCCCGACTTCCGGGGCAGCAGGACCACCATGGCCCCCGGGAACCGACCGCTACGGTTCCGGATCACCGCCACGAACCGGTGGATCCTGCGGGTGAAGCCCCTCGCCGCCGCACGCCGGATGCAGGGAACGCTCCGGGGTTACGGCCCCGAGGTGCTCCTCCACACCGGCGGAACGGCCGATCTCCGGGTGGACTTCAAGGGCGGGCCGGACCGGGACGACGGCTACGTCAGCCTCTACTCCCATGAGGTCGCCGGACGCACGAAGTTCAAGGGGAGTGGGGACCTGCTGCTCAGCAAGAGCGGGGCGATGCGGCAGACGGTCCCGCTCCCGGAGGGTCCGGTGGTACTGGAGTACTACGCGGCCGGCGCGTGGGCACTGGGCGTCAAGGAGCTGGGCCACTAGGGCCCGGCCATGATCCGCCGGACAGGCCCTAGTCCAGGTATCCCCTGAGCTGGTCCGCGTAGGCGTGGTCCCGCAGCTTGTTGAGGGTCTTCGACTCGATCTGGCGGATGCGTTCGCGCGTCACGCCGAAGAGCCGGCCGATCTCCTCCAGGGTGCGGGGTCTGCCGTCGTCCAGGCCGTAGCGGAGCTGGACCACCTTGCGTTCACGCTCGCCGAGGGTGGAGAGGACGGCGTCCAGGTGCTCGCGCAGCAGGAGAAACGCCGCTGATTCCACGGGACTTGTGGCGTCCCCGTCCTCGATGAGGTCGCCGAGGGCGACCTCGTCCTCCTCACCGACGGGGGCGTGCAGGGAGACCGGTTCCTGGGCGAGGCGCAGCACCTCGCTGACCCGCTCGGGCACCAGGTCGAGCTGGCCCGCGACCTCTTCGGGGGTGGGTTCGTAGCCGCGCTCCTGGAGCATCCGGCGCTGGACGCGGACGACCCGGTTGATCAGCTCGACGACATGCACGGGGACGCGGATGGTCCGGGCCTGGTCGGCGAGGGCCCGGGACATGGCCTGGCGGATCCACCAGGTCGCGTACGTCGAGAACTTGTAGCCGCGCGCGTAGTCGAACTTCTCCACCGCCCGGATCAGGCCCAGGTTCCCCTCCTGGACCAGGTCGAGCATGGTCAGCCCGCGCCCGACGTACCGCTTGGCGACGGAGACGACGAGCCGCAGGTTGGCCTCGATGAGACGGCGCTTGGCCATCCGGCCCAGGACGACGAGCCGGTCCAGGTCGAGCGCCAACTGGGAGTCCAGATCAGGGGTGTTGGCCAGCTTCTCCTCGGCGAAAAGCCCGGCCTCGACGCGGCGCGCGAGCTCGACCTCCTCGGCGGCGGTGAGGAGCGGGATGCGGCCTATCTCCCGCAGGTACTGGCGGAACAGATCGGAAGTGGGTCCGTTCCCGCCGAGGTCGGTGCGGCGGGGGACCGGCTCCGGATCGGGCGTGTCGTCCACGAACTCGGCGGGCTCGGGCGGCTCTGAAGCCTCGGCCGGCTCTGCGGAGGCCGGCGCCTCCGGGTGGTGGGCGGCCGGGCGCTGCCCGGGCACGACATCCGTCGGGGACAGGGTCTGGGTCTGCACGGGGGCGACCTCCAGGGTGATCGCTGCCGGTGCTCCGGGGGCTCAGGCACCGCTCCCCAGTGTGGGGTACGACACATCGCTGCCACGAGGGGCGTGCGGTGACTTTTTGAGTCCGGTGGGTCACCGAACGTCAGAGCGCCGCGGCCCCGTTGGTGCGCAGGGACTGGCCGTACTGGGTGAGGACCCACAGCTCGTTCTGTACGGCGGCGAGCTGCTGCGGGTCGCCGTGGGCGCCGAGGCGGGCGAGGGTGCCCTGGATGTCGCGGATGCGCCGGTCGACGGCGCGCAGGCGGACCGAGACGAGCTGGGCGCCCGCGTAGACCTCGTCGACGGCCTTGGCGAAGATCGCCTCGACGGCGAGTTCGGTGACGAGCGCGCGGACGGTGTCGTTGGGCGCCGCCTCGCGGACGGCGGAGAGGTAGTCGGCGGGTGCGCCGGTGGCGCCGCCCGCGTCCTGGATGCACTGGCGGACGGCGGCGTAGGGCGGGGCCGTGAACTCGTCGGCGCCGTACGCGTCGAAGGCCGGGGAGACCAGCTCGGGGCGCTGGAGGGCGAGCTTGAGCAGTTCGCGCTCGGTGCGGTGGGCGGGGCTGCGCAGATTGAGCGCCGGGCCGCTGCTCGCGGCGGGGGCCTGGATCGGCGGCGGTGCCTGGCGGTTCGGGGCGGCGGGCGCCGGGCCGCGGCCGCCGCGGTCGCGGGCCCAGCGGGCGATCTGCGCGACGCGCTTGACCACGAACTGGGTGTCGAGGATGCCGAGCATCCCCGCGAGCTGGACGGCGACCTCGTGCTGCGAGGCGACGTTCTTGATCCGGGCGACGATCGGCGCGGCCTCGTCGAGGGCGGCGGCCCGGCCGGCCGGGGTCTCCAGGTCGTACCGCTTCACGATCTGGCGGAGCGCGAACTCGAAGAGCGGGGTGCGCGGCTCGACCAGTTCGGCGACGGCCTGGTCGCCCTTGGCGAGCCGCAGCTCACAGGGGTCCATGCCGTCCGGGGCGATGGCGATGTAGGTCTCGGCGGCGAACTTCTGGTCGTCCTCGAAGGCGCGCAGGGCGGCCTTCTGACCGGCCGCGTCGCCGTCGAAGGTGAAGATCACGCGGGCCGAGCCGTTGTCCATCAGGAGCCGGCGGAGGATCTTGATGTGGTCGCCGCCGAAGGCGGTGCCACAGGTGGCGATGGCGGTGGTCACCCCGGCGAGGTGGCAGGCCATGACGTCGGTGTAGCCCTCGACGACGACGGCCCGGCTGACCTTGGCGATGTCCTTCTTGGCCAGGTCGATGCCGTAGAGCACCTGGGACTTCTTGTAGATCGGCGTCTCGGGCGTGTTCAGGTACTTGGGCCCGTTGTCGTCGTCGCGGAGCTTGCGCGCGCCGAAGCCGACGACGTCGCCGCCGACGTCCCGGATCGGCCACATGAGCCGGCCGCGGAACCGGTCGATGGGGCCTCGCCGGCCGTCCTGGGAGAGGCCGGAGACGATCAGTTCCTTGTCGGAGAAGCCCTTGCCGCGCAGGAAGCGGGTGAGGTGGTCCCAGCCGGCCGGGGAGTAGCCGACGCCGAAGTGCTCGGCGGCGGCCTGGTCGAAGCCGCGCTCGGCGAGGAACTTCCGGCCGATCTCGGCCTCGGGCGAGGCGAGTTGGTCGATGTAGAACTGGGTGGCGACCTTGTGGGCCTCGACGAGGCGGATGCGCTCGCCCCGCTGGTGGCCGGGGTTGTAGCCGCCCTCCTCGTACCGCAGCGTGATGCCCGCCTTCGCGGCGAGGCGCTCGACCGTCTCCGAGAAGGAGAGGTGGTCGATCTTCATCACGAAGGCGATGGTGTCGCCGCCCTCCTGGCAGCCGAAGCAGTGGAACAGACCCTTGCTGGGGCTGACCTGGAAGGAGGGGGACTTCTCGTCGTGGAAAGGGCACAGGCCCTTCAGGTTGCCGCCGCCGGCGTTGCGGAGCTGGAGGTACTCGGACACGACGGCGTCGATCGGGACTGCGTCCCGTACCGCCTTCACGTCGTCATCGTTGATCCTGCCTGCCACGCATGAATCCTACGGTGTGGCGGAGGGTTTCAGACCAGGCTCTCCAGGGGTACGGAGGGGTCCCCGAGGGCCTCGGTGTCCACCTGGGCACCGGATCGGATGAGCTGCTGGATCGGGTCTGTGACGTCCCACACATTCACGTTCATCCCGGCCAGGACCTTGCGGTCCTTGAGCCAGAAGGCGATGAACTGGCGCTTGCCGACGTCGCCGCGCAGCACGACCTGGTCGTAGGAGCCGGGCGGCGCCCAGCCGGAGTACTCCATGCCCAGGTCGTACTGGTCGGAGAAGAAGTACGGGACGCGGTCGTAGGACACCGTCTGGCCGAGCATGGCGCGGGCGGCGGCCGGGCCGCCGTTGAGGGCGTTGGCCCAGTGCTCGACGCGCAGCCGAGTGTGCAGGAGCGGGTGGTGGGCGGCCGCGACGTCGCCGGCCGCGAAGATCTCGGGGTCGGAGGTGCGCAGCGAGGCGTCGACGGCGATGCCGCCGCCGTGGGCGCGGTCGACCAGGTTGAGGCCGGCGGCCTCGGCGAGGGCGGTGCGCGGGGCGGCGCCGATCGCGGCGAGGACGGCGTGTGCGGGGTACTCCTCGCCGTCGTCGGTGCGGACGGCGAGGACCATGCCGTCCTGGCCGACGATCTCGGTGAGCCGGGCGCCGAACACGAAGCGGACGCCGTGCTCGGCGTGCAGATCGGCGAAGAGCTGCCCCAGCTCCGGGCCGAGGACGTGGTGGAGCGGAGTGGGCTCGGACTCGACGACGGTGACCTCGGCGCCGTAGCCGCGGGCCGCGGCGGCGACCTCCAGGCCGATCCAGCCGCCGCCCGCGATCACCAGGTGGCCGTTGTCGCGGCCGAGGGCGGCCAGGACCTGGCGCAGCCGGTCGGCGTGGGCGAGCCGGCGCAGATGGTGGACGCCGGCGAGTTCGGTGCCGGGGATGTCGAGGCGGCGCGGCTCGGCTCCGGTGGCGAGCAGGAGACGGTCGTAGCGGATGGTGGTGCCGTCGCCGAGGCGTACGGTGCGGGCCTCGCGGTCGATGGAGGTGACGGGCTGGCCGAGGTGGAGCTCGACCTCGGCGCGGGCGTACCAGGCGGGCTCGTGGACGAAGACGCTGTCCCGGGCCTCCTTGCCGGTGAGGTAGCCCTTGGAGAGGGGTGGGCGTTCGTAGGGGTGGTCGCGTTCGTCGCCGATGAGGATCACCCGGCCCGTGAATCCCTCGGAGCGGAGCGTCTCCGCCGCCTTGGCCCCGGCCAGGCCCCCGCCCACGATGACGAAGGTCTGATCTGCGTCGACCACTTGATGCCTCCTCGTTGCGACCGCTTCTACGCTACGCCTCCGGGCGTTCGCCGAGCCGTACCGCCTCGGGCTCCCGGACGAGCGTCCCGCACGGAGCGTGAGGGCGAAAGGGGGCGGGCGGGCTCCCTGGCGCCGGACAGGCCCTAGGAGTGGTGGCGGCGCAGGCGCGCGTGGAGGGTGCGGGCGGAGGCGTCGGTGAGTGAGGCGATCTGGTCGATGATCACCCGCTTGCGTGACCTGTCGTCGCCGGCCGTGTCGAACAGGGCGCGGAACTGCGGGTCGAGGCCCTCGGGGGCGCGGGCGGTGAGCGCCTCGGCGAGTTCGGCGAGGACGATGCGCTGGTCGGCGCGGAGCGCTTCCTGTTCGGCGCGCTGCATGACGTACCGGTCGGCGACGGCCTTGAGAACGGCGCATTCGTTGCGGGTCTCGCGGGGGACGACGAGCTCGGCGGCGTACCGGGTGAGGCGGCCGGAGCCGTACGCCTGGCGGGTGGCGCCCTCGGCGGCGAGGCAGAAGCGGCCGATGAGCTGGCTGGTGGCGTCCTTGAGGCGGGCCTGGGCGACGGCCGAGCCGTCGTAGCCGTGCGGCCACCAGTCCTGGTCGACGAGCCGGTCGAGCGCCTCGGCGAGTTCCTGCGGGTCGGTGTCCTCCGGTACGTAGCGGCCGATGGCGACGGTCCAGATGTCGGCGCGCTCGGGCTCGGAGAAGAGCATGTTCGGGTCGATGTGGCCGGCGTGCAGGCCGTCCTCGAAGTCGTGGACGGAGTACGCCACGTCGTCGGACCAGTCCATGACCTGGGCCTCGAAGCACTTGCGGTGCGCGGGGGCGCCCTGCCGGGCCCATGCGAAGACGGGGAGGTCGTCCTCGTACACGCCGAACTTGGGCGAGTCGGGGTTCTCGGGGTGACCGCCGCGCGGCCAGGGGTACTTGGTGGCGGCGTCCAGGGCGGCGCGGGTGAGGTTGAGTCCGACGCTGACGGGCTCGCCGGTGGCGGGGTCGGCGATGAACCGCTTGGGCTCGATCCGGGTGAGGAGGCGGAGGGACTGCGCGTTGCCCTCGAAGCCGCCGCAGTCCTTGGCGAAGTCGTTGAGCGCCTGCTCGCCGTTGTGCCCGAAGGGCGGGTGGCCCATGTCGTGGGCGAGGCAGGAGGCCTCGACGAGATCGGGGTCGCAGCCGAGCGCGGCGCCGAGCTCGCGCCCGACCTGGGCGCACTCCAGGGAGTGGGTGAGCCGGGTGCGGGGGCTGGCGTCCCAGGCGTGGCTTCGCGATCCGGGGGTGACGACCTGGGTCTTGCCGGCGAGTCTGCGCAGGGCGCTGGAGTGCAGCACCCGCGCGCGGTCGCGCTGGAAGGCGGTCCGCCCCGGCCGTTTGTCGGGCTCTGCGGCCCAGCGCTCGGTCGCGGTGTCGTCGTAGCCGGGGGTGTCCGTGATGCCGGGGGTGTCCGTGAAGCCTTCCATGCTCCGACGGTAACCGGCGGGACGGACAACCGGGGCGTGACGCCACCCGGGACTGGCCTTCAGGTCAGGAACTCGTAGGAGTACAGGCCACGTTCGCCGACCGCGACGAGTCCGCGGCCGTCGGGGAGCCAGGTGCAGGAGGTGTAGGGCGTCTCGGCTCGGACAGCGGCGACGGTACGGCCGGTGGCGGCGTCCAGGACGCGGAGCATGGTGCCGGCGATGGCGATCCACTTCCCGTCCGGTGAGACGGAGAGGCCGTTCACCGGGCCGTCGGGGTCGGTGTGGGTGGCGAGGGGCTCGCCGGTGCGGGGGTCCCAGTGGGTGAGGGCTCCGGTGGTGGAGGTGGTGAGGAGGCGGGTGCCGTCGTGGGTGACGGCGAGGGCGGTGATCCTTCCGTCGTGCGGGAGGTCGAGGTGCCCCTCGGCCGACCGCCGGCCCGGCGCGAGCCGGAACACGTGCACCGACGACTCCGCCCCGGCGGGGCCAGAGCCGGACCGGTGGCGCAGTACGGCCAGCCAGGTGCCGTCCGGCGCGATGGCAACCGTTTGCGCCCGGCCGACCGTGCCCGGGGGGCGTGCCAGGAGGGCGGTCCGCCGCTCGGTGGAGCGGTCCCACAGCTGGAGCGCGCCGTCGGAGTCGGCGACGGCGATCCAGCTGTCATCGGGGGCGACGGCGAGGGCCTGCGCCGAGACGGTGTGGCCGAGCCGGAGGACGACGGGGCTCGCGCCCGGCGAGCCTTCGACGCTCCCGATCTCGACCCTGAACAGGTGCCCGGCGGCGTACCAGCCGCCGTTCGCGCCGAACGCGACCGGCCCCCGGTAGTCGTCTCCGTTCCCGGAGGACAGCGGGCTCCGCCAGGTGTCGCCGAGCGGGTCGCCGAGCCGGGTGACTCCGTCGCGGTGTGCGACGGCCAGCAGTCCGCCGTGTCCGAGGGCGGTGACGGTCCGCATCCCCTCGCCCTCGCCGGACCGGAACCGCTCGGGTCCGGAGCGGTCCCAGATCTTGACCGACCCGTCCTCCCCCGCGCTGATCAGCCGGTCGCCGTCGGGCGTGAAGGCGACGGCGTGGACCCCGCCCTGGTGGGCCGAGTAGCGGGCACGGCAGGTGCGCAGCGCGCGATTCCAGACCGCGAGCGTCCCGTCCTCGCCGCCGCTCGCCAGCCACCTGCCGTCCGGGGACACCGCGACGGCGGTGGCGGCGCCGCTGTGGGCGTCGTCGATCGTGGTCGTGGCACCCGAGCCCTGCGGGCCCGACTCGTCCCACAGGTGCAGCGTGCCGTCGTCCCAGGCCGCGACCGACCACCCGCCGTCCGGCCCGTAGGCGAGAGCGTTCACCTGGCGGCCCGCGCGACCTCCCCGGGCCGGCAGGTACGAAGAGAGGTCCCCGGACATCCGCCTCGCGCCGGCCCACCCACCGAGTGCCAGCAGGGTGGTGTCCGGAGCGACGGCCAGGCAGGTGGCGGCCGCACTGGATATCCGTCTGGCTTCGGCGAGCCGCACCCCGCCCACGGCGTCCCAGAGCTCCACATGACGGTCCGAGACCGTCACCACCCGGGTGCCGTCGGGGGTGATCGCCAGGGCGTGTACCGACGCGCCTTCCTCCCCGACCGGCCCGAGCGTCTTCGTCGGCATGGTGGCTCGGTCGAGTGACCAGAGGTGAACGGTGCGGCCGGAGCCGGCGGTCGCAAGCCAGGTGCCGTCGGGGGACATCGCCAGGGACCGGAACCGGCCCTGGCCGCGGACGTCCACGGCCAGTCGGCCGCCGCTGTTCGGGTCGAGGCCGCGGGCCATGCCGTCGGCTCCGATCGTGACGAGCGCGTCGCCGGCCGGGGAGACCGCCACGGCCCACACGGGCCCGTTGTGGCCGAAGAAGGTACGGATCAGCGCCGGTTCCGGCAGGTCCGGCGGGGTGCGGCGGTTTCGGAGGTGCGGCCCGAGTCCGGGATCGGCGCGGCGTTCGTCGATGCGGTCGCGCCAGAGCGGGAGCGACTCCAGGCGGCTGTGCAGGACGTTCGTCAGCAGTTCGGGCGGGTCGGTGGGGGTGAGGAGGTGGGCGGTGCGGGTGAGGTCGTCGGCGAGGTGCGCGGCCGTACGGGTGGGGACGGCGGCCAGATCCGCCCAGGCCGCAAGTGGGCCGCGCTGGTGCAGTCGGGTCTCGATCCAGCGGAGGTCGCTCGCGACGCGTTGCGCCTCCTGCCTCCGCCCGGCCGCGAGCAGGTGCTCGACGGCGTGGTCGAGGACGTAGCCCCGGATGTCCTCGGCGGGCGCCCAGGGGGTCGGACCGACGGCGTCGGCGAGCGTGCCGTGCAGGGCGGTCACGGTCGGCTCGCCGAGTTCCTTCTGCAGGTAGTCGCGGAGCACGTCGTGGAGGGTGATCCGGCCGCCGTGGTCGGAGGAGAGCGAGACCAGGGACAGCCGGTCGAGTTCCCCGCAGAGGGCCCGGGTCTCCGACTCGTCGAGTCCTCCGGTCTCCGACCAGAGGCGGGCGATCAGGGGTACGGGGATCGACTCGTCCTCGGCGAACACCGCGAGTTCCGCGAGCCGCCGGTCGCCGCCGGTCGGGAGCAGTGTGGTGGCCGCCTCCACCGTGGCCCGGACGGCCAGGGCACGGCGCGCCGGATCGTCGAGGTCGAGTGGCGCGGAGTCGGCGTCCACGATTGCCGGGCCGTTCGCGGCGAGCCCGCGCAGGGCGTCCGCCGCCGCGGCCGCCGGGTCCGTGCCGGTGGCGATCCGGCGCGTGATCAGGCGGTTGGTGAGGCGTAGCAGGAGCGCCCAGCGCCCCGTGGCCTCCAGGAGGTCCCGTACGAGCGTCTCGGGGAGTGCGGGCAGCTCCCGGGTCAGGACGGCGCGGGCCTGGGCGGGGGACATCTGGTCGACCCGGACCCGCTCCGTGCCGCGGGGCAGGGCCCCGGGGACCCGGGTGGTGACCAGGCGTACGCACCGGGCTCCGCCCCTCAGGAACGGGTCGAGCTGCTCGGCGTCCCAGACGTCGTCCAGGACGAGGAGGGTCGGGGGACGGCTGTCGAGGAGCCGCCCGAGGTGGTCGCCGGCGAGGCCCGGGTCGTCGAAGGTCGTGGTGTCGCCGGTGATGAAGCGGGTGGCCTCGGCGACCTTCGCCGCGACGGCGGCGCGACCGCGGACGTCGCGACCGATCGTGACGGTGTAGGTCCGGCCACGGAAGTGCCTGCGTACCCGGGGACTTGCCGCCACCGCTCCGGCGAGGACGGTCTTGCCGAAGCCGCCCGCGCCCTCCAGGGAGGTGGTGATGGCCACCGTCCGGCTGCCGCGCCCTCGGCCGGTGCGGCACACGGCCTTGACCGTCCGCGCGCGTTCGGCCCGGTCGACCACCCAGTCCGGGACAGGGTGTTGCGGGGGTGGGGGCGGGTCGGTGGCCACGGTGGAGGTCCGCTCCTGCCGCCAGGCCACGACCACGGCGACGAGGACGCCGACGGCGGCGAGGCCGGCCACCCACCACCACGGCTGTTGCCGGACACGGTCGAGCACTCCCGGCCAACGCTCCCTGGACGTCGCCGCGTTGGCCGCCAGTGAGACCAGTACGGCGACCGCCGCCGCGATCGCGGCGAGCGAGGCTCCCTTGACGGCACCGCGCATGATCCACCCCCCGCCCGCAGAATAGCCACGGCCCGCGGGCGGCGTCAGCGGCTGACGGCGAGCTCCCTCGGCGCGGCGAGGGTCAGGGCGCGGTCGTAGCGGTGCAGGACCAGGCGGGCCAGGGCGGGGTGGGCGCCGAGGGGCGTGGCGGCGATCCAGGGGGCGTGGGCGGCGGCGCGGGTGGCGAACAGGCCGGGGGCGGTGAAGCAGGAGGCGACGGCGATCCGGTGCCGGCCGCGGGCGGCGAGCATGCGCAGGGCCTCGGGCACGGTGGGTGCGGCGGCGGAGGCGTACGCGGGGAGGACGGGCACTCCCCCGAGCCGTTCGCCGAGGAGGGCGGCGGTGTGGCGGATGTCGGCGAGGGATTCGGGGTCGCGGGAGCCGGCGGCGGCCAGGACGACGCCGGTGGAGCGGGAGGCGCTGTCCGCGGAGGTCCAGCCGGCCTCGGCGAGCCGGTCGGCGAGGGCCTCGACGAGCAGGGGGTGCGGGCCGAGCGGGGCGGCGATCCGGGTGCGCAGGGCGGGCGCCGCGGCGGCCGCGGCGGGCAGGTCGTGCTTGACGTGGTAGCCGCGACCGAAGAGCAGGGGCACGAGTACGGCGTCGCGCCCGCCCTCCTCGGTGAGGCCGGCGAGGGTCTCGGTGAGGAGGGGGGCGTTCAGCTCGATGTGGGCGAGGCGGACGTCGAGGCCGGGGCGGAGTTCACGGACCCGGTCGAGCAGCAGGGCCAGGGTGGCGCGCGCCCGGGGGTCGCGGCTGCCGTGGCCGACGGCTATCAGGGTGGGCGGGCTCGTGGGCCGCCTGCGCGTGCTGTCGCGGTGGAGATGGCTCAGCTGGCTGCCGAGCTGCGCCGTGATCCGGCCGAGCAGCTCGGCGGTGCTGTCGAACGTGGTGTCCGGCTCCGTCATGCACCGATCCTGACGGCGGCTCGTTGCCTCCCCGTTGCGCAGGTGTCACGAGTGTTTTCCTTCGGCTCACCTCCCGCCCGGCCGCGATGTCAGGCGCCGGCGTCCAGCCAGACCCGCAACGTCCCGATCTCCTCGAAGCCGACGGCCAGGGCGGGCGGCAGATCGTCGCCGGACTCGTAGCCGACGACGGGGCGGCCGTCGGGCACGAGGCCCAGGCAGCCGGCCCAGGCCTCGGCCGGGTCGGCGCCGTCCGCGGCGAAGAGGTTGGACACGCCGGTCACCCGGCCGCTGTCGCTGAGCACCGCGCCGCCCGTGATCCGGCCGTCGGCCCCGTACCCGGCGACGACCGTCGTCGCCGGGTCGGTGAGCAGTTCGGCACGGAAGAGGGCGGCCTCGTCGGCGTCCCCGCCGCTCCACGCGAGGGCCCAGGCGGCGAGCTCCTCCGCGGTGCGGACCGCCTGCCAGCGGGTGTCGACGGCGGGCACGGGGAGTCCGGCGGGCCGGTGGATCCACTGGGCGTCGAAGAGCGTACGGAAGCCCTCACCGGTCAGGTCCAGACGGGCGAAGCTGTCCTTGACGGAGGCTCCGGGCGCCTTCCGGTCGATGCCGTCGAGGACGTCCCGTACGGACGCGTCGGCGGTCAACGTCACGGCGTCCGGGTAGTAGAGCGGGGTCCTTCGGGCGTTCGTCCAGGCGTGCGGGCCGAAGGCTCCGGGGCGGCCGTGGGCGCGGCACATGGCCTCGCACCACTCGGCGTTGTTGCGGACAGCTTCCGTGATCATGTGCGGATCGTACGGTTCTCCCCCTCACTTACTCATTCTTTTATCTAGCGGAATATCTTTTCCGCCATGCGAATGACTTCCTCTCCTCTGCCCCAACTCCCCGGGCTCCTCAGACGGGCCGTCGCCGAACTCGTCGGCACCGCGGCGCTGGTGGCCGTCGTCGTGGGCTCGGGTATCCAGGCCACCGCGCTCAGCCAGGACGTCGGCGTGCGTCTGCTGGCCAACTCGCTCGCCTCAGCTCTCGGGCTCGGCCTGCTGATCGCCCTCCTCGGCCCGCTCTCCGGCGGCCACCTCAACCCGGTCGTCACCCTCTCCGAGTGGTGGGCCCGGCGGGGCGAGGACGACGCCCCGGGCGTCCGCGAGGTCGCCGTCTACCTCGCCGCCCAACTCGTCGGCGCGGTCGCCGGCGCACTGCTCGCCGAGGCCATGTTCGGGCGCACACCCGGCATCTGGTCCACACAGATCCGCTCGGACACCCATCTGCTGCTCGGCGAGACCGTCGCCACCGCCGGGCTCGTCCTGCTCGTCCAGGGGCTGCGCCGCATCGGCCGCTCCTCGCTCGCCCCGGTCGCCGTGGCCGGATACCTGCTGGCGGCGATCTGGTTCACCTCCTCGGGCTCCTTCGCCAACCCGGCCGGGACGGTCGGCCGCGCCTTCTCCGACTCCTTCACCGGAATCGCCCCCGCCTCGCTGCCCGGATTCATCGGCGCGCAGCTCCTCGGCACCCTGCTCGGCATCGCCCTCGCCACCGTTCTGTACGGCCGCGGTGAACCGAACGGCCCCCGTTCGCGTCGAGAGGAGTGACGGGGCAGACAAGATCCACGGAGGTTCGTCCATGCGACGCGTACGCGTACCGGCCCGGGTGGCCACCCGGCTGAAGCGGGTGACACCACTGCCCCGCACCACGCGTGCCCGCCGCCGTACCGTCCAGGCCGTGATGCTGGGCGCCGTCCTCGCCCTCGCCCCGGCCACCTGGACGCACGCCGTCGCCGACAGCCGGCTGCGGACCACCGCCGACGTACCCGCCCAGGACGTCGCCGTCGTCTTCGGCGCCGGACTCTGGAACGGCCGCCCCACCCCGTACCTCGCCCACCGCCTCGACACCGCCGCCGAGCTCTACCGCGCCGGCAAGGTCAAGGTCGTCCTCGTCACCGGTGACAACAGCCGCGTGGAGTACGACGAGCCCGACGCGATGCGCGCGTACCTCACCGAGCGCGGGGTGCCGGAAGGCCGGATCGTCAGCGACTACGCGGGCTTCGACACCTGGGACTCCTGCGTCCGCGCGAAGAAGATCTTCGGCGTCGACCGGGCCGTCCTCGTCACCCAGGACTTCCACATCAAGCGGGCGGTGGCCCTCTGCCGGGCGGCCGGGATCGAGTCGTACGGCGTGAAGGTCGTCGAACCCCACGACTCCGTCTTCTACTACGGCGGCGTCCGGGAGCTGGTCGCCGCGGGCAAGGCGGCCCTGGACGCGACGGTGCGACCGGACCCGCATTTCCTCGGGGAGCGCGAGAAGGGCGTGACCGAGGCGCTCGCCTCGGCAGGCTGACCCTCACGTCGGGGACGGGGTCCGGGGGAGCAGATGGCACGGGACTTGTAATCCGGGGCGCCCCCTCCCGTAACACGCCCGTCGCATGCTTTCCGCATGTCCGAGGCTGTCACCACCCCCACGCACTGCCCCTACTGCGCCCTCCAGTGCGGCATGTCACTGCGTCCGCAGGGCGGCACCGTCGAGGTGGTCGAGCGCACGGACTTCCCGGTCAATCGGGGCGCGCTCTGCGGCAAGGGCCGCACCGCCCCGGCCGTGCTCTCCTCCCGGGTCAGGCTGACCGGGCCCCTGGTCCGATGCCCTGACACAGGTGCCCTGAAGCCAGCCTCCTGGGAGGAGGCACTCGCCGCCGTCGCCGACGGGCTGCGCCGGACCCGCGCCGACCACGGACCCGATGCCGTGGGGGTCTTCGGCGGCGGCGGCCTGACCAACGAGAAGGCGTACACGCTCGGAAAGTTCGCCCGGCTGGTCCTCGCCACCTCGCAGATCGACTACAACGGCCGCTTCTGCATGTCGTCGGCGGCGGCCGCGCACCAGCGGGCCTTCGGGCTCGACCGGGGGCTTCCCTTCCCCATGGAGGACATCCCCCGCACCGGCTGTGTGATCCTCGTCGGCTCCAACCTGGCCGAGACCATGCCGCCCGCGCTGCGCTACCTCACCGAGCTGAAGGCGAACGGCGGGAAGCTCATCGTCGTCGACCCGCGCCGCACCCGCACCGCCGAGCAGGCCGACCTCCATCTCGCGCCCCGCCCGGGCACCGACCTCGCGCTCGCCCTCGGACTGCTGCACCTGGTGGTGGCCGAGGGACGGGTGGACGAGGAGTTCGTCCGGGAGCGTACGGAGGGGTGGGAGGCAGCCCGGGCCGGGGCGATGTCGCACTGGCCCGAGCTGGTGGAGCGGATCACCGGTGTGCCGGTGCCGCAGCTGCGCGACGCGATGCGGATGTTCTGCGACGCGGAGAGCGGGATGGTGCTCACCGCGCGGGGCCCTGAGCAGCAGTCGAAGGGGACGGACACGGTCGGCGCCTGGATCAACCTCTGCCTCGCGACGGGGCGGGCGGGCCGGCCGCTCTCCGGCTACGGCTGTCTCACCGGGCAGGGCAACGGCCAGGGCGGCCGGGAGCACGGCCAGAAGGCCGACCAGCTCCCCGGCTACCGCAAGCTCGACGACCCAGCCGCGCGGGCCCATGTGGCCAAGGTGTGGGGGGTGGCCCCGGAATCGCTGCCGGGGCCGGGCCGGAGCGCGTACGAACTCCTCGACGCGCTGGGCGGCGAGGTGAAGTCCCTCCTCCTCATGGGCTCCAACCCCGTCGTCTCGGCGCCGCGCGCCGCGCACATCGAGGAGCGGCTGCGCTCGCTCGACTTCCTTGCCGTCGCGGACGTGGTCCTGTCCGAGACGGCGGCACTGGCGGACGTGGTCCTTCCGGTCACCCAGTGGGCGGAGGAGACCGGGACCACGACCAACCTGGAGGGCCGGGTGCTGCTGCGGCAGCGGGCCCTGACCCCGCCGGAGGGCGTCCGCAGCGACCTGGAGGTGATGCACGCGCTGGCCGGTCTGCTCGGCTGGGAGAAGGGCTTCCCCACGGACCCGGAGGAGGTCTTCGACGAACTCCGCCGCGCCTCGGCCGGCGGCCCGGCCGACTACTCCGGCATCAGCTACCGCCGCATCCGCGAGGAGAACGGCGTGTTCTGGCCCTGCCCGGAGGAACCGGAGGAGCCGGCCCGGGCGGCCGGACTGCCCGGCTCCGGCCCGGACGGGGCCGCGGCGGAAGCCGGGGCCGCGCCGTCGGGCGGGGAGGCCCCGCGGCCGCACCCCGGCACCCCCCGGCTCTTCCTCGACCGGTTCGCGACCGCCGACGGGCGCGCACGGTTCGTGCCCGTCGTGCACCGGGCCGCCGCCGAGGAGACGGACGCCGAGTACCCGATCGTGCTGACGACCGGACGGGTCGTCGCGCAGTACCAGTCCGGGGCGCAGACCCGGCGGGTCGACGAGCTGAACGCCGCCGCGCCCGGCGCCTTCGTCGAGCTGCACCCGCGGCTCGCGGAGCGGCTCGGGGTGGCCGACGGCGAGCAGGTCGCCGTGGTCTCGCGGCGCGGGCGGTCGGTGGCGCCCGCCCGGGTCACCACCGCCATCCGGCCGGACACGGTCTTCATGCCCTTCCACTGGCCCGGCGAGGGCCGGGCGAACACCCTCACCAACCCCGCCCTCGACCCGGTCTCCCGGATGCCCGAGTTCAAGGTGTGCGCGGTCCGCCTCGAACCCGCCAGTCCCCGCCCTTGATGAGCGGGCCGTACGGGGTGCCGGGCGCCGCGAAGTAGACCCAGGCGCGGACGGCCGCGCCGTCCCGGAGCCGTACGACCGCGCGTTCCACCCGCTCGTACCCGGCGCCCCCCTCCACCTGGTCGAGTTCGGCGAGCAGTTCGCCGTACGCACCGGGTGCGGCGGTCACCAGGTCGCCGGCGATCAGGCCCTCGCCCGGTACGGCGTACGGGTAGCCCGGCCCGTCGTGGAGCAGCGCGCCCGCGAGCCGGGCGGGCTCCTCCCCCGCCGTGCGGCCGAGGAGGAAGCGGTCGTGGTTGTACTCGCCGGGGCGGAGGGTGCCGTAGACGAAGAAGGGCAACTCCCTCACGGCGCCGCGGTCTCCGTCTCGATCCACTCCAGGTACGCGGCCGACGCGCGGACCACCGGGGTGGCCACGATCTCCGGTGTGTCGTAGTCGTGCACGGCCAACAGATGGGCCTCCAGGGCCTCGTAGCGGGCCTCGGTCGTCTTGAAGAGCACCTGCCACTCCTCCTCGGTCTCGATCGCCTTCCGCCAGTGGTAGACGGAGGTGACGGGCCCGGCGATCTGCGCGCAGGCGGCGAGGCGGGCCTCGACCGCGCCGCGCGCGAGCTCCTGCGCCTTGGCGGCGCTGTCGGTCGTGGTCATTACGGTGAGTGCGACGGTCACCGTTCCACCGTACTCAGCCCGGTGCTCCGCGTTCAGGCCGCCGCCGCGAACTGGGCCGCGTACAGCCGGGCGTACGCGCCGCCCGCTGTCAGCAGCTCCTCGTGCGTGCCCTGCTCGGCGATCCCGCCGTCCTCCATCACGAGGATCACGTCCGCGTCCCTGACGGTGGAGAGCCGGTGGGCGATGACGAACGAGGTGCGGCCTTCGCGGAGCGAGGACATGGCTCGCTGGATGAGGACCTCGGTGCGGGTGTCGACCGAACTGGTCGCCTCGTCGAGGACCAGGATCACCGGCTCGGACAGGAACGCCCGGGCGATGGTGATCAGCTGCTTCTCTCCGGCGCTGAGTCCGGCGCCGTCCTCGTCGAGGACCGTGTCGTAGCCGTCGGGCAGGGTCCGGATGAAGCGGTCGGCGTGGGTGGCCATGGCGGCCTCGACGATCCGCTCGCGCGAGACCTCTCCCGGGACCCCGTAAGCGATGTTGTCGGCGATCGTCCCGCCGAACAGCCAGGTGTCCTGGAGCACCATGCCGATCCCGGACCGGAGGTCCTCCCGGGACATCGTGGAGACGTCCACGCCGTCGAGGGTGATCCGGCCGCCGGTCACCTCGTAGAACCGCATGAGCAGGTTCACCAGCGTCGTCTTGCCCGCGCCGGTCGGACCGACGATCGCCACCGTCTGCCCCGGCTCCACCGTCAGCGACAGATCCTCCACGAGCGGCTTCTCCGGCTCGTAGCGGAAGGCGACCTTCTCGAAGGAGACCCGTCCGGTGACCTTCTCCGGGCGCGGGGCGCCGGCGGCCGCCGGGGACTCCTCCTCGGCGTCGAGGAGGTCGAAGACCCGCTCGGCGGAGGCGACTCCGGACTGGAGCAGATTCGCCATGGCGGCGACCTGGGTGATCGGGCCGTTGAACTCGTACGAGTACTGGATGAACGCCTGGACGTCACCGACGGTCAGCGTCCCGCTCGCCACCCGCAGACCGCCGACCACGGCGATCAGGACGTAGTTGACGTTGCCGACGAAGGTCAGGGCCGGCTGGATGAAGCCGGACATGAACTGGGCGCGGAAGCTCGCCGCGTACAGCTCCTCGCCGAGCTCGTCGAAGCGTGCCACCGCCTCGTCGCGCCGCCCGAACGCGACGACCTCCGCGTGGCCGGTGAACATCTCCTCCACATGGCTGTTGAGTCGCCCGGTGACGGCCCACTGCTTCACGAACTGCGGCTGGGCGCGCTTGCCGATCCGGGCGGCGACGAGCAGCGAGACGGGGACGGTCGCCAGCGCGACCAGGGCGAGCAGTGGCGAGATCCAGAACATCATCACCAGCACGCCCACGAGGGTGAGCAGCGCCCGGACCATCTGGCTGAAGGCCTGCTGGAGGGTCTGGGTGATGTTGTCGATGTCGTTGGTGGTGCGGCTGAGGACCTCGCCGCGCGGCTGCCGGTCGAAGTACGAGAGCGGCAGCCGCGCCAGCTTGTGCTGGGCCTCCTCGCGCAGCCGGTGGCCGGCCCGCTGGACGACGGTCGTGGCGAGCCGCTGCTGCAGCCAGTTGAGCCCGGCGGAGCCGACGACCAGGGCCAGCGCGAGCGCGAGCACCCGGGCGACCGCCGGGAAGTCGACACCGGCCGGGCCCGCGGCGCCGGAGACGACGAGGTCGGTGGCGCGGCCGAGGATCATCGGGCTGAGGACGGCGAGCGCGACACCGACGGCCGCGGCGGCGAGCACGGCGAGCAGCCGGGGGCGTTCGGGGGCCATGGTGCGCAGCAGGCGCAGACCGGAGGAGCGGAAGTTCAGGGACCGTTCGAGGGAGGGGGTGCTGATGCCGGGCCCGCGCTGCTGTACGGCGGGCCCCCGGCGCTGCGGTGCACTCACGCTGCTTCCTCCTCGGTGAGTTGGGAGAGGACGATCTCCCGGTAGGTGGCGTTGTCCCGCATCAGTTCCTCGTGGGTGCCGCTGCCGACGGCGCGGCCCTGGTCGAGGACGACGATCCGGTCGGCGCCGCGGATGGTGGAGACGCGCTGGGCGACGATGACGACGGTCGCGTCGGCGGTCTCCGCGGCGAGGGCTTCGCGCAACAGGGCATCGGTGCGGTAGTCGAGGGCGGAGAAGGAGTCGTCG
Organism: Streptomyces sp. NPDC046712; assembly: GCF_040645695.1. Lineage (NCBI taxonomy): Bacteria > Bacillati > Actinomycetota > Actinomycetes > Kitasatosporales > Streptomycetaceae > Streptomyces > Streptomyces sp. NPDC046712. The sequence continues at coordinate 206,602 of NZ_JBEYYW010000002.1, read as the reverse complement.
AAGAGGTAGACCCGCGGGCGGGCGACGAGCACCCGGGCGATGGCGAGGCGCTGGCGCTGGCCGCCGGAGAGGTTGGTGCCGCCCTGGGCGACCGGCGCGTCGAGTCCGTCCGGGAGGTTCCGTACGAAGTCGGCGGCCTGGGCGACCTCCAGGGCGTGCCACAGCTCCTCGTCGGTCGCCTCGGGCTTTCCGTACCGCAGATTGCCGGCGACCGTGCCGGAGAAGAGGTACGGCTTCTGCGGGACGAGCCCGACGGTACGGGCGAGCAGCGTGCGGTCCATGTCGCGCACGTCCACGCCGCCGACCCTGACCTCGCCGCCGGTCGCGTCGAAGAGGCGCGGGACGAGGCCGAGGAGGGTGGTCTTGCCGCTTCCGGTGGAGCCGATGACGGCGGTCGTGCGGCCGGGGCGGGCGGTGAGGCTCACCGAGCGGAGGACGGGTTCCTCGGCACCGGGGTAGCTGAAGTCGGCCCCGATGATGTCGAGTTGTCCCGGCCCGCGCAGCTCGTGGACGGGCGCGGCCGGCGGGGCGACGGACGGTTCGGTGGCGAGGATCTCCTGGATGCGTTCGGCGCTGACCTCGGCGCGGGGCATGTGCATCATCAGGAAGAGCACCATCATCACGGACATCATGATCTGGAGCAGGTAGCCGAGGAACGCGATCAGCGAACCGGCCTGCAGGGCACCGGACTCGATCCGGTGGGCGCCGGCCCAGACGATGGTGACGGTCGCGAGCTCCCAGACGATCAGCACGATCGGGAACATGACGGACTGGAGCCGGCCGACCCGGAGGCCGACCTCGCGCAGCTCGTCGTTGGCGGCGGCGAACCGCCGCTGCTCGTGCCGGTCCCGGACGAAGGCGCGGACGACCCGGATGCCGGTGATCTGTTCGCGCATCACGCGGTTGACCCGGTCGACGCGCTCCTGCATCCCGCGGAACAGCGGCCTCATGCGCAGGACGACGGTGCCGACCGCCCCGGCCATGAGCGGGACGAAGAGCATCAGGAGGAGGGCGAGGGGGACGTCCTGGTCGAGGGCCATGACGATGCCGCCGACGCACATCAGGGGTGCCGCCACGAGCATCGTCAGGACAAGGACGGCGAACGTCTGGACCTGCTGGACGTCGTTGGTGGTGCGGGTGATGAGGGATGCGGTGCCGAAGCGGCTCATCTCGCGGGCGGAGAAGTCCTGGACGCGACGGAAGGCCGCGGCGCGCAGATCGCGGGCGACACCCATGGCGATCTTGGCGCCGAAGTAGACGGCGGTCGCGGCCGCGGCCGCCTGGACGAGGGTGACGGCGGCCATCAGGCCGCCGCCGGCCAGGACGTGGGCGGTGTCGCCGCGCAGGACTCCGTTGTCGATGACGTCGGCGTTGAGGGTGGGCAGAGTGAGGGAGGCGACGATCTGGACGAGCTGGAGGAGGACGACAAGGGCCAGGGTGCGCCGGTAGGGCCGCAGCCGGCCGCCGACGAGTCGGAGGAGCATGGGTCTCGTCCCTCCTCACGCCGCGTACGGGCGGCTGGACTTGGCGTCGCGGAGCGCGTGCGCCCACCAGGCGATCTGGTCGAGCATCGACTTGGCGGCGGCGCCGGCTCCGGTCGGGTCCTTGTGGCGGCCGTCCTCGTCGAAGAGCCCGTGCGCGTTGTGGAAGGAGACGGTGTCGCGGACAGTGACGGCGTGCATCTCGGCGTAGACCTGGCGCAGTTGCTCGACGGCGCGCAGACCGCCGGCCATTCCGCCGTACGAGACGAAGCCGACGGGCTTGGCGTGCCATTCGGTGGAGTGCCAGTCGATGAGGGACTTCAGCGAGGCGGGGAAGGAGTGGTTGTACTCGGGGGTGAGGACGACGAAGGCGTCGGCGGCGGCGAGGACCGGGGAGACCTTGGCCAGTTCGGCGCGGACGGTGGCGTCGGGGTCGTAGGACAGGGAGGTCGGCAGGTCGATGTCGGCGAGGTCGACGACGTCGACGGTGAAATCGTCGCGTTCGGCGGTCCGGCCGAGGAACCAGTCGGCGACGACGGGGCCGAAGCGGCCCGCGCGGTTGCTGGCGACGACGACGGCCAGCTTGAGCGGCGCGGAGGTGGCGGAATTCTCGGAGTTCGCGGGGTTCGTGATGTCCATGTCGAGGATCTTGGTACCTCAAGTTTGGTTGAGGTCAAGCACCGATTTTCCGCGGATGTTTCCGCATTACGGTGAGGGCATGACGACGCCTCCCCCGCACATCGAGTTCGACGGCTCCCCCGCGTCCGAGCCCGCCCTGCTCGCGAGCACCATGACCGGCTACGGCCACTTCACGGCGGCACAGGTGCGTGACGGACGGGTCCAGGGTCTCGACCTCCACCTCGACCGACTCGACCGCGCCAACCGGGAGTTGTTCGGCGAGGGCATCGACAGGGACCACGTACGGGCCCTGCTGCGGGGCGCCCTGGAAGCGGCGGGCCGGCGGGACGCGGCGGCGCGGGTGTACGTGTACCCGGACCTCGCCGGGGGCGCCCGGACCGCGGTGACCCTGCGGGAGCCGTACACGCACGTCCCGACCCCGCAGCGGCTGAGGTCCGTCGCCTACTGGCGGCCCGTGCCCCACATCAAGCACCTGGGCGGCTTCGCCCAGACATACTTCGGGGACGCGGTGCGGCGCGAGGGCTTCGACGAGGCGCTGCTGACGTCCCCGGACGGCGAGATCGCCGAGGGCGCGGTCACCAACATCGCCTTCTGGGACGGCACGTCTCTGGTCTGGCCGTCGGCGCCCTGCCTGCACGGCATCACGATGACCCTGCTGGAGCGCCGCCTGGATTCGGTACTGCGCCGGGTGACGCTGAACGACCTCACGGACTTCCGGGCGGCCTTCGTGACGAACTCCCGCGGGATCTCGCCGGTGACCCGGATCGAGGGGCCGACGTCCGGCGGACCGGCGTCCGGAGGGGTGGAGTCGGGTGGGGTGGAGTCCGGCGGGGTGGACTTCGAGGTGGACGAGAAGCTGATGGACCGCGTGTACGCGGCCTACGCGTCGGTGCCGTGGGACGAGCTGTAGGAGGGGCGTCGCCTCGCGGATCAAGGGTCACGCCGGACGCCGGGCCGGGGTGACCCGTTCACCCGTTCGGCACGAGGCGTCGACTGACGCTCCGTAATCCACTCTGACCTGCACAAACACCCGCTCGCCAGACGACACGCCGCATCGGACGGCGTAATTCTGATGTGATGTCAGCAGGCGCCGGGCGCGCCGCGGCACTTACCTCGGTCCTACGGAAGACCGCTCGCGCGCCCCGGAGGATCCCCATGCGCACCACTGCCCGCCTGCTCACCGGTACCGCGCTGACGGCCGCCGCGATCGGCGCCTTCGCCGCACCGGCGGCGTACGCCGGGTACTCCGAGTCGCTGGAGGTCTACCCGTCCTCCGCCACCCCCGGCACCACCGTCACGGTCAACACCCTCGCCTGCGGGAAGCACGGGCACGGCATCGGGGACGCGAACTCGCTCGGCGCGGGCGAGTTCGAGCTGAACCCGAGCACGCACAAGGAGGTCGTGGTCGGTCAGTTCACGGTTCCGCAGCACGCCAAGCCCGGCACGTTCGGCATCAGCGTCGCCTGCGACAACGGCAAGACCGCCCGCGGCGAACTCGTCGTCAAGCACAGGAGCCCGAGCGGCCATGTCAAGACCGGTGTCGGGGGCAGCGTCGGCCCCGACACCGCCCAGGTCACGGCGGGCGTGGCGGTGCTGGCCGCGGCTGCCGTCGGCGGTACCTGGCTCCTGCGTCGCCGGGCGAGCGGCGTGCAGGGCCGCTAGGGCTCCGGGTTCTCCCGGGCTCCCTGGCCGTACCGCCCGTGCCCTGCCCCCGCCGCGCGCCCGCATGAGGCCCGGCGGGGGCAGGTCCACACCCCCGCACGATCCCGAGAGGGCAGACCGTGAGCAGCAGTCGCAAGGGCTGGGGCATAGCCATCGCCGCGTGCGTCGGCATCTGGCTCGTTCACAACGGTTCGGAGAACGTCACCCCGCCGGTCCCGTCGGCCGCCGAGGCGTTCGCGGCCGGGCCGAACGCGCACACCGACGCCGCGGCCGACCCGCTGCCGCCCTCCGCGCCCGTCCGGCTGCGCATCCCCGAGATCGACGTCGACGCGCCCATGATGCGGCTCGGGCTGAGCCGGGACGGCGCGCTCGACGTGCCGCCGGCGGCCGACCGGAACATCGCCGGCTGGTACGAGGGCGGCACCATGCCCGGTGCCACGGGCACCGCGATCGTCGCCGGCCATGTCGACAACGCGCAGGGCCCCGCCGTCTTCTACGCGCTCGGCGCGCTCAAGAAGGGCCACCGGATCGAGGTGGACCGGCAGGACGGCCGTACCGCCGTGTTCACGATCGACGCCGTCGAGGTGTACGAGAACAAGGACTTCCCGGACGAGAAGGTCTACGGGGAGACGGACCGCGCCGAACTGCGGGTGATCACCTGTGGCGGCGCGTTCACCAAGAAGTCCGGCTACCAGGGGAACGTCGTGGCCTTCGGCCACCTCATCGGCGTGCGCTAGGGCGGCCCTACGTCAGCTCCACTGGTCGAAGGCCAGCTTCGCGACCAGCGAGAAGACGACGAACAGCAGCACCCCGCGGACGAACTCGGCGCCCTTGCTCAGGGCCATCCGCGCCCCGATCATCCCGCCGGCCAGGTTGAAGACCGCCATGACGGCGGCCAGCTGCCACAGGACACTGCCCTGGTACGCGAACATCGCGAGCGCGCCCGCGTTGGTGCAGACGTTGACGATCTTGGCGGTGGCGGAGGCGGTCACCAGGTCGAGATGGAGCACGGCCGTGAGCGCCAGGACCAGGAACGTCCCGGTCCCCGGTCCGAACAGTCCGTCGTAGAAGCCGATCCCGCCACCGACGATCACGATCGCGGTGACGATCCGCGCCCGGCCGACGGGCGCCTTGTCCGCCGCCTGGGTCCCGAAGGACGGCCGTAGCATCACGAACGCGGCCACGCCGAGCAGCACCACCATGATCACGGGGCGCAGTACGTCGCTGCTGATCCCGGCCGCGAAGAAGGCACCGCCCATGGATCCGGCGAGGGCCGCGAGCCCGATGCGTACCGCCGTCTTCACCTGCACCGGGGCCTTGCGCACATACGTGACGGCGGCCCCGGACGTGCCGACGATCGCGACGGCCTTGTTGGTGCCGAGGATCTGGGCCGCCGGGACCTGCGGGAGCCCGAGCAGCAGCGCGGGCAGCAGAAGGAGCCCGCCCCCGCCGACCACGGCGTCGATCCAGCCGGCCACGAGCGCGGCGGTACAGAGCAGGACGAGAGTGGTCAGAGAGAGGTCAGGCGGCATGATCGCGAGCCTAGGGAGGCGATCGCTGTGCCGTCCATCGATCCCGGGAGTCTTGAGCTACGTCTGAGGTTGTGCCGATCGGTGCCCGGTCGGGCGCGGGCGGCGCGGCGGGTTCCACGTCGAAGACGCGGCGCGCTCCACGTCGAAGAGGGGTTCACCGACCTCGGTCGTCACACCCGCACACCAGGGTCCGGCGGTATACGAGAACCCCAGGTCAGCCCCTCCCCCACGATCCTTGAGGCCCCTTGAGGACACCCTGACCACCGGTTGAGCCTCACACCCGACCGCCTCACAGTGCGAACCCCCCGGATCTGAGATCAGCGTTCCGTGCGGGAAACAAACGGGATGCCGACGGGTAACACCCGCACCGCACTCTTCGAGACATGAGTACACGGATCGTGGTGGTCGGAGGCGGAACGGCGGGCCTCCGGCTCGCCCAGCGCCTGCCGGTCACCCTCCTCGGCGAAGAGCCGCACGCACCGTACAACAGGGTGCTGCTCGCGGACGTCCTCGCCGGGCGGTACGCGCCCGAGGTGATCGCGCTGCCCGCTCCGCAGGAGCCGGTGCGGCGCGGAGTGCGGGCGGTGCGGATCGACCGGGCCGCCCGGACCGTGGAGTGCGAGGACGGGACGACGGTCGGCTACGACCGGCTGGTCCTGGCGACCGGCTCCAACCCGGTGCTGCCGCCGCTGCGCGGCCTGCGCGGCTCGCAGCTGCCGTCGGGCGTCCACCCGTTCCGTACGCTCGACGACTGCCTGGAGCTGCGGGCGCTCGTCCGGCCCGGCGTCCGCGCGGTCGTCATCGGCGGCGGGCTGCTCGGGGTCTCCGCGGCCCGCGCGCTGGCGGCGCTGGGCGCCGAGGTCATGCTGACCCAGCAGGGCGAACGGCTGATGGAACGCCAGCTGGACGCCCACGCGTCGGCGCTGCTCCGCGAACACGTGGAGTCGCTGGGCGTGGAGGTGCACACCGAGTGCCGGGTGAGCGGTCTGCGCCAGGAGGACGGCTCGGTCACGGCCGTGGAGCTCGCCGACGGCTTCGTGCTCGACGCCCAGGTCGTGGTGCTGGCCTGCGGGGTCCGGCCCCGTGTCGGTCTCGCCAGGGACGCCGGTCTGGACGTCCGCAAGGGCATCGTCGTCGACGACGAGCTGCGGACCTCCGACCCGTATATCCACGCCATCGGCGACTGCGCCGAGCACGACGGCCGGGTCTACGGCCTGGCCGGCCCGGCCCTGGAACAGGCGGACGCCCTCGCGGACGTGCTGCTGGCGCAGCCGGCCGCCGCCGCGGCGAACTACACCGGCACCCGGGCCCTGACGCGGCTCACGCTCGGCGGTCCCGTCTCGCTCGACCTGGCTTCGTTCGGCGAGGCCACGCCCCTGCCCGGCGACGACGTCGTCCAGCTGACCGACGCCACCCGGCGCGCCTACCGCAAGGTCGTCGTCCGCGGCGACCGGCTGGTCGGCGGCGTGCTGCTCGGCGATCTCGCCGCGGTCGGGACCCTCGCCCGGGCGTGGGAGGGCGACGAGGCCCTTCCGAACGCTCCCCTGCTCCACCTGCTCACCCATGACGGAGGCTCCTGAGATGTCGACCATGCCCGTGCACACCCCCACTGTCGTCCTGGTCGGCCACGGAATGGTGGGCCAGCGTTTCCTGGAGGCGCTGGCGGACCGGGGCGTCACCGAGCGCGCGCGGGTCGTCGTGCTCTGCGAGGAGCCGCGCCCCGCCTACGACCGCGTCCAGCTCACCTCGTACTTCAACGGCCGCACCCCCGACGATCTGTCGATGGTCGAGGACGGCTTCATGGCCAGGCACGGCATCGAGCTGTACGTCGGTGACCCGGCGGAGACGATCGACCGCGCGGCCCGCACGGTCACCGCGCGCTCCGGGCAGGTCTTCGCGTACGACACGCTGGTGCTGGCCACCGGCTCGTACCCCTTCGTCCCCCCGGTCCCCGGGAAGGACGCGCGCGGCTGTTTCGTGTACCGGACGATCGAGGACCTGCTCGACATCGAGGAGTACGCGAAGACGGCGACGACCGGCGCGGTCGTCGGTGGCGGCCTGCTCGGCCTGGAGGCGGCGGGCGCGCTCAAGGGTCTCGGGCTCGACACGCACATCGTGGAGTTCGCGCCCCGGCTGATGCCGGTGCAGGTCGACGAGGGCGGTGGCGCGGCGCTGCTGCGCACGATCGAGCAGATGGGGCTGACCGTCCACACGGGCACGGGCACCCAGGAGGTCGTGACCGAGGACGGCGCGGTCACCGGGATGCGCCTTTCGGACGGCTCCGAACTGGCCACGGACATGGTGGTGTTCTCGGCGGGCGTACGGCCCCGGGACCAGCTGGCCCGTGACTGCGGTCTGAACGTGGGCGAGCGCGGCGGCATCGCGGTCGACGAGCACTGCCGGACCTCGGACCCGGCCGTGTACGCGATCGGCGAGTGCGCGCTGGCCTCCGACGGCCGGGTGTACGGCCTGGTGGCCCCCGGCTACGAGATGGCGCTGACGGCCGCGGCCACGATCGCCGACGAGACCGTGGACGGCTTCACCGGTGCCGACATGTCGACCAAGCTGAAGCTGCTCGGTGTGGACGTGGCCTCCTTCGGCGACGCGCACGGCACGGCCGAGGGCTGCCTCGACGTCGTCTACTCCGACTCCCGCTCCGGGGTCTACAAGAAGCTCGTGGTCGACGGCGAGGGCGTACTGCTCGGCGGCGTCCTGGTCGGCGACGCCGACTCGTACGGCATGCTGCGGCCGCTCACCGGCACCGTACCGCCGGTCTCCCCCGAGCAGCTGGTCCTGCCGGCGGGTGCGGGCGCGCCGGTCGCGCTGGGCCCGTCGTCGCTCCCCGACGACGCCGTCATCTGCTCGTGCCACAACGTCACCAAGCACGCGATCACCCAGTGCACCTCGCTGCCCGAGGTGAAGAAGTGCACCAAGGCCGGTACGGGCTGCGGCAGTTGCGTGAAGCTCATCGGGCAGCTGCTGCCGGAGCCGAAGGACAAGGGGCTGTGCGCCTGCTTCTCGTACACCCGCAGTGAGCTGTACGAGATCACCCGCACGCTGCGGCTGACGTCCTTCGCCGAGCTGCTCGACTCCCACGGGCGGCCGGAGGCGCGGGGCGGCGAGGGCTGCGAGGTCTGCAAGCCGACCGTCGCCTCGATTCTGGCCAGCCTCGCGCCGACGATAGGGGTGGGCGGGTACATCCTCGACGGCGAGCAGGCGTCCCTGCAGGACACCAACGACCACTTCCTCGCGAACATGCAGCGCAACGGCTCGTACTCGGTCGTGCCGCGCATCCCGGGCGGTGAGATCACCCCGGACAAGCTGATCGTGATCGGCGAGGTGGCCCGGGACTTCGGGCTCTACACCAAGATCACGGGCGGTCAGCGGATCGACATGTTCGGCGCCCGGGTCGAGCAGCTGCCGGCGATCTGGACCCGGCTCGTCGACGCGGGCTTCGAGTCGGGGCACGCGTACGGGAAGTCGCTGCGCACCGTGAAGTCCTGTGTGGGGCAGACCTGGTGCCGCTACGGCGTGCAGGACTCGGTGAAGATGGCGATCCAGCTGGAGCTGCGCTACCGGGGCCTGCGCTCCCCGCACAAGCTCAAGTCGGCGGTCTCCGGCTGTGCGCGCGAGTGCGCGGAGGCGCAGTCGAAGGACTTCGGCGTCATCGCGACGGCGAGCGGCTGGAACCTGTACGTGGGCGGCAACGGCGGCGCGACCCCGCGCCACGCGGACCTGCTCGCCCAGGATCTGTCGGACGCCGAACTGGTGCGGCTGATCGACCGGTTCCTGATGTTCTACATCCGTACCGCCGACCGCCTGGAGCGCACCTCGACCTGGCTGGAGCGGCTGGAGGGCGGCCTGGAGCACCTCAAGGACGTGGTCGTGCACGACTCGCTGGGGCTCTGCGACGAACTGGAGGCGCTGATGGCGGCCCATGTCGCGGACTACCAGGACGAGTGGGCACAGACCCTGGACGACCCGGACCGGCTGCGTCGCTTCGTGTCGTTCGTGAACGCGCCGGAAGCGCCGGACCCGTCGGTGAAGTTCGTGCCCGAGCGCGACCAGATCAAGCCGGACCTGACCGTCCTCACCATCGGAACTCTGGAAGGGGTCTGAAGCCCGATGAATCTCGAACTGTCTCCGTCTCCCGAAACCTGGATGACGGTCTGCGACGAGTCCCGGCTGACGCCGGGCCGGGGCGTGGCCGCGCTGCTGCCGGACGGCCGGCAGGTGGCGCTGTTCAAGGACCGGTCGGGGCGCGCGTACGCGATCGACAACCGGGATCCGTTCACCGGGGCGCAGGTGCTGTCGCGGGGGCTGCTCGGGTCGGCGAACGGGCGTCCGTTCGTGGCCTCGCCGCTCCTGAAGCAGCGCTTCGACCTGGAGACGGGCCGCTGCCTGGACGACGAGGAGGTCGCGGTGGCGGTGTACCCGGTCCGGGTCCACGAGGGCGCGCTCCACGCGGTATGACCGATCGTACTTGACCGTACGTTCCAGATAGTTCTACGGTGAAGGCGTGGCCAGGACCAAGGAATTCGATCCGGACGCCGCGCTCCAGGCAGCGCTCGAGCTGTTCTGGCGGCGCGGCTACGAGGCGACGACGATGTCGGACCTCGTCGAGCACCTCGGGATCGGCCGCGCCAGCATCTACTCCACCTTCGGCAACAAGCACGAGCTGTACATGAAGGCGATGGACCAGTACCTCCGGACGCGGGACCCGCTGATGCTGGAGGAACTGTCCGCGCCGGGGCCGGCACTGCCGCCCGTCCGGGCCCTGGTGCGCCGGTTCGCCGACGAGGCGGGGACGGACGAGGTCCGCCTGACCGGCTGTTTCATCACCAACTCGGCGGCCGAACTGGGGCCGCACGACGGGGCGGTGGCGCGGCGGGTGGAGCTGAGCTGGGAGCAGATCGAGACCCTGTTGCACGCCTCGCTGGTCCGGGCCCGCGCCCAGGGCGAGCTGCCTTCGGACCGCGACCCGCAGGCGCTGGCCCGGATGCTGCTCGTCCTGATGCAGGGCATCCGCCTGGTCGGCAAGGCGTCGAGCGACCCGGCCAGGGTCCGCGACGCGGCGGAGCAGGCGCTGTCCCTGCTGAACTGAGACCCTTCACAAAGGGCGCCTCACGGCGCCCTTTTCTTGGGCCTTCATATTGGAACGTACGGTCAAGAAAAGGGGGGATCATGTCGGAGTCGACACGGGGGAAGACACTGCGGGAGCCGGTCGGGGGCGTGGCGGTCGGGGGCGCGCCGGCGGAGGGCGTCCCGGTCGGGGGCTTCGGGCTGCTCGGGGCCGTGCAGGTGACGCTCATCTTCACGCTCGCGTCGATCGCCGTGCCCCTGCCCCGTATCGGCGCCGAATTATCCCTCGAACGCGCCGAGTTGATCCTGCTCAGCGCCGCCTACGGGCTGACTTTCGCCGGACTGCTGCTCTTCGGCGGACGGCTCACCGACCGGTACGGCGGCCGCCGCGTCCTCACCACCGGGCTCCTCGTCTTCGGCGCGGCCTCCGCCCTCGCCCCGCTCGCCCCCGGGTACGAGGCGCTCCTCGCCGCCCGGTTCGCGCAGGGCGTCGGCGCGGCCCTTGTCGCACCCGCCGCCATGGCGGTGCTGCGCGCACTGTTCCCCGAACCCGCCGCGTACGGCAGGGCGATGGCGACCTGGGGCGGCCTCTCCGTCCTCGGTGCGACCGCGGGCAACCTGCTCTCCGGAGTCGTCTCCGCCCTGACCGACTGGCGCTGGGCCTTCGCGGTCCCGGTCGCCGTCACCGTCCTCGGCCTCACCCTCGGGCCCCGGCTCCTCCCCCGCACCCCACCGGGCCCGGGCCGTACGCTCGACCTGCCCGGAGCGCTGCTCGCCACCGCCGGTATCACGCTGGGCAGTTACGGCCTCGTCCGCACCGACGCCCACCCCTGGAGCTCGGCGGCCGTCCTGGTCCCGCTGCTCACGGGACTGGTCCTCCTCGCCGCCTTCGTGGCCGTCGAGCGGCGGGCCGGGGACCCGCTGCTGCCGCCGGACTTGCTGCGCGACCGCCGCCGCGGCACCGGCCTCGCCGCGATCGCGCTCACCGCGGCGGGCACGGCCACCGTCTTCGTCCTGCTCTCGCTCGGCCTCCAGCAGCAGCGCGGCTACTCCGCGCTCCTCACCTCGGCCGCCTTCGTCCCGTTCGCCGCCGCCCTGCTCGCCACGGGACGGCTCACGGGTCCGTTGATCGGGCGGTACGGCCCCGGGCGGGTCACCGCCGCCGGACTCGCGACGGGGGCGTCCGGGCTCGCGCTCCTCGCGGCGACGGGGCTCGACCCCGCCGTGCCGTACGCCTACGGCCTGCTGCCCGGCCTGCTCCTGCTCCCGGCGGGCGCCGCCGCCTCCTTCGCGGGGGCCGCGGTCCTGGCCACCGACGGCGTACCGCCGCACCGCGCGGGACTCGCGGGCGGTGTCCTCAACACGGCGATGGAGCTCGGCCCGACCGTCCTCTTCGCCGTCCTGCTCACGCTCGGCAGCGACGCGTCGTCGCTCGCCGCGACGGCCGTCGGCTTCGCCGCCCTGGCCGCACTGACCATGCGCACCACGCGTACAACGACCACCACGCGCACCACGCGCACGAAGTAGCGAAGTTCATTTCCCTGACAAGGAGTTGTCATCACCATGTCCGCACGCTTCACGAACAAGACCGTCCTCGTCACCGGCGCCGGCACCGGCCTCGGCCGGGCCATCGCGCTCGCCTTCGCCGCAGAGGGCGCGAAGGTCGTCGTCTCCGGCCGCAGCGCGGCGACCCTCGACGAGACGGTGTCCCTGATCGAGGCCGCCGGCGGCACCGCGGCCGCCGTCACCGCCGATGTGGCCCGGGCCGAGGACGTCCGTCACCTCGTCCACCGTACGGTCGAGATCTTCGGCGCTCTCGACGTCGCGGTGAACAACGCCGGGATCTTCCGGGGCGGCGCCTCCGCCGCCGACTTCCCGCTGGAGGACTGGCAGGCGCTGCTCGACACCAACGTCACCGGCGTCCTGCACTCGCTCCAGGCCGAGATCGCCCACATGCGCGCCAACGGCGGCGGCGCGATCGTCAACATCTCGTCCAACCTCGGCCCGCACGTCCGCATCCCGGGCGTCTTCGGCTACCAGGTCTCCAAGGCGGCCGTGTCCGCGATCACCCGCGCCGCCGCCCGCGACCACATCGCCGACGGCGTCCGGATCAACGCGGTGAGCCCGGGCGCCTCGGAGTCCACGATGTCGCTGCTGCCCGGTGAGACCGAGGCCGAGCGGGAGGTGCGGATGAAGGAGCAGTCTCCGCTCGGCCGCATCTCGGCGGCCACCGAGGTGGCGGCCGCCGTGCTGTACCTGGCCTCGGAGGACGCCGGCTCGGTCGTCGGCACCGATCTGGTGATCGACGGCGGCGTCTCCGCCTGACACCCGCGGGGGCCTCAGCCCTGGACGGCCGCCGGGTCCATCCAGAAGACCTCCCAGTGGTGGCCGTCCGGGTCGGTGAAGGAGCGCCCGTACATGAAGCCGAGGTCCTGGGTGTCCTTCGCCGCCGAACCACCGGCGGCGAAGGCCCCCTCGACCAGCTCGTCGACCTTCTCGCGGCTCTCGGCGTTCAGCGCGATCAGCACCTCGGTGGACTTCGTCGCGTCGGAGACCTCCTTGCCCGGCGCGGTGAACTCCTTGAACTTGGACTCGGTCAGCAGCATGGCGAAGATCGTGTCGCTGATGACCAGACACCCCGTGTTCTCGTCGCTGAACTGCGGGTTGAAGGAGTAGCCGAGCTTGCTCCAGAAGGCCTTCGAGGTGTCGAGGTTCTTCACGGGCAGGTTCACGAAGATCATCTGGGTCATGATGGTCACTCTCTCCTGTGGTTCGTCTGTGTCGTCGCTCTGTGTCGGCGCTTTCGAGAGGTAAGACGGCGGGGCCGAGCGGAACTCATCGGTGCTCGGAGATCTCTTTGGAAGATCTTTCGAGGGCCACCGGAGACCCCCGGCGGAGACCTCCGGCGAGGCACCCGGTCCCGGCTCACGCTAGCGTCGAACCGTGAGCCCCGCAGCCAAGAAGATCACCGAGAAGCTCTCCGACGAGGCCCTCGCCGGAGCGACCGGCAAGGGCTGGGCCGCCTGGTTCGCCCTGCTCGACGCGTGGGGGGCGACGGAGCGCGGGCATGCCGAGATCGCCCGCCATCTGGTGGACGCCGAAGGGGTGAGCGGCTGGCACGCCCAGTCGATCACCGTGGGCTACGAGCAGGAGCGCGGGATGCGCGCGGTCGGTCAGTCCTCCACGGGCGACTGGCAGGTGAGCGCGAGCAAGACGGTGAACGCCCCGGCCGCCCGCTGCACGGCCGCCTTCGCCGAGGAGGAGCTGCGCCGTCGCTGGCTTCCGGACGGTGAGCTGGAGGTGCGCACCCACCGGCCGGGAAAGTCGGTGACGGCTGACTGGGGCGGCGGGACGAGCCGGATCGAGGTCTATCTGACGCCGAAGGGCGAGGCGAAGACCCAGATCGGACTCGGCCACACCAAGCTGCCGGACGCCGACGCCGTCTCCGCGTACAAGGACTTCTGGCGCGAGCGCCTCGCCGAGCTCAAGACGCTGCTGGAGTCGGAGGGTTGAGCCCCCACCGGCTGAGCGTCCCGCTCTCCTGGTCGTACGTGAGCCAGGTGCCGTCCCCGAGGGGCCGTGCGAAGCCGTCGACGGGGCCCGTCGGGTAGTCGACGGTCCCGCGTATCTCCAAGGTGTGGGCGTCCAGGAGCCAGTGCTTGTGGTCCTCGGGGTCGTCGCCGTACTCCATGGTGGAGGCGATGACGGTCGTGGCGTCGACGAAGCCGCATGCCCAGTCCCAGCCGAGCGGGTCCTCCTCGTCGTCCCGGGGCTGCGGGGGCTCCACCTCCGCCACCACCGTCCCGGCCAGGTCGTGCAGCTGGATGTCGTGCCCGTAGTGCTCGACCGTCAGGAAGCCGGGGTGCTCCGGATGGACGTCCATCAGGATCCGGTCCATCGTCTCGTTCAGGTCCCAGGTGGTCAGCTTGTCCCCGTCCCAGCGCCCCCAGTGGAGCAGGATGCCGTCCTGGCCCATGCCGATGTCCAGAGCCATGTGCACACCGTCGGGGTGGGAGAGGTGGTGGGAGCCGGAGGTGACGCTGTCCAGGGGCAACCGGGCGAGCTCGGTGCCGTCGGCGGCGTCGAGGACGACCCACAGCTCCTGCCACTCCTCGTCCTCCCCCTCGACGACATGCGCCCAGACGAACCGGCCGTCGTCGGAGATCCGGCAGGAGCCTGACTCGATCCCGGGGCAGATCTGCCGCTCGTCACCGGTGTGCTCGTGCCCGATCTCCTGGTCCCAGCACCCGTGCCGGTACTCCCATCGCGTCGCGCCGCCCGCGTCCACCGCACGCACCGAGCGCTGCCCGGAGAACACCGCGAACGTGCCGTCGGGGCTCACCGAGTGCACACCGTGACCCCAGCCCGGCCACGGCAGCGGGAAGACGGCGCGCGGGGCACGCTCCCCCGCCAGGAGCTCGTCCAGCTCGTGGGCTGCCAGCTCGTGCCCTTTCAGCAGCAGGGCCCGGCCCAGCCCGTCCCGACGGCCTTCGAAGGCGAAGCCGTTGACCAGTGCGCCCGCACCCGGCAGTCGTACCGAGTCGAGCAGTTGTGCGGTGATCGACATGGTGCCGAAGGTAGCGAACCCCTCTGACATTCGGCCCGACGCTTCCCCTTCATCGGCTGTTGCTGCACCGTCAACTCCGAACCAACTCCGTACTTCTAGGTTCCGGAAGCGCGCGACCCCGCCGCCGACCGGTGCGGCGGGGCGGTCATCACCACCACCCCTGGAGTGAGACGTGGAGCGACGCAGTTTCCTGCGCGGAGCGGTCATCGGCACGTCGGCCGCCGCCTTCGGCGGCACCCTGATGCACGGGGCCGCCTACGCGGCGCCCGCCCAGCCCGGCCCCGGCCCGTACGGGGCCCTCGGCTCCGCCGACGCCAACGGCATCCAGCTGCCGAGCGGTTTCAGCAGCCGGGTCATCGCCCGGTCGGGACAGACCGTCTCCGGCACCTCGTACACCTGGCACAACGCCCCCGACGGCGGCGCCTGCTACGCCAACGGAAGCGGCTGGATCTATGTCTCCAACTCGGAGATCAACCCCTCCGGCGGCGCGAGCGCGGTGAAGTTCAGCTCGACGGGCGCCATCACGGGCGCGTACCGCATCCTGTCCAACACCCGGCAGAACTGCGCGGGCGGCAAGACGCCGTGGAACACCTGGCTCTCCTGCGAGGAGGTCAGCCTCGGCTACGTCTACGAGGCCGACCCGTACGGTGTGAACGCGGCCGTCCGCCGGGACGCCATGGGCAAGTTCAAGCACGAGGCCGCGGCCGCCGACCCCGTCCGTCAGGTGATCTACCTGACCGAGGACGAGTCGAACGGCTGCTTCTACCGGTTCATCCCCACCACCTGGGGCAACCTCTCCTCCGGCACGCTTCAGGTCCTGAAGGCCGGCACGGCCACCTCCGGTTCCTTCACCTGGCAGACCGTCCCGGACCCGGACGGCTCCCCGACCGTCACCCGTGACCAGGTCTCCGGCGCCAAGCGCTTCAACGGCGGCGAGGGCTGCCACTACGCCAACGACACCGTCTGGTTCACCACCAAGGGCGACAACCGCCTCTGGCAGCTCAACCTCGCCAACAGCACGTACGAACTGGCCTACGACGACTCGCTCGTGGTCGGCGGCGGCGCCCCGCTGACGGGTGTGGACAACGTCACCGGCTCCTCCTCCGGCGACCTGTTCATCGCCGAGGACGGCGGCAACATGGAGATCTGCATCATCACGCCGGACGACGTCGTCGCCCCGTTCCTGCGGATCACCGGCCAGTCCAGCTCCGAGATCACCGGACCGGCCTTCTCCCCCGACGGCACCCGGCTGTACTTCTCCAGCCAGCGCGGCACCACCGGCAGCTCCTCGGGCGGCATCACCTACGAGGTGAAGGGCCCGTTCCGCGCGTAGTGACGTTCCACCGGGGCCGCTGAGGCGGCCTCCGCGACCCGCTGGGCGCCGCCGAGCAAGGCGGCGCCCAGCGGTGTCAGGGTGTGAAGGACGGCGTTGCCGTGCCGCAGGGTGGCGACGAGTCCGGCCTCGCGCAGGACACCGGCGTGCTGGCTGGCCGAGGCGAGCGACACCCCTGCCCTGCGGGCCAGTTCGCTGGTGGTCCCGCCGTCCCCGATGGCGTGCAGGACGGCGGAGCGGGTGTTGCCGACGAGTTTGGCCAGCGACGAGCCGCCCGGCTCGCGGACGGTCGGCGCCTCGCAGTGGGTGATCGGGTAGACGAGCACCGGCGGCAGCGAGGGGTCGCGCAGAACGACCGGGGTGCCGCGGCAGAAGTACGAGGGCTGGAGCAGCAGGCCCCTGCCGTCGAGGTACAGGTCGCGCTCGACGGGATAGTCGGCCTCCAGGACGGGCGCGCGCCAGCGGAGCATCGGCGGCAGCGAGGCGAGGAGTTCTTCGGCTCCGCCGTCGAGCAGGGCCCGGCCGCGCCGTGCCCGGTCGGCCTCGACCCGGGCGCGGATGTGGGGCCAGTACGGTTCGATGGCCGCCCGGTGGTAGCTGCGCAGCGCCCCGACGAGCCGGCTGAACGGTTCGGCGCCGCCCTCGGCGAGGGCGCGGAGCGAGTGGGGCACGGTCCGGCCGGCCGCCCGGTCGGGGCCCAGCAGGGCCAGCTCGCGCCGGAGCCGGGCCTGAGAGGTCGCGCGGATCGCCTGGAGGCCCTCGTCGAGGCCGTGCACGCCCTGGGACGGGGTCAGGAAGTCGGGGAAGTAACCGCGACTGGGAACAAGGGCCGCGAGGAGCCGGGTCTCACCGTTGAGGCGTGTGCGGGTGTCCGAGCGCCATTCTCCGTAGACGACGGACCCACGCCGGTCCCTTAAACGGTGAAAACTGAGAATCGTTTCCCACAGAACGTCCGGCCGGGCGGCCATCCGGACCCCGGCCACGTCGTTAGCGGTGAAATGAATCCGCAGCATTGAACCCCCACCTGTGCACTAGCAACCACCCCCGTCGATGAGTATGCACGCCATCACAGGACGTTACCAGGGTGTTTCAGCCACACTTGAAAAGCATCGCGGAGAACGGGGGCAAACCGAAAAGCTGTGCGGGTCGGGCAGGAAACCTTCAGGACCGAGGTGGCGTGACGAAGACCGTGGGGGGCTTCACACGTCCGGCGGCGGTCGGCGAGGGTTGCGGCTCACCTGCCCGACATGGGTAATGGGCGCGGTCACCGGGTGGGGATCCGGGGGCCGCGCCCGTCCCGTTCTTTGCGGGACCAATCGTGGAAAGTTCAAAGCGGAAAGTTCAACGGCCAATAATTCAACCGGCCTCGATTGAACATGAACTCACATTTGGCGAACATCCCGGTGCCCGCTCGGGGCGGACGAAATACGACGGGGCGGACACCTCCGCACAAGGTGTCCGCCCCGTCTCTCTTGCTGACCGGAGCCACCGCCCATCGGTTTGAGGGTCGGGGACGAGCGGCGGCTCCGGCGGTCTTTGCTACTGAACGCCCGGTCAGCGGGCGCCCGGCAGGGTTCAGCGGCTGTCGGAGCCCTTCGACTCGGCGGCGGCACGGCCCGCCTCCAGGCGCGCCACCGGGATCCGGAACGGCGAGCAGGAGACGTAGTCGAGACCGACCTCGTGGAAGAAGTGCACCGACTCCGGGTCGCCGCCGTGCTCGCCGCAGACGCCGAGCTTGATGTCCGGGCGGGTGGCACGGCCGGCCTCGACGGCGCTGCGGACCAGCGAGCCGACGCCGTCCTTGTCGATGGTCTCGAACGGCGAGACACCGAAGATGCCCTTCTCCAGGTACGCGGTGAAGAAGCTGGCCTCCACGTCGTCCCGGGAGAAGCCCCACACCGTCTGGGTGAGGTCGTTGGTGCCGAAGGAGAAGAACTCGGCGGCCTCGGCGATCTGACCGGCGGTCACGGCGGCGCGCGGCAGCTCGATCATGGTGCCGAGCGCGAGCTTCAGCTCCACGCCGGTGCGGGCCTGCACCTCGGCGATGACCTGCTCGGCCTCCTCGCGGACGATCTCCAGCTCCTGGACGGTGCCGACGAGCGGGATCATGATCTCGGCGCGCGGGTCGCCCTTGGCGTCGATGCGCAGGGCCGCGGCCTCGGCGATCGCCCGGACCTGCATGGTGAACAGGCCGGGGATGACCAGGCCGAGGCGGACACCGCGCAGACCCAGCATCGGGTTCTGCTCGTGCAGGCGGTGCACGGCCTGGAGCAGGCGCAGGTCGTTCTCGTTCGGGTCCTTGCGGGCCTCGGCGAGGGCGACGCGCACCGAGAGCTCGGTGATGTCGGGGAGGAACTCGTGCAGCGGCGGGTCGAGCAGACGGACCGTGACGGGCAGGCCGTCCATGGCCTCGAAGAGCTCGACGAAGTCCTGCTTCTGCTGCGGGAGCAGGGCCTGCAGGGCCTCCTCGCGCTCCTCCTCGGTGTCCGCGAGGATCAGCTTCTCGACCATCTCGCGGCGCTCGCCGAGGAACATGTGCTCGGTGCGGCACAGGCCGATGCCCTGGGCGCCGAAGCGGCGGGCGCGCAGCGCGTCCTCGGCGTTGTCGGCGTTGGCGCGGACGCGCAGCCGGCGGACGCGGTCCGCGTAGGCCATGATCCGGTGGACGGCGGCGACCAGCTCGTCGGCGTCGTCCGCGCCGGCGTGCATCCGGCCCTCGAAGTACTCGACGACCGGGGACGGTACGACCGGTACCTCACCGATGTAGACCTTGCCGGTGGAGCCGTCGATGGAGACGACGTCGCCCTCCTCGACGACCTGCCCCGAGGCGGTGGTCATCCGGCGGCGCTTGGTGTCGACCTCCAGCTCCTCGGCGCCGCAGACACAGGTCTTGCCCATGCCGCGGGCGACGACGGCGGCGTGCGAGGTCTTGCCGCCGCGCGAGGTCAGGATGCCCTCGGAGGCGATCATGCCGTCCAGGTCGTCCGGGTTGGTCTCACGGCGGATCAGGATGACCTTCTCGCCGGAGCGCGACCACTTGACGGCCGTGTACGAGTCGAAGACGGCCTTGCCGACGGCAGCGCCCGGGGAGGCGGCGATGCCGCGCCCGATCTGCTCGACCTTGGCGTTCTCGTCGAACTTGGGGAACATCAGCTGCGCGAGCTGGGCGCCGTTGACGCGCTGGAGCGCCTCGGCCTCGTCGATCAGGCCCTGGTCCACGAGCTGGGTGGCGATCCGGAAGGCGGCACCGGCGGTGCGCTTGCCGACACGGGTCTGCAGCATCCACAGCTGGCCGCGCTCGATGGTGAACTCGATGTCGCACAGGTCCTTGTAGTGCGTCTCGAGGGTCTCCATGATCTGCATCAGCTGGTCGTACGACTTCTTGTCGATCGACTCCAGCTCGGCCAGCGGCACGGTGTTGCGGATACCGGCGACGACGTCCTCGCCCTGCGCGTTCTGCAGGTAGTCGCCGTAGACGCCCTGGTGGCCGGAGGCGGGGTCGCGGGTGAAGGCGACACCGGTGCCGGAGTCCGGGCCGAGGTTGCCGAACACCATGGAGCAGACGTTGACGGCGGTGCCCAGGTCGTGCGGGATGCGCTCCTGGCGGCGGTACAGCTTGGCGCGGTCGCCGTTCCAGGAGTCGAAGACGGCCTTGATGGCCAGGTCCATCTGCTCGCGCGGGTCCTGCGGGAAGTCGCGGCCGGCCTCGGCCTTCACGATCTTCTTGAAGCCCTTGACGAGCTTCTTCAGGTCGGCGGCGTCGAGGTCGGTGTCGACGGTGACCTTCTTGGCGGCCTTGGCCTCGTCGAGGGCCTCCTCGAAGAGCTCGCCGTCGACGCCGAGGACGGTCTTGCCGAACATCTGGATGAGGCGGCGGTACGAGTCCCAGGCGAAGCGCTCGTCGCCGGCCTGGGTGGCGAGACCGGTGACGGACTCGTCGGAGAGGCCGATGTTGAGGACCGTGTCCATCATGCCGGGCATGGAGAACTTGGCGCCGGAGCGGACGGAGACGAGCAGCGGGTCGTCGGCCTGGCCGAGCTTCTTGCCCATCTTCTGCTCGAGGGCGTCGAGGTGCGCGCTGACCTCGTCGCGGAGCTCGACCGGCTCGGAGCCGCTGTCGAGGTAGACCTTGCACGCCTCGGTGGTGATCGTGAAGCCGGGGGGAACCGGGAGGCCGAGGTTGGTCATCTCGGCGAGGTTCGCACCCTTGCCACCGAGCAGGTCCTTCAGGTCCCTGTTGCCCTCGGTGAAGTCGTACACGAACTTCTGATCTTTGTTTTCCGACACGTGTCTCGACTCCTCGAGGACTCGGTGGCTGCCCTGACGGCGAGGAACATACCCAGATCGAAGGCTCCTGGGGAGGTACGCCTACCGGTCACCTGGTCTTAACCACCCGTCCGCCAGCACATCGAAAGTAACTGACCGGTAGCTTCCGCTTTCAAACGTCGAAGCCCCTTTGACTCAAAGCAGAGCCTACACGCTCAGATGAGCGCCTTCCTGAGCATCTGCGTTCAACTCTTGAACACAGAAGGGGTGGCACCCAGTGCCACCCCTCCAGAAGTGCAACGCCGCGAAACATGCTCATCTGAGCACTACCCTTATCAAGGGTGGCGCGAATCACTCCGTACAAGCGCCTCGTTTCCCACGATCCGGACGTCCCGGGTCACCCTCCGGACGTGTCCGACTCGGCCTCCTCGCCAACGCCCGCACAGTCGTACGGGTCCTTCAACCAGCCGTCCGGCAGCACCACACGGTTGTTTCCGGACGTACGGCCCCGGGGGCCGTCCGCGCCCACCGGCCACGGCTGGTCCAGATCCAGCTCGCTCAACTGAGCGCCCAGCTCGTCCAGGGACGAGGTGATCGCCAGCTTCTTGCGCATCTCCGAACCGACCGAAAAGCCCTTCAGGTACCAGGCCACGTGCTTGCGGAAGTCGATGACACCGCGCGACTCGTCCCCGAGCCACTCGCCGAGCAGCCGCGCGTGCCGCACCATCGCGTCCGCGACCTCGCGCAGCCCGGGCTGGGCGTACGCGCCCGTGCCCTCGAAGCCCGCCACGAGGTCGCCGAAGAGCCACGGCCGTCCCAGGCAGCCCCGGCCCACGACCACGCCGTCGCAGCCGGTCTCGCGCATCATCCGCAGCGCGTCGTCCGCGGACCAGATGTCGCCGTTGCCGAGCACCGGGATCTCCGGCACGTGCTCCTTGAGCCGCGCGATCGCGTCCCAGTCCGCCGTACCGCCGTAGTGCTGCGCCGCCGTCCGCCCGTGCAGGGCGATCGCAGTGACGCCTTCCTCGACCGCGATCCGGCCCGCGTCAAGGAAGGTGATGTGGTCGTCGTCGATGCCCTTGCGCATCTTCATCGTGACCGGCAGGTCGCCCGCGTTGGACACGGCCTCGTTCAGGATCGCGCGCAGCAGCGGCCGCTTGTACGGCAGGGCCGAGCCGCCGCCCTTGCGGGTGACCTTGGGGACCGGGCAGCCGAAGTTCAGGTCGATGTGGTCGGCCAGGTCCTCGTCCGCGATCATCCGCACGGCCTTGCCGACCGTGACGGGGTCGACGCCGTACAGCTGGATCGACCGCGGCTTCTCGCTCTCGTCGAAGCGGATGAGCTGCATGGTCTTCTCGTTGCGCTCGACCAGCGCCCGCGTCGTGATCATCTCGCTCACGAACAGGCCCTTGCCGCCGCTGTACTCACGGCAGAGGGTGCGGAAAGGGGCGTTGGTGATGCCGGCCATCGGCGCGAGCACCACCGGCGGCTGCACGATGTGCGGCCCGATGGCGAGAGGGGAGAACGCGGTCATTCAGCCATTGTCGCGCACCGCCGCGGTCCTCAGTCAGCCGTGCTGTCCGCCGCACCGTCCGCGCAGGCCAGCAGGCGTTCGAGACCCGCCCGGGACTCCTCGTCCACGGGTACGTACGTCACCAGGCGCGGCCCGGAGGTCGGCCCGAGCCACAGGTTGGTGTGCTCCAGGTGCAGGGTGCCGACATGGGCATTGCGGATGATCTTGGTGCGGCCGCCCTGGGCCACCACCTCGTGGCGCGCCCAGATCTCCCGGAACTCCGGCGAGGCCGCCTCCAGGCGGTGCAGCATCGCCTTCCAGGCGGGCTCGGCGAGGTGCTCGGCCATCGAGGCCCGGAACTTGCCCGCCATCGAGCGCGTGACGTCCGGCAGCTCGGCGACGGCGGCCCGCCACTCGTCGTTGGTGAAGGCCAGCCAGATGCAGTTGCGGTCCTCGCGCGGCAGCGCGTCGAGGTCGCAGAGCAGCCTGCCGTAGGTGCGGTTGTACGCGAGGATGTCGTACCGGCTGTTCTGGATGCAGGCGGGCAGCGGCTCCAGCTGGTCGAGCATCGCGCGCAGGGCGGGCGTGACGGTCGGACAGGGCGACTCGGGGTTCGGGTCGGCCTCCCCGCCGAGGGCGAAGAGGTGGGTGCGCTCGGTCGCGTCGAGCAGCAGGGCCCGGGCGAGGGCGTCGAGGACCTGCGGGGAGACATGGATGTCGCGCGCCTGCTCCAGCCACGTGTACCAGGTGACGCCGACGGCGGAGAGGTGCGCGACCTCCTCGCGGCGCAGCCCTGGGGTACGGCGGCGCCGGCCGCGGGGCAGGCCCACCTGCTCGGGGGTGATGCGCTCACGGCGGCTGCGCAGGAAGGCGGCGAGTTCGTGCCGCCGGACGTCGGTGTTCGTCCCGGTGGTCGTCCCGGTCGTGGGTCCGGTGCTCGGTCCGGACGTCGTTCCGGTCCGTGGCCCGGTCGTCGTTCCGGTCGTCGCCGTCTCCACCGCCATGGTCGTCATGCTCCCAGGGTGCCGGGGCCGTCAGCCCGTTGCCAGGTAGTGCTTGTACCAGGATAAAGACACTCTGGTACCAGGCTGAGGAAGGGCCGATCGTCGATGCCGTGAGTACTACAGCCTCCACCACGACCTCCGCCCGGAGGGCCGCTGTCGTCGTCGACCACGCGACGCCCGCCCTCGGTTCCCTCGGCCTGTTCACCGTGCTCCTCGGCGCCGCGCTGCCGCTGATCGACTTCTTCATCGTCAACGTCGCCCTGCCGACCATCGACCACGACCTGGCGGCCGGGCCGGCCATGCTGGAGCTGGTCGTCGCCGGGTACGGGCTCTCGTACGCCGTGCTGCTCGTCCTGGGCGGGCGGCTCGGGGACCTGTTCGGTCGGCGCAGGCTCTTCCTCACGGGCATGGCCGCCTTCGGCCTGACCTCGCTCGCGTGCGGGCTCGCACCGGACGCCTGGACCCTGGTCGGGGCGCGGGTGGCACAGGGTGCCTCGGCCGCGCTGATGCTCCCGCAGGTCCTCGCGACCATTCACTCGTCGACGACGGGCGCCCGGCGCGCGAAGGCGCTCAGCCTGTACGGGGCGACCGCCGGCCTCGCGATGGTGGCCGGTCAGATCCTGGGTGGGGTCCTCGTCGCGGCGGATCTCGCGGGCACCGGCTGGCGGGCGATCTTCCTGGTCAACGTGCCGGTGGCGGTGGCCGGGCTGCTGCTCGCCGTCCGTACCGTTCCGGAGACCCGCTCGGAGCGCCCGGCTCCGGTCGACGTTCCGGGCACTCTGCTCCTCGCGCTCGCGCTGCTCACCCTGCTCGCGCCGCTGACCGAGGGACGGGCCGCCGGCTGGCCGCTGTGGACCTGGATCGCGATGGGCGTCTTCCCGTTCGCCGCGGGGGCGTTCTGGTGGGTGGAGCTGCGGGCCGACCGGCAGGGCCGTACGCCGCTGGTGCCGCCGAGCCTGCTGGGGCTTGTCTCGCTGCGCCGGGGCCTCGCCCTGGTCCTGCCGTTCTCGATCGGCTTCGGCGGCTTCATGTTCGTGATCGCGGTCGCGCTGCAGCAGGGCCTCGGCATGGGCGCGGTGGTCTCGGGCCTGGCGCTGGTCCCGATGGCGGTGGCCTTCTTCGGGGCCTCGCTCGCGGGGCCCCGTCTGGTACGCCGCTGGGGCACCCGGATCGTCACGGCGGGCGGTCTCCTGCAGGCCCTCGGGATCGGTCTGCTCGCGCTGACGGCCTGGCGCTCCTGGCCCGATCTCTCGGCCTGGAGCCTGCTGCCGGGCATGGCCGTCGCGGGCCTCGGCCAGGGTCTCCAGCTTCCGGTCCTGTTCCGGGTCGTGCTCTCCGAGGTCCCGGCGGACCGGGCGGGTGTGGGCAGCGGCGTGATGGTGACCACCCAGCAGTCGGCCCTGGCCCTGGGGGTGGCCACGCTCGGCTCGCTCTTCCTGTCCCTGGCCGCCTCCGGCTCGATGGGCACCGCGCTGACCGTGACCCTCCTGGTCCAGCTGGCCGCGGTACTCCTGACAGTCCTGCTCAGCCTGCGCCTGCCGCGGAGGGTGGCCTAGGAGCGCACACACCGAGGGGCCCGGGTCACTTCCGTGACCCGGGCCCCTCGTGCGTCCTGACTGTTACTCCTCGCCGCCCGTGGCGGCCTCGGCGCCCTCGGCGCCCTGTGCACGCTCGCGCATCTTCTTCAGCAGCTCCTGCTTCTGGTCGACCGCGGCCTTGCGGTCGGCGTTACGGCTCTGAACGGCGCCCTGCTGGTCGCCGCGGGACAGCTTCTTGCGCTGTCCGCCGACGCCGAGGAGGTTGTTGCGGCCCTTGGCCATGGGGTTCTCCCAATGGTGAGAAGTGGTGAGGGGATCGTCCGGCGGGGGCGGGCGTCGGGGCCCGCCGCGCTCTCACTCGTAGATCTGGAAGAACGAAGACATGCCCCAGACGCTACCCCGCCGGGGAGGCCGCGGCACCCACTTTTCCTCTCCACCACCAAGACGAATGACAAACATTGAAATCTGTCAGCCGTCATGTCATAGTTGTCATGCGTCACCCTCCGATCCCTTTCCGAGGAGACCCTCATGACCTCCCTGCCCCACCTCCCCACGCGCTCCCTCGGCACGACCGGCCCCCAGGTCTCCGCCCTCGGCCTCGGCTGCATGGGCATGTCCGCGCTGTACGGCGAGAGCGACCGCGCCGAGTCGATCGCGACCATCCATGCCGCCCTCGACGCCGGGGTCACGCTGCTCGACACCGGCGACTTCTACGGAATGGGACACAACGAGCTGCTGATCAACGAGGCCCTGCGCACGGCCCCCGCGGCCGCCCGCGAGCAGGCCCTGACCAGCGTGAAGTTCGGCGCCCTGCGCACGGTCGAGGGCGGCTTCACCGGATACGACGGCCGGCCGGCCGCGGTGAAGAACTTCGCGGCGTACTCCCTGCAGCGCCTCGGCACCGACCACATCGACATCTACCGGATCGCCCGCGTCGACCCCGACGTGCCGATCGAGGAGACCGTCGGCGCGATCGCGGAGCTCGTCGAGGCCGGGCACGTCCGCCACATCGGCCTCTCCGAGGTCGGCGCGGACACCCTGCGCCGGGCGGCGGCCGTCGCCCCGATCGCCGATCTCCAGATCGAGTACTCGCTGATATCCCGTGGCATCGAGGAGAAGATCCTGCCCACCGCCCGTGAGCTGGGCATCGGCATCACGGCGTACGGCGTGCTGTCGCGCGGTCTGATCAGCGGCCACTTCACCCGTGACCGCGAGCTCGGCCCGGGCGACTTCCGGGGCATGAGCCCGCGCTTCCAGGGGGACAACCTGCACCGGAACCTGGACCTGGTGGACCGGCTGCGCGCCCTGGCCGAGGCCAAGGGCGTGACGGTCGCGCAGATCGCGATCGCCTGGGTGCTGGCCCAGGGGCCGCGGCACGGGGCCGACATCGTGCCGCTGATCGGCGCCCGCCGCCGGGACCGGCTCGCGGAGGCCCTCGGGTCCCTGGACCTCACGCTCGACGCCGCCGACCTGGCCGCGATCGAGCAGGCCGTGCCCGTGGGCGCGGCGGCCGGCGAGCGCTACCCGGCGGCACAGATGGCCCACCTGGACAGCGAGCACTGATCCGCCGTTCGGCTGACAGGTACTGTCATCCCATGGCCACCGAGACCCTGACCGCAGAGCGCATCCTCGAAGCCACCGAGGAGGTGCTGCGGCGCTACGGACCGGCTAAGGCGACGGTCGTGGACGTGGCCCGGGTGCTCGGCGTCAGCCACGGCAGCGTCTACCGCCACTTCCGTACGAAGGCGGCACTGCGCGAGGCGGTCACCCACCGCTGGCTCACCCGCGCCGAGGTCGCCCTCGCCGAGCTGATCGAGACCTCGGACCGGCCGGCCGCAGAGAAGCTCCGCGCCTGGTTCGCCGGCCTGTTCGAGGCCAAGCGGCACAAGGCGGGCGACGACCCCGAGCTGTTCGCCACGTACGGGGTGCTGATCGACGAGGCCAGCGGTGTGGTCGAGCAGCACATCGACGCGCTGGTCGGCCAGGTCCGGGCGATCGTCGAAGAGGGCGTACGGAAGGCCGAGTTCACCGCCGCCGACCCCGAGGCCACCGCCCGCGCGCTCTTCGCCGCGACGGCACACTTCCACGATCCGGCCTACGCCCCGGAGTGGCGGCGCCCCTCGATCGAGGCCGAGTTCGACGCGGTGGTCGACCTGTTGCTGCGCGGCCTGCGCCCGTAGGGCGCCCAGGACACGCGAAAGCCCCCGACTCCTTCCGGAGCCGGGGGCTTTCGCTTACCGCGGGGTGCGACCGTCAGCAGCCGAGCAGGCGGCTGCCCAGGTAGCCCTGGATCTGGTCGAGGGAGACGCGCTCCTGCTTCATGGTGTCGCGCTCGCGCACGGTCACCGCGTTGTCGTCCAGGGTGTCGAAGTCGACGGTGACGCAGAACGGCGTACCGATCTCGTCCTGGCGGCGGTAGCGGCGGCCGATGGCGCCGGCGTCGTCGAACTCGATGTTCCAGTTCTGCCGCAGGTCGGCGGCGAGGCCCTTGGCCTTCGGCGACAGCTGCGCGTTGCGGGACAGCGGCAGGACGGCGACCTTGACCGGCGCGATACGCGGGTCGAGGCGCATGACCGTGCGCTTCTCCATGACGCCCTTGGCGTTCGGCGCCTCGTCCTCGTTGTACGCGTCGAGCATGAAGGCCAGCATGGTGCGGCCGACACCGGCCGCCGGCTCGATGACGTACGGGGTCCAGCGCTCGCCGGCATCCTGGTCGAAGTACTGCAGCTCGTTGCCCGACGCCTTGGAGTGGGCCTTCAGGTCGTAGTCGGTGCGGTTGGCGACACCCTCCAGCTCGCCCCACTCGCTGCCGCCGAACTGGAAGCGGTACTCGATGTCGGCGGTGCGCTTGGAGTAGTGGGAGAGCTTCTCCTGCGGGTGCTCGAACCAGCGCATGTTCTCCTCACGGAGACCCAGGCCCGTGTACCAGTTCCAGCGCTGCTCCATCCAGTACTCGTGCCACTGCTCGTCCTCGCCCGGCTTGACGAAGAACTCCATCTCCATCTGCTCGAACTCGCGGGTGCGGAAGATGAAGTTGCCGGGGGTGATCTCGTTCCGGAAGGACTTGCCCATCTGGGCGATGCCGAACGGCGGCTTCTTGCGCGAGGTCTGGTGCACCTGGGCGAAGTTGGTGAAGATGCCCTGGGCCGTCTCGGGGCGCAGGTAGGCGACCGAGCCGGTGTCCTGGGTGGGGCCGAGGTGGGTGGAGAGCAGGCCGGAGAACTGCTTCGGCTCGGTGAAGGTGCCCTTGTTGCCACAGTTGGGGCAGTTGAGGTCGGTGAGGCCGTTCTCGGGGAGGCGGCCGTGCTTCTCCTCGTACGCCTCCTCCAGGTGGTCGGCGCGGTAGCGCTTGTGGCAGGAGGTGCACTCGGTCAGCGGGTCGGTGAAGGTGGCGACGTGACCGGAGGCCTCCCAGACCTCGGTGGCCAGGATCACCGACGAGTCGATGCCGACGACGTCCTCGCGCGAGGTGACCATGTAACGCCACCACTGACGCTTGATGTTCTCCTTGAGTTCGACACCCAGCGGTCCGTAGTCCCAGGCGGCCTTCTGGCCGCCGTAGATCTCACTGCACGGGTAGACGAAGCCACGGCGCTTGCTCAGGCTGACGATGGTGTCGATCTTGTCGGCGGCCACGGTGCTCTCTTCATTACGACGACGAAGTGCGAATGCTTCAGATTACCGGCGCCCGCACCCCCGGTATCAAATCGGTTCGGCCTCGCTCATCGGGAAGCGCAGAGAGAGGAACGCGGGCGTCGACGGCGGCGATCGGATCGCCTCCCGACTTGTACCAGTCTGCACTGCAGTGGGGCGGAACACAGGTGCGGCAATTGACAACCGTTTCCACCTTTGTTGAAAATGAGTGTCATGAACGTACGCCGTCTGATACCCACCACCGCCGTCGCCGGAGCCGTCACGCTCGGTCTCGTGACCCTGTCCGCCTGCTCCGGAACCTCCGACGCCGCGGACAAGAAGGCCGACGGCAAGCTCAGCGTGGTGGCGTCGTTCTACCCGATGCAGTACCTGGCCGAGCAGATAGGCGGCGACCACGTCTCCGTCGACACGCTCACCAAGCCGGGCGTCGAGCCGCACGACCTGGAGCTCAAGCCGAGGCAGATCGGCGAGCTCGGCGAGGCCGACTACATCCTCTACCTCAAGGGCGTCCAGCCCGCCGTCGACGAGGCGATCAAGCAGGCCGGCGTCGAGCACACCGTCGACGCCACCACCCTCACCACGCTCGAGGACCACGGCGCCGAGGGCGGCCACGACCACGCGGGCGAGAGCGCCGAGGAGCACGCCGCCCACGAGGGTGAGGAGCACGGCGAGGAGGGCCACGGCTCCGAGGCCGGTGCCGACCCGCACATCTGGCTCGACCCGGTGAAGTACGCCGAGGTCGCCAAGGGTGTCGGCGCCTCCCTGGAGAAGGCCGACCCGGACCACGCCGCCGACTACAAGAAGAACACCGACGCCCTGGTGAAGAAGCTCGGCGACCTCGACACCGCGTTCGAGACCGGTCTGAAGAACACCACCACCAAGACCTTCATCACCACCCACTCCGCCTTCGGCTACCTCGCCGAGCGCTACGGCCTGGAGCAGGAGGGCATCACCGGCATCGACCCCGAGTCCGAGCCGAGCCCCGCCCGTATGAAGGAACTCCAGGACGTCGCGAAGAAGGACAACGTCTCCACCGTCTTCTTCGAGACGCTCGCCAGCGACAAGACCGCGAAGACCCTCGCCACGGACACCGGCCTCAAGACCGACGTCCTGGACCCGCTGGAGGGAATCACGGACCGGTCCAAGGGCGATGACTACATCGAGGTCATGCAGTCCAACCTCGCCGCGCTGAAGAAGGCCCTCGGCGCCAAGTGATCCACGCACAGCAGGAGGCAATCGTGACCGCGCCCGTCATCTCCGTCCGCGGAGCCACGGCGACCCTCGGCTCGCGCCCCGTCCTGCGCGGCGTCGACCTCACCGTGAACCCCGGTGAGGTCGTCGCGCTGCTCGGCGCCAACGGCTCCGGCAAGTCCACCGCCGTCCGCGCCGTCATCGGCCAGGTGCCGCTGACCGGCGGCACGATCTCCCTGTTCGGCACCGAGCAGAAGCGGTTCCGCTCGTGGGCCCGCGTCGGTTACGTACCGCAGCGCACCACCGCCGCCTCCGGCGTGCCCGCCACGATCCGCGAGGTCGTCTCCTCCGGCCGGCTCTCCCGCCGCACGTTCGGCCCGCTGACGAAGGCCGACAAGGCTGCCGTCGCGCGGGCCATCGACCTCGTCGGACTCACCGACCGCGCCAAGGACTCGGTGAGCGCCCTCTCCGGCGGCCAGCACCAGCGCGTCCTCATCGCCCGCGCGCTCGCCTCCGAGCCCGAGCTGCTGATCATGGACGAGCCGATGGCCGGCGTCGACCTCGCCAGCCAGGAGATCCTCGCCGCCACCCTGCGCGAACAGGTCGCGGGCGGCACCAGCGTCCTGCTCGTCCTGCACGAGCTGGGCCCCCTCGAGCCCCTGATCGACCGGGCCGTGGTCCTGCGCGACGGCTGTGTCGTCCACGACGGCCCGCCGCCGCAGGCCGTCGGCCAGCACGCGCTGCCCGGCCACGACCACGTCCATCCGCACGCGGCCGGTGAGCCGCTCCGCACGGGTCTGCTGACCTGAGGAAGCTGACCTGACCATGGAATTCCTGCAACCCGAGTTCATGCAGCGGGCGCTGCTCGCGGCCGTCCTCGTCGGTATCACCGCCCCCGCCGTCGGCATCTACCTCGTCCAGCGCCGCCAGGCGCTCATGGGCGACGGCATCGGGCATGTCGCCATGACCGGTGTCGGTCTCGGCTTCCTGCTCTCGTGGAGCCCGGTGTGGATGGCGACCCTCGTCGCCGTCGTCGGCTCGGTCGCGATGGAGCTGATCCGGGCCTACGGGAAGACCCGCGGCGATCTCGCGCTCGCGCTGCTCTTCTACGGAGGCATGGCCGGCGGTGTCCTGCTGATCAACCTCTCGCCGACCGGCTCCAACGCCAACCTGAGCTCGTACCTCTTCGGCTCCCTGACCACGGTCTCCCGCGAGGACGTCACGGCGATCAGCATCCTCGCCGCGTTCGTGATCCTGGTGACGGTCGGGCTGCGGCGCCAGCTCTTCGCGGTCAGCCAGGACGAGGAGTTCGCCCGCGTCACCGGTCTGCCGGTGCGCGCCCTGAACCTGCTCGTCGCCGTCACCGCCGCCGTGACCGTCACGGTCGCCATGCGCGTCGTCGGCCTGCTCCTCGTCAGCGCCCTGATGGTGGTCCCGGTGGCCGCGGCCCAGCAGCTCTCGCGATCGTTCCGTACGACCTTCGTGCTCGCGGTCGTGATCGGTACGGGCACCACCCTGACCGGCACGGTCACCTCGTACTACCAGGACCTGCCGCCTGGCGCGACGATCGTGCTGCTCGCGATCGCCGTCTTCGTCCTCCTCACGGTCCTCGCGACGCCCCTGGCCAGGCGCCGCGCCCGGGCCGCGGAGGCCGTGGCCTCGTCCTCGGCGGAGTGCGACATGGCCGTTCCGGCCACCCGGCGACCCACGGACGACGCCGCGGTCTAGCAGCCTGGCAGAATGGCGGGGGCGACGACATCCCTAGGAGGCCCCTGTGGCGACGGCAGGACCCCCCGTACGCGGCCGCTCGACCAAGCAGCGGGCCGCGGTGGCGGCGGCACTGAACGAGGTGGACGAGTTCCGCAGTGCCCAGGAGCTGCACGACATGCTCAAGCACCGCGGTGACTCGGTCGGCCTCACGACGGTGTACCGCACGCTCCAGTCCCTCGCGGACGCGGGCGAGGTCGACGCGCTGCGCACCAGCG
Source organism: Streptomyces sp. NPDC046712 (assembly GCF_040645695.1). Taxonomy (NCBI): domain Bacteria; kingdom Bacillati; phylum Actinomycetota; class Actinomycetes; order Kitasatosporales; family Streptomycetaceae; genus Streptomyces; species Streptomyces sp. NPDC046712. The sequence goes on along the minus strand of NZ_JBEYYW010000002.1, from coordinate 175,155 downwards.
AGGGCGAGACGGTGTACCGCCGCTGCTCGACGGGCGACCACCACCACCATCTCGTCTGCCGCGTCTGCGGCAAGGCGGTCGAGGTGGAGGGCCCGGCGGTGGAGCAGTGGGCGGAGACGATCGCGTCCCAGCACGGCTATGTCAACGTGGCGCACACGGTCGAGATCTTCGGGACGTGCGCGGAGTGCGCGGCCAAGTAGACGACCGCCCGGCGACACGGACGAGGGGCCCCGGCGGAGAGATCCGGCGGGGCCCCTTCCGTATGTCACGTACGGCGGTTCAGACCCGATTGCTGTACCGGTCGAGCACGGCCCGCAGCCGGTCGATCTCCAGCGGGTCCGCGACCCCGCGCTTCGGCAGGACGACCAGGCCGATGCCGTGTTTGTCGGGGGTCAGCAGGACGAAGAGGTCACGTGTCTCGGCGTACCTGGTGAGCATCGTCCACCGGTACGTGGTGTCGCTGTCCCGCGACACCACGCGCACCCCGGCCTCGTCGACAAAGCCCCGGAACTCCCCTTGCGGGCCGAACAGCCGGTGCACCTGACGCCCCTGGATGCCGGGGATCATCACGTACATGGCGGCGATCAGCGCCAGCGCGAGGAGGCAGATCACGGTGGTGCCCAGGCTCGGCCCCTTCGGCCCCACGAACGTCAGGGCGAAGGCCAGGAGCATCAGGCCCCCGGCGGCCAGCAGGACGGCGTTCTGCAGCCGTCCCGCCGGCGTGGCTCGCATGCGGGCGCGGAGCGCCTCCGTCGCGTCGGAGACGACGGGCAGATAGGTCAGTTCCACGGTCTCCCGCGTCGTCTCGTGCTGCTTTTCGTTCACGGCCCCTCCGGCCTCGGACGGCAAGATGCGTGATCGTAGCGACCGAGCCGGACCGTGGTTCAAGAAGGGTCTGACCGCCGGACCCTGCGGCGTACTCGACGCACGCCCGCCACAGGTCGCGGCGTTACCCTGACCCCTCTGGAGAGGCGGCCGGGAGGGGTGGCGTACGGGTGGATCCGGTGTCCGGGGAGGCGTCCCTGCTCTCGCTGCTCGGCCTCGACGCCGAACAGGACAGTGTCTACCGGCTCTTGGTGGACCGGCCGGACAGCGAACCCGCCACCCTCGCTCACCCCACGGCGGCCCCGGAGACGGTCCTGCGAGCCCTCACCGGGCTCGTCGAGAGCGGTCTCGCCAGCGCCGAGCGGGACGGGGACACCGTACGGTACCGGGCGGCCTCCCCCGTCCTCGCGCTCGCGCCGCTCCTGGAGTCGCGCCGGACCGCCCTGCACCGCGTCGAGCACTTCGTCACCGAACTCTCCGAGCGGCACCGAGCCGCCCACGCCCGGACCTCCGGCGCGCCCGTCGAGGTCCTCTCCGGCGCGGCGGCGATCCGGCGCCGCCTGGTCACGATGCAGCGTGAGGCACGGCACGAGGTCCGCTCGATGGTCCCGGCGATGCGGGCGGCCGCTGTCATCACGTTCGAGGACAACTTCGACGAGGCCGAGAGGGACTCGATGCGGCGGGGCCTGACCCTGAGGTCCGTCGTGGCGCGTTCCTGGCTGGAGGATCCGAACGCGACGAACTGGCTCGCGAGGCTCGCCGCGGACGGCCAGCGGATCGTGGTCATCGACGACGTGCCGATCAAGCTGATCATCATGGACGGGGAATGCGCGCTGCTCCCGCTCGATCCCGAGCGGGACGAGACGGAGGACCCGGTGGCGCTCGTGGTGCACCGCAGCGGTCTCCTCACGGCGCTGATGTCGCTCTTCGAGCAGTACTTCGAGAAGGGCTGGCGGGTCAGCACGGCGTCCGGGGAGGAGAGCCCGGCGGACGATGCGGGGCGGCTCGACCCGGTCGACCGGCAGATCGTCGCCCTGCTCCACGTGGGTCTCACCGACTCGGCCATCGCCCGCCAGCTGGGCATGGGACACCGCACCGTCCAACGGCGCCTGCACGCCTTGATGGAGGCGGTGGGCGCTGCGACCCGCTTCCAACTCGGCTGGCATGCCGCCCGGTCGGGCTGGCTGGACGACGGCACGACCCGTCCCCCGACCGCGTCACCCGACCGCGTCACCCACGCCCTGACAGGCCCTCATGTCACCGCCCAGGCGGCGCTTTTACGCCTGGGCGGCTTCGCGCCACAGCCCATCCCTTGTAAGCGGAACCTTTAATACCGAACGATCGACCCCATCCATCGCGAGGGCCACCAGCCCTCGCGTACGTGTGTGATGGGGAGACTTCGTGAGAACACAACGGATCCGTCGGATCCTGGCCGCCGGCGTCGTCGCCGCGGCAACCGGTTCAGTCCTGTTGACCCGGACGCCTACCTCCTCGACCCGTCGCTCGACGAGGACCGGATCGTCTTCACCCGGATCACCGCCGACTCCATCGGCGTCTACACCGCGGATGACAAGGGCCAGGGCGCGATCCGCCGGCTCGTGGACGGCCCGGGTGACGAGATGGAGCCCGTGACCGACGACGGCCGGCTCGCCTACGTCAGCAAGCGGGACGGCGAGTCCGACATCATGCTGCGGGACCGCGACGGCACCACGGTCAACCTGACCCCGGCCCCGGGCACCACCGCCGCGCGCCTGGCCATGAAGGACGGCACGGTGGCCTGGCGGGACGGCGACAACGACCACATCAGCGTGTACGACATCGCCACCGGAGCCTCGCAGCGCGTGCGGATCCAGTCGTTCGTCTTCGGTGAGGCCACGGACATCCAGCTCACCGGGGACCGGGTCTTCTGGCGCGAGACCACCGCGTTCCTCTTCCGGAGCGACACCTTCTGGTCGGCTCCTCTGAGCGACCTCACCCAGAAGAAGAGGATCGGCACTCCGTCCACGACCTACGGCGGCCAGTTCTCCGTCAACGAGCAGTACTTCGCCTACTCGACGTACGACCCCAGCGGTGCCCTCGGCGCCTGGACCGGAAAGATCGGCAAGGTGAACGTGGCCCCGCTCGCGGACGTGGTGGGCGGCACTCCGACGTACAGCAGGGTCTCCTGCTCCTCCGGTATGCAGCTGTCCCCGCAGCTCGGCGACGGGCAGCGGACGGTCTGGCTGGACACGACGGCCGCGTCGACGGACGTCGTGACCCGGAACTCGTTCGCGGGCACCTGCGCGCAGTAAAGGCGAGGGCCCGAGCGGTACGGACGACAGCGTCCGTACCGCTCGGGCCCCGCCCCTCTCTCAGCCCTTGTCGAGGACGGCCATGTCCGCCGCGTCCACACCACCGAAGCGGCGGTCCCGGGAGGCGTACTCGACGCAGGCCCGCCACAGGTCACGGCGGTCGAAGTCGGGCCACAGCACGTCCTGGAACACCATCTCGGCGTAGCTGCTCTGCCAGATCAGGTAGTTCGAGGTGCGCTGCTCGCCGCTCGGGCGGAGGAAGAGGTCGACGTCCGGCATGTCCGGGTAGTACAGGTACTTCTGGAAGGTCTTCTCATTGACCTTCGACGGGTCGAGCCGGCCCGCCGCCACGTCCTCCGCGATCTTCTTCGCGGCGTCGGCGACCTCGGCGCGGCCGCCGTAGTTCACGCAGAAGTACAGCGTCATCGCGTCGTTGTCGACGGTCTGCTCCTGCGCGACCTGGAGCTCCTGGACGACCGACTTCCACATCTTCGGCATCCGGCCCACCCAGCGGATACGGATGCCCAGCTCGTCCATCTCGTCACGCCGGCGCCGGATGACGTCCCGGTTGAAGTTCATGAGGAAGCGGACCTCCTCGGGGGAGCGCTTCCAGTTCTCGGTGGAGAAGGCGTAGAGGGAGAGGTTCTTGACGCCCATCTCCAGGCAGCCCTTGAGCACGTCGAGGACCACGCCCTCGCCGACCTTGTGGCCCTCGGTGCGCGGCAGGCCTCGCTCCTTGGCCCAGCGGCCGTTGCCGTCCATCACGCAGGCCACATGGTTGGGCACCAGCTCGGCGGGGAGCTTCGGCGGACGGGCACCGGAGGGGTGCGGCTCGGGGACCTTGTACTCCCGGCGCTGCCGTCCGAGGATTCCGCGTCGTGCGATGGCCATGCGATGGATCTCCTAGCTCTTCTCTACGTACCGCAGCGAGCGCAGGCCGCGCTCCAGGTGCCAGTGCAGATAGGCGGACACCAGCCCGCTCCCTTCCCTGACGTGACGCGGCTCGCACGCGTCCGCAGTCTCCCAGTCGCCGGTGAGCAGCGCGCTGAGCAGGCCGATGGCCTCCGGAGAGGGTACGACGCTGCCGGGCACCCGGCAGTCGCCGCATATGACGCCGCCCGCCGCGACCGAGAAGAACCGGTTGGGTCCGTGGAGGCCGCACTTCGCGCAGTCCTCGAAGCTCGGCGCGTAACCGTTGACGGCGAGGGAGCGCAGCAGGAAGGCGTCGAGGATGAGGTGGGGCGCGTGCTCGCCCCGGGCGAGCGTCCGCAGACCGCCGACGAGCAGCAGGTACTGCTGCACGGCGGGCTCGCCCTCGTTGTCCGTGAACCGCTCCGCCGTCTCCAGCATCGCCGTCCCGGCGGTGTAGCGGGCGTAGTCGGTGACGATCCCGCCGCCGTACGCGGCGATGGTCTCGCTCTGGGTGCAGAGCGGAAGCCCGCGCCCGACGAGATCGCTCCCCCGTGCGAAGAACTGCACGTCGACATGAGAGAAGGGCTCGAGCCTCGCCCCGAACTTGGACTTGGTCCGCCGCACGCCGCGCGCTACGGCGCGTACCCGGCCGTGACCGCGCGTGAGCAGCGTGATGATGCGGTCCGCTTCACCCAGCTTCTGGGTGCGCAGCACGATGCCGTCGTCGCGGAACAGACTCATGGACCCCATTCTCCCGTACGGGAGAGAGCCGCCGGGCCCGGCCCCGAAACCCGACCCGACGGCTTCGGCCCCGCCGGAGCGGCACGGCACCAGGGCCCGCCCCACCCGCACCGGAGGCCCTACTGTGCGTACGCATCCCGACGGCCCTCACGGACCGCTGATCCCTTCCCCCTGGCTCACCCCCGATGCTCTCCGCGCCGTCGTGGCGAAGATCGCTCCGACGGAGGCGATCGCCGAGACCTGCTACGCCCGAGTCGCCGCCTTCACGGCACCTCTCCGCGGCTGCGCGCGTTCGCGTGCGCGGTCGCCGCGCGCAGACGCTCGGCCGAGGTCGCCTCCCGGACCCCTTCCGGCTCCGCGTCCCACTCCCGCCCGCCGCCGAGCGGCCGCAGCTGGACGTACGGGCCCTCGTGCCCCATGACCGTGCCCACACGCCCGGTGCGGATCTCTACGACATACGACCCGATGGGCAGTTTCATGACCGGCCCCCTTCTTCCCCCGGCAGTACGGCGGCGGCCAGCCGACGCGCCGTTTCCACCGTGCAGCGTCCCAATTCGATGAGCGGCCGGGGCTTGTCGGAGGCGAGGGTGACGGCGTCGAGCCCGAGGGAGGGGAGCACGATTCCCGCCCGTACGAGCGCCTCGCGCAATTCCGTCACCGCCTCACTCGCTTCTTCCACGGACCCCGTTGTCGACCGCGTGCTGTGTTCCTTCACCAACGCATCCCTTTCCGAATCCATTTCCCGTTTACCGCACCCAGGGTGGTACCGGATCCGTAGAATCGGCAGATGCGCAGGTCCTACAACTGCATGGCAGCGTTGGGGAGTTAAGCCATGGCCAAAGCAAGGCGACAGGACACGTGGCGGTTCTTCGGCCAGGAGCTGAAGGCGCAGCGGGAAGCAAAGGGGCTGACGCAGGGAGAGCTGGGCGATCGGGTGTTCGTCTCGGGCGGATACATCGGCCAGTTCGAACAGGGAATCCGAAAACCGCAACTGGACGTGGCACAGCGAATCGACGACGTCCTACAAACCGGCGGTATTTTCGAACGGACGTGTCGCAAACTCATCAACGCCTCGCCGTACGCGTCCTATTTCGAGCCGGTGGTGGAGTTGGAGGCGGTGGCGACGAAGATCTGCGAGTTCGCGCCGGCGGTGATGCCGGGGTTGTTGCAGACGGCGGAGTACGCGCGGGCGGTGACGCTGGCGGCGAACCCTTTCGCCACAGAGGCGTACGTCGAGGAGAAGGTCACCGCGCGGGTGGATCGGGCGCGAATCCTCAAGGACGCTACAAGGCCCGAGTATTGGGTGATCGTGCATGAGAACGCGCTACTGACGCCGGTGGGTGGGGCGGGGGTGATGGCGGCGCAGCTAGAGCACTTGGCAGCGCTGACGCGCGAGCGTGTGGTGCTGGTGATGGTGCTGCCGCGCACGGCCGGAGCGTACGCCTCCATGACCGGCTCGCTGAAGCTCATGGAGTTCGAAGACGCGCCGCCAACCGCCTATACAGAGACGTCGTTTTCGGGGACTTTGCTGGACGATCCGGCAGTGGTGAAGCGGGTACAGCGCGCCTACGATCTGCTCAGGGCCGCCGCGCTGTCGCCGGAGGCGTCCCTGGCCCTGATCGACTCGGCGGCGGAGGACTACAGACGATGCGCGAGTACGACCTGAGCAACGCCCGCTGGTTCAAGAGCTCGTACAGCAACGGCGAGGGCGGAGACTGTGTCGAAGTCTCGTACGACTTCACCGCCGCATGGCGCAAAAGCTCGTACAGCCACGGCGAAGGCGGCAACTGCCTCGAGGTCCTCGACAACATCCCCGGCGTCGTCCCCGTCCGTGACTCCAAGAACCCCCACGGTCCCGCCCTCGTCGTCCCCGCCGGCGCCTGGGCCGCCTTCGTGGCCGGGGTCAAGGGATGACCACGCGCTCGCTGCGCACTCCCCCTAAGCCCATCAGTGCAGGTGAGAGGACCAGGGGTCCGGCCTGGGCCCTGGTGGCCCTCGGCCCCGCACTCGGGGCGCTCATCGCCATGAGCGTGCTGGTCGTCGTCGGCGGAGAGCCGGGCGCGCTCGTCCTCTCGGTGCTGATGGGGATCGTGGTCCTGCCCTTCAACGTGGTGAGCGCCTACTCGATGGAGCGGGCCTACCTGATGTGGCGCCTTCCCAGCCGCGGCATCACGGTGATGGCGGTCCGCACCAGTCCTCACGGCAAGTCGGGGACGTACGAGTACACGGACCGGAGCGGCGCGTCCCACAGCTATTACCGGCAGGCGTACGCGAGCGCGATCGAGATCAGCTACGACCCTGACGCCCCCGGCACGGTGATCGGCGTCTATCCCGTTGCCGCGCGCGTGCTGGTCACGCTCCTGTCCCTGGGCCTGTGGGCCGGGACGATCGGCCTCGCCGCCCTGATGATCCTCATGGGCCTCGGCATCTGAGCGCGTCGGCGACCGCGACCGGGGACTGTCCCGGCGGACCGGCCCGCCCTACGATCCCGATCATGTCGATCATCGCGTCCATACCCGTACTCAAGGGCCACGGCGGCACCGCCCTGAGCGCAGTCAGTGAGGGCCTGATACTGGAGCGCCCCCGCGAAGAGCTCACGATCCCCGGCCAGGCCATCGCCCGGGTGCGGGCCGAAGGGGGGTCCGTCGCCGTCGAACTGCGGGCCCCGGGCGGGGCCGCGCCCGCGGTCCACCGGATCGAGGGCGTGAGCGAGGCCCGCGCCACCGCCTTCGCCGACGGCGTGAACTCGCTGTTGCTCGAGCCGGACGAGGAGGTCGACGGCGCCACCCTCGTCGTCCTCAGGACCATCAGGACGCGCTGGCACCAGAGGCACTTGCGACGGTTCATGTGGTTCATGCTCGGCTGCCTCGGGGCGATCGTCGTCCTGTCCGTGATCGCCGGAGTGACGGGAGGCGCCATCTACGTCGTAGGCACCGTCATGATCGGGCTCTTCACGGCCGCGGCCCTCGGGGCCGGCCTGTTCGAGATGGGGGCATGGCTCCACAGGCGGCGCGTGCTCAGGCACGGCGTCAAGGACTTCGCCCGACCGGCCAACGTGCCGGGGACCTACCTCTACGTCGACAACGCCGGGATGACCCGCACCGTGTCCCGCTTCGACTCCGGACCGTACGTAGAGGTCGCCTACGACCCGAAGGACCCGGCGGACGTCTTCACGCTGAGGTCGGGGTTCATGCAGCGCCTCAGCATCTCGGCGGGGACGTTCCTCTTGTTCTGCGGGCTCGGCGGCGTGGCGGCGCTGGCCGTCGTGATCGTCGAGGCCCTCGCCGACAGCGGGTCCTAGTCCGGCTTTGGGAAGTCATAAGTGCACCTTATGAGCTCATAGACCGGGGGCGGGTACCGCTCCGCGACAGGCGTTATTTAGGGTGACCTAAGTGACGACAGCCATCGTCGTCACGTCGCTTGCGAAGGGAACCTGACATGCCCCGCCCTCTCCGGGTCGCGATCGTCGGCGCCGGCCCCGCCGGGATCTACGCCGCTGATGCGCTGCTGAAGTCCGAGGCCGCCGCCGAGCCGGGCGTGTCGATCGACATCTTCGAGCGGATGCCGGCCCCCTTCGGCCTCATCCGCTACGGCGTGGCACCCGACCACCCCCGGATCAAGGGCATCATCACCGCCCTGCACCAGGTCCTCGACAAGCCGCAGGTCCGCCTCTTCGGCAACGTGAACTACGGCACCGACGTCCACCTCGACGACCTGCGCTCCTTCTACGACGCGGTCGTCTTCTCCACGGGCGCCATGTTCGACCGCGAGCTGCGCATCCCCGGTGTCGACCTCGACGGCTCCTTCGGCGCCGCCGACTTCGCCTCCTGGTACGACGGCCACCCGGACGTCCCGCGCACCTGGGAGCTGGAGGCCGAGAAGGTCGCCGTCCTCGGTGTCGGCAACGTGGCCCTCGACATCGCCCGCATCCTCGCCAAGACCGCGGACGAGCTGCTGCCGACCGAGATCCCGCCGAACGTCTACGACGGTCTCAAGGCCAACAAGGCCGTGGAGATCCACGTCTTCGGCCGCCGCGGCCCGGCCCAGGCCAAGTTCAGCCCCATGGAGCTGCGCGAGCTGGACCACTCCCCGAACATCGAGGTCATCGTCAACCCCGAGGACATCGACTACGACGAGGGCTCGATCGCCGAGCGGCGCAAGAACAAGCAGACCGACATGGTCGCGAAGACCCTGGAGAACTGGGCGATCCGCGACGTCGGCGACCGTCCGCACAAGCTCTTCCTGCACTTCTTCGAGTCCCCCGTCGAGATCCTCGGCGAGGACGGCAAGGTCGTCGGTCTGCGCACCGAGCGCACCGAGCTCGACGGCACCGGCAACGTGACCTCCACCGGCCAGACCACCGACTGGGACGTCCAGGCCGTCTACCGGGCCGTCGGCTACCTCTCCGACGAACTGCCCAAGCTCCCCTGGGACACCGTCAGCGGCACCGTCCCGGACGAGGGCGGCCGGGTCATCGAGGAGGGCGGCGAGCACCTGGCCTCCACGTACGTCACCGGCTGGATCCGCCGCGGCCCCGTCGGCCTCATCGGCCACACCAAGGGCGACGCCAACGAGACGGTCGCGAACCTGCTCGACGACTTCGCCAACGGCCGCCTGCTCACCCCCGAGTCCCCGGAGACGGACGCGGTCGTGTCCTTCCTGGAGGGCAAGGGCATCACGTACACGACGTGGGAGGGCTGGTACGCCCTCGACGCCGCCGAGAAGGCGCTGGGCGAGCCGCAGGGCCGCGATCGCGTGAAGATCGTCGAGCGCGAGGACATGCTCCGCGCGAGCAACGCCGTCACCCCGCGGTAGCACTCGGCCGGACCAGGCCCGACTCGTAGGCGACGATGACGAGTTGGGCCCGGTCCCGGGCCCCCAGCTTGCCCATGATCCGGCTGACGTGGGTCTTCGCGGTGAGCGGCGACAGGCCCAGGTTCTCCGCGATCTCGGTGTTGTTGAGGCCCCGGGCCACCAGCACCAGGACCTGGCGCTCGCGCTCCGACAGCTCCCCCGGCCCCCCGGTCTCCGGGGTGTCCGGGCTCGCGAGCGCACGGGCGATCAGCCGGGCCGTCGGACCCGGCGAGAGCAGGGACTCCCCCGCCGCCACCGTGCGGATCGCCGCGAGGAGTTCGGCCGGGCGGATGTCCTTCACCACGAAGCCGGACGCGCCCGCCCGCAGCGCCTCCATCACATGCTCGTCCGTGTCGTACGTGGTCAGGACCAGCACCCGCACGCCGGCCAGGTCCTCGTCCGCGGCGATCAGCCGGGTCGCCGCGATCCCGTCGAGCTCCGGCATCCGGATGTCCATGACGACCAGGTCCGCCCGGGCCGAACGGGCCAGTTCCACCGCCTCCTTGCCGGTCGCGGCCTGACCCACGACCTCCATGTCGGGCGCCGAGTCGACGAGCATCGCGAACGAGGCCCGGACGAGTGTCTGGTCGTCCGCCAGCAGGACCCGGATCGCGCTCACGCCATGACCTCCCGTGTCTGCAGCGGCAGGGCCGCCGTGACCTCGAAACCCCCGCCGGTGCGCGGGCCCGCGCTCAGTGTGCCGCCCACGCTCCGGGCGCGTTCGCGCATCCCGAGGATTCCGTAGCCGGAGCCGCCCGTACCTCCCCCTACGCCCTGGCGGGCGTGGAAGGAACCCCAGGGGGAGGATCCGTCGTCCGTGACCCGTACGGTCAACACCTCGTCCGCCAGGCCGACATCGACCCGTACGGCCGCGTCCGGCCCCCCGTGCCGTACCGCGTTCGTCAGCGACTCCTGCACGATCCGGTACGCCGCCGCGCCCACCGCCGCCGGCACCCGCGCCTCCCCCGTCCGTACCGTCAGCTCCGCGCCCGACGACCGTACGAGATCGGGCAGCGCCGCCAGGTCCGGCAACGGCCCCTCCGGGGCAGCGCGCAGCACGTCCAGCGTCGTACGGACCTCGGCGCGCGCCTCGCGGCAGGTCTCGGCTATCCCGTCGAGCGCCTTGGCGATCGCCTCCCGGTCGAGCCGGTCCGGGTCGGCGACCAGGACGTGCGCGGCGACCGAGGTCTGGACGCCGATGAGGGTGATCGAGTGCGCCAGGAGGTCGTGCAGATCGCGGGCGATCCGCAACCGCTCCTCGGCGACCCTCTGTTCGGCCTCGCGCTCCGCCCGCTCCACCATGCCCGCCACCAGCTGGCGGTAGAGCCGGATGCTCGCGCCGAAGACGAGCATCGCGATCACCCAGCCGGAGACCCGCAGCATCTCGGCTATCTCGTGCGGGTTGGCGAACAGTTGGGTGGTGAGCGTGACGGCGGTGACCGAGAGGCCGACGATCAGCGTCCGCAGCGGACGGCCGTTCGCCGCGACCGTGTAGAGCGCGGTCATCGAGGCCGGGATCGGCGCCAGATGCATGTAGTCGAGCGCGTGGTACGGAACCACGAACCCGACCACGACGAGCAGAACCGGCAGCGGGTGGCGCCGGCGCCAGGCCAGCGGGACGTGCGCGGCGAGCAGCAGCGCCCAGCCGAGGGCGTCCGGCCTGCGGCCGTCGTCGGTGGTCAGGGCGAGCACGGTCGCGACGACCGCGAACACGGCGGCGGCCGTCGCGTCGCACCGCACCGGGTACGGGGCGGCCAGCGGGTCTCGGGTCAGAGCTGCTGCGAAGTCCACGGGGTCCATCCTCCCTGTGGGCGGGGGCCGTTGACAGTCCGGGACGGCCCCCGCCCTCCCCTGATCACACCCGTACGGGAGTCCGCTCCGGACCCTGACCGGCGGCCGGCTGCGGCGCCTTGGCCAGCGGACCGGGCCACCACACCTTCCGGCCGAGCAGCACGCTCGCGCTGGTGACCAGGTAGGTGCGGACCAGGAAGGTGTCGAGCAGGACGCCGACCGCGATCACGAAGCCCAGCTCCGCCAGCTGCACCATCGGCATGTTGATCAGGACCCCGAAGGTGGCGGCGAGGACGAGTCCGGCCGAGGCGATCACCCCGCCGGTGGTGCGCAGAGCGGTCAGGGCCGCGGCCCCGGGTTCCATGCCGCTCAGGCACTCCTCCCGCATCCGGTGCATCAGGAAGATGCCGTAGTCGACGCCGAGGGCGACGAGGAAGACGAAGGAGAGCAGGGCGAGGCCGGGATCGGTGCCCTCGAAGCCGAAGAGCGACTCGAAGACGAGTCCGCCGATGCCGAGGGACGCGCCCCAGACGGCGACGACGGCGCCGATCAGGATCAGCGGGGCGACCAGGCTGCGCAGCAGCACGATCAGGATGATCAGCACGGCGGCGAGGACGAGCGGGACGACGATGTTCCGGTCGCGGGCGTTGGTGTCGGTCAGGTCGAGCTGCTCGGCACTGGGCCCGCCCACGTACACGCCGTCGCCGAGCGCCTGCCGCAGCTCCTTGATGGTCGCCGTCTCGGCCGCGGACTGCGGCGGATGGGCGGCGAGGACGGAGATCTCGGTCCAGCCGTCGCCGCTGCGGCCGCGCTCGGCGCTCGCGACGCCTTCGGTCGCGAGGGCGGTCCGCAGCGCGCCGGGCACACCGGCGGTCGGGGCCACGACCGTGATCGGCTGGGTGCCCATCTCGGGGTACGCGGCGGCCAGCGTCTTCATCGCGGCGACCGCCTCCGGGGTGGAGGTGAAGGAGTCCTCCTGCTTGAGGGTGCCGGGCAGGTTGAGCGCGCCGAGGGCGAGTGCGGCCAGGGTCGCCGCGCCGGTGAGCAGGACGGCGAGCGGCCGGCGTCCCGCGGAGCCGCCCATGGCGGCGAAGAGGGAGCGGCGCGGGGCCTTGGGCTCGCTCCCGTACGCCGGGACCAGCGGCCAGAACACCCGGCGGCCGAGCACGACGAGGAGGGCGGGAAGCAGCGTCATCATGGCGACCAGCGCGCACAGGACCCCGACAGCCGCCGTGGGGCCCATGCCCCGGCTGCTGTTCATGTCGGCGGCGAGCAGGCAGAGCATGCCGACGGCGACGGTGCCCGAGGAGGCCAGGACGGCGGGGCCGCAGCCGCGCAGCGCGGCGAGCATGGCGTCGTACGGGCGCGGGACGCGGCGCAGTTCCTCGCGGTAGCGGGCGACGAGCAGGAGGGCGTAGTCGGTGCCGGCGCCGAAGACGAGAATCGTCATGACGCCGGTGCTCTGGCCCGAGACGCTGATGTCGAAGCCCTGGTGGAGGCCGTAGGTGACGGCCATGGAGAGGTAGTCGGCGATCCCGGCGACGACCAGGGGGACGAGCCAGAGGAACGGGCTGCGGTAGATGATGATCAGGAGGATCGCGACGACGGCGACGGTCGTGTAGAGCAGGGGCCCGTCGAGGGAGTTGTAGACCTCGCTCGCGTCGGTGGCGAGGGCGCCGGGTCCGCCGACCTCGCCGGTGACGATGGCCCGGATGTCGTTGACGAAGGCGTCCCTGGCCTCCTCGTCCTGCCCCGGTTCGGTGCTGGAGACCGCGTAGAGAAGAGTCGTGCCGTCCTCGGAGGGGACGGGCCGCGGGGTCGCGGTGAGCGGGTGCTCGGCGGCGACCCGGGTGACCTCGCGGGCGGCGGTGGCCTTGTCGGCCGGGGTCAGTCCGCCGTCGCGGTGGTAGACGAGGACGAGGTCCGTGGAGTCGCCGCCCGGCAGCTGCTCGGTGATCTTGGCGACCTGGGTGGAGTCGGCGCTCGCGGGCAGATAGTCGACGGCGCGGTCGCGCTGCACGTCGCCGAGTTTGCCGGCGAAGGGTGCGGCGATCGCGATGACGATCACCCACAGGGCGAGCACTCCCCAGGGGACGGCCCGCCGTCCCCTGCGCTCGCCGATGGTCCTGTTCGGGGCCCCCATGTCGGGCCTCCCTCCTGCGTCTGTCGTCCGGGTCGTTCCCAGACTCCCGTCGCGGCAGGGGGGATTCGTCGGCCCGGCGGTCGAGTTGCGGGCTACTGCCGGGGGCGGTGCGGCAGCGGTGTTACTCCCTGGGGAGTACCGGTCGGCCCCCGCGCGCGGTACGCCGCGGGGACCGGGCGCGGGCCGCCCGGACCGGTCCTACCCTGGAAGGACCGGAAAGGGGAGTGAGCGGCGATGGCCGTCCCCGTCGATGAGGCCCCCGCCGTCGAGCGGGCGCGGGACGCGGCGGCCCGGGAGTCATGGGCCGAGGCGTACGTGCTGCTGCGCGAGGCCGATCTGCATCCGTCCGTCGCCCTGGGCCCCGACGACCTGGACCTCCTCGCGGACGCCGCCTGGTGGACGGGCCATGTGGACGAGTCGGTCGCGGCCCGGCTGCGGGCCCACGCGGCGTACGTGGCGGCGGGCGACCACCGCGGGGCGGGTCAGGTGGCCTGGTGGCTGTACTTCGAGTACCGCTGCCTGGGGCGGCACGCGGCCGCGGCGGGCTGGCTGCACCGGTCCCGGCACCACCTGGAGGGTGAACCGGACTGCCCCGAGCAGTGCTTCCTCGCCTGGACGGACGCGGAGGAGGCCCAGGAGCATCACGACCCGGAACGCGCCCTGGCCGCCGCGCGGCGCATGGAGCGCCTCGCCCGCGACTCCGGCGACCCTGGCATGATCGCCCTGAGCCGACAGGCCCATGCCGCGGTCCTCCTCGCGAACGGCCGCCGCGCGGAGGGTCTTGCCCTCCTCGACGACGCGATGTGCGCGGTCACGGCGGGCGAGCTGAGCGGCATGTTCACGGGCTGGCTCTTCTGCCTGGCGCTGACCCAGTGCATGGAGGTGGCGGACTTCGGCCGCGCGGTGGAATGGACGGACGCGGCGATGGCCTGGTGCGAGGTCCCCTGGTCGCAGCACACGCGCCCGGCGAGGACGCCCGGCACCGCCAACTCCCTCGCCGCCCCCGCCCTCACCCCCGAAACCCCCGAACCGGCCACGGACAACCCCTTCCGGGGCCTGTGCCGGATCCACCATGTCGAGGTGCTCGATCTGCTCGGGGTGTGGGCGCTCGCCGAGGCCGAGGCCGAGCGGGTGTGTGCGGAGGTACTGGTGGACAGCCTGGAGGCGGCCGCCGGGGCGCATTACGCGGCCGGGGAGATCCGGCGCCGGCAGGGACGGCTGGGCGCCGCCGCCGTCTCGTACGCACACGCCCATGAGCTGGGCCGCCTCCCGCAGCCGGGTCTGGCCCTGCTCCGGCTGGCCCAGGGCAAGGCCGACGCCGCCGTCGCCGGCCTGAAGCTGGCCCTGGCCTGCCAGAGCGATCCGCAGCACGACGTCCTCGGCCGGGCCCGGCTGCTCGCCGCCCGGACCGAGGTGGCGCTCGCCGTCGGGGACCTGGACGGGGCCGCGGAGGCGGTCGCGGAACTGGAGGGGGTCTCCGGCGGGGCTCCGCTCCTGAGCGCCATGGCCGACACCGCCCGGGGCGCCCTCGCGCTCGCCCGCCACGAGCCGGCCCAGCGGCCGCTGCGCCGGGCGCTGGCCGGCTGGCTGGAGCTGCGTGTCCCGTACGAGGCCGCGCAGGTACGGATGCTGCTCGCCGCCGCCGACCGGGCCGCGGGTGACGAGGAGGCGGCCCGGCTGGAGCTGGCGGCCGCCCGGGCGACGTTCGAGCGACTCGGCGCGGTCCCCGACGCGCGCCGTGCGGCGGCCCTCCTGACGGAACGGCGCCGCCCGCTGCCCGGCGGCCTGACCGGCCGGGAGGCGGAGGTGCTGCGACTGGTCGCGGAGGGCGGCACGAACAGGGACATCGCCCAGGCCCTGGTGATCAGCGAGCACACGGTCGCCCGGCACCTGAACAACATCTTCGCCAAGCTGGACGTGACCTCCCGTACCGCCGCCACGGCCTACGCCTTTGCGCACGGTCTGGTCAGAACCCCGGCATAGGCCGTTTCGCCCATGCCCGCCCGGCGCTCCGATGTGGGTGGTTCCGGCGATGCCCGCGCCTGCCCCCGCGGCCTAGAACGGGGTCATGAACACCATGACCACGGAACTCCCGCTCGAATCGCTGGACACCCTGCGCGGCGCCGTCCGCGGCGAGGTCGTCGTCCCCGGCGACCCGTCGTACGAGGAGGCCCGCCGGGTCTACAACGCCATCCACGACCGCCACCCGGCCGTCGTGGTCCGCGCCGTGGACGCGGGCGACGTGATCGCCGGCGTCCTCTTCGCCCGCGACAACGGGCTGCCGCTCGCCGTCCGTGGCGGCGGCCACGCCGTCGCCGGGTACGGCACCGTCGACGACGGGCTCGTCGTCGACCTGTCCCGGATGCGCTCGGTCCGCGTCGACCCCGTGACCCGCACCGCCCGTGCCGACGGAGGCTGCACCTGGGGCGACTTCAACCACGCCACGCACGCCTTCGGCCTGGCCACCACCGGCGGGGTCGTCTCCACCACCGGCGTCGCCGGTCTCACCCTCGGCGGCGGCATGGGCAATCTGGCCCGCCGCTACGGGCTGAGCTGCGACAACCTCGTCCAGGCCGATGTCGTCACCGCCGAGGGCGCCCTCGTCACCTGCGACGCCGAGCGGCACCCGGACCTGTTCTGGGCGCTGCGCGGCGGCGGAGGCAACTTCGGCGTCGTCACCTCGCTCGTTTACCGCGTCCACCCGCTGTCGGACATCCTGGGCGGCGCGGTGTTCTATCCGCTCGACGCGGAGTTGGCCCGGCGCTGGCGCGACATGAACGCCGACGCCCCCGAGGAGCTCAACACGATCTTCGTCATCGCGCTCGGCCCGGACATGCCGTTCCTGCCGGAGCGCTGGCACGGCCGCCCGGTCTGCGCTCTGATGACCTGCTTCAGCGGCCCCGCCTCCGAGGACGAGAAGGTGCTCCGTCTCCTCGGCGAGCTGGGTCCCGTCATCGGCCGGTTCGTGGAGCGGATGCCGTACCCGGTGATCAACACGCTCTTCGACGAGCAGCTGCCGCCGGGCCTCTACCACTACTGGAAGGGGAACTTCAGCCGCGATCTCAGCGACGGCGCCATCGAGGTGCACATGCGCTACGGGGAGACGATGCCCTCGCTGGAGAGCGACACGGCCCTCTTCCCGATCGACGGTGCGTGCCACCGGGTCGGGCCCGACGAGACCGCGTTCGCCTACCGGGACGCCTCCTTCTCGGCCGCCTTCGGCACGACGCACACCGACCCGGCCGACAACGAGGCGAACATCGCCTGGACGCGGGCGTACGACCGGGACCTGCGGCCGCACACCGAGGAGGCCGGGTACATCAACTTCATGGACACCGACGACCAGGACCGGGTGCGGGCCAACTACCGGCAGAACTACGACCGGCTGCGGGCGGTGAAGCGCCGCTACGACCCCGGCAACCTGTTCCGCCTCAACCACAACATCGCGCCGTGACGAAAGCCGTCCGCTACAGGAGCGTCCTGGCGGTGGCGAGCAGCCGGGCGGTGTCGTCGGCGCACAGCGCCAGCGCGTTGCCGACCGTGTTGAGCACGTCCCGTTCCGCCGGGCTGTACGCCCCGTCCGCGAGGGCGATCCTGGCTCCCTGGAGCAGGATCGATTCGCGCCCGGAGGCGGCGAGGTGCGGGGCGAGCGGCTCCAGGGCCTCGTGGAGCTCGATGGCCAGGGCCGCGCCCCCGCTGCCCTCGTCGGGCAGGAAGCGGCCGGTGTCGGCCGCCAGCGCCTCGACGAGGTCGGTGAGCTGGATGCCCGTGCACTCGTCGAATCCGGCGGCGCGGACCGCCGCGACCGCGGTGTCCACCGCCGTACGGGAGGAGGCGCCGCCGGCCGCGAGAACGGCGAGGGCGACGGTGTGCACGGCGTCCCGCAGCATCGCGGAGAAGCGGCTCGTCGTCGGGTGGTCGAGGACGTCGGTGCCGAAGTGGGTGTGGCAGGCGGCGCATTCGACGACCGGTCCGGCGTGGCCGCGGGGCAGCACGGGGACGCCCAGGACCGCGAAGCGCCGACGGCCGGTGCGGCGGCGGTAGTTGCGGTCGCCGCCGCACTCCTCGCAGAAGAACTCGCCGTCGCCTACGGTGTTCCAGGAAGTGCGAATGCCGCAGATGCCCACTTTTCGACTACGTGACTCCCGGGCAGACCGCATGCCGCACCTCCCTTGACGAACCGGCAACGCTGCCGACGTGGGCGTGATGTTAACCACATCCGTGATGTGGCGTCAGCACCTCGTCGGCAGAACGCCACGGACATGGCCGAGACACGACGCCGCCAGGAGAGGCGGCCGCGGCGCTTCCGCACCGAGTACGCGACGAAACCACGCCCACGGCCACCACGGCCGCGGCGATCCCGATCACACCCGGCCCGAACGGGGATCCGGTGGTCGCCAGGTCACCCTCACTCGTGTTCGGCGCGAAGATCGAGTCAACCTGAAAGGGTGGCGGGATCACATGCAGCGGTGCCCCGCACCCCCTGAGGGGATGCGGGGCACCGGCTCGCGGAGCGTCAGCGCGCGGCGCGGTTGACCGCCGAGATGACGGCCTTCAGCGAGGCGCGGGTGGTGTTGGCGTCGATGCCGATGCCCCACAGGACCTTGCCGTCGATGGCGCACTCGATGTACGAGGCGGCCTGCGCGGAGGCACCCTCGCTCATCGTGTGCTCCTGGTAGTCCAGCAGGCGGGCGTCCACGCCGATCGACTGCAGGGCGGCGAAGAAGGCGGAGATCGGACCGTTGCCGGTGCCGCTCAGGACGGTGTCGGCGCCGTCGACGACCGCCTCGACGGTCAGCGTGTCGGTGCCGTCCGTGTCGGAGGTGGTCTGGCCGGAACGCAGCTGGATACGGCCCCAGGCGTTGTCCGGGTTCGGCAGGTACTCGTCCTGGAAGACGGACCAGATCGCGGCCGGGGTGACCTCGCCGCCCTCGGTGTCCGTCTTCTGCTGGATGATCTTCGAGAACTCGATCTGCATCCGGCGCGGCAGGTCCAGCTTGTGGTCGTTCTTCAGGACGTACGCGATACCGCCCTTGCCGGACTGCGAGTTGACCCGGATCACGGCCTCGTACGAGCGGCCGACGTCCTTCGGGTCGATGGGCAGGTACGGCACCGCCCACTCGATCTCGTCCACGGTCTTGCCGGCGGCGGCCGCGTCGGCCTCCATGGCGTCGAAGCCCTTCTTGATGGCGTCCTGGTGGGAGCCGGAGAAGGCCGTGTAGACCAGGTCGCCCGCGTAGGGGTGGCGCGGGTGGACCTCCATCTGGTTGCAGTACTCGGACGTCCGGCGGATCTCGTCGATCTGCGAGAAGTCGATCTGCGGGTCCACGCCCTGCGAGAACAGGTTCATGCCCAGCGTCACCAGGTCGACGTTGCCGGTGCGCTCGCCCTGGCCGAACAGGCAGCCCTCGATGCGGTCGGCGCCGGCCATGATGGCCAGCTCGGCCGCCGCCACCGCCGTACCGCGGTCGTTGTGCGGGTGGACGGACAGGCAGACGAACTCGCGGCGGGTCAGGTTCCGGGACATCCACTCGAACCGGTCCGCGTGCGTGGACGGCGTCGAACGCTCCACGGTGGCAGGCAGGTTGAGGATGATCTCGCGGCCCTCCTCGGGCTGCCAGACGTCACAGACCGCCTCGCAGACCTCCAGGGCGAAGTCCAGCTCGGTGTCGGTGAAGATCTCCGGGCTGTACTGGTAGCCGAAGACCGTCTCGTCGCCCAGCAGCTTGTCCGCGTACTCCATGACCAGCCGCGTGCCGTCGACGGCGATCTGCTTGATGTCCTCCTTCGAGCCGCGGAAGACGACCCGGCGGAAGGTGGGCGCGGTGGCGTTGTACAGGTGGACGGTGGCGCGCTTGGCGCCGACCAGGGACTCCACGGTCCGCTCGATCAGGTCCTCGCGGGCCTGGGTCAGTACGGAGATGGTGACGTCGTCCGGGATCGCGCCCTCTTCGATGATGGAGCGCACGAACGCGAAGTCGGTGTCGCCGGAGGACGGGAAGCCGACCTCGATCTCCTTGTAGCCCATGCGCACCAGCAGGTCGAACATCTCGCGCTTGCGGGCGGGGCTCATCGGGTCGATCAGGGCCTGGTTGCCGTCGCGCAGGTCGGTCGACAGCCAGCGGGGGGCCTTGGTGATGCGCTGCTCGGGCCAGGTGCGATCGGGGATGTGCACGGCCTCGTACCGGCCGTACTTGTGGATCGGCATCCCGGACGGCTTCTGCATCTGGGTGGCGTTGGTGATGGGCGTCGGGCGGCCAACGGGCTGGGACATTGCGTGGGGCTCCTCGGGTCCAGCGGGAGTGGAGGTCCCCCCTGCTCGAGCGAAGCCGAGAGCTTGGGGGAGGCCGACTGGTCGAACGCAACACCAGGTCCCGCGGGGAGGGGGTCGGCCTACGACTACAGGCCCTCGCCGCGGCAGCTAAGGAGAAGCAGCCCGAAACGCATGATGTGCCGCAGCCTAGCTCAAGGACGTCGGAGGCGGACGTCCTGTTTCAGTATGCGGGACGGGTCGGGCGTCAATACGAAAGAGTGACGAATCACTCCATTTCGCGGATCATGGTCGCCCCTAGTGACAGTTCCATGACCCAGTGCCACATTGCTGGGATGACCTCCCACGCGCACCACCCCGTCTTCTGCTCCATCGTGCCCCCGCACCTGCTGGAGCACCTGGCCCGTTCCGGGAACCCGGCGATCGCGGCCGCCGCCCGGCGCACGCTGGTCGCGGACGCCGCGGCCCGTACCGCCCGCGTGCTCCCCCCGGCCACCTCCGCCCTCTCCGCCCCGGCCGCGGAACCGGCGGAGTCCGCGCGCCCGCGGCGGACCATCTACGACGCCGAGCACGGCACCGAGCTGCCGGGCACGGAGGTCCGCGGCGAGGGACAGGAGGCCACCGGGGACGCCACCGTCAACCGCGCGTACGCCGGGCTCGGCGCCACCTTCGACCTCTTCCTGAAGGCCTTCGGCCGGGACTCGATCGACGGCGCGGGCCTGCCGCTGCTCGCGACGGTCCATTACGACCGGAACTACGGCAACGCCTTCTGGAACGGCGAGCAGATGGTGTTCGGCGACGGTGACGACGAGATCTTCCTCGACTTCACCCTCCCCGTGGACGTGATCGGTCACGAGCTGGCACACGGCTTCACCCAGCACACGGCGAATCTGGAGTACTTCAGCCAGTCGGGTGCGCTCAACGAGTCCGTCTCCGACGTCTTCGGCTCACTGGTGAAGCAGTACGCGCGCGGCCAGAGCGCCGCGGAGGCGGACTGGCTGATCGGCGAGGGGCTGTTCCACCCGAACGTGGAGGGGACGGCGCTGCGCTCGATGAAGGCGCCCGGCACGGCGTACGACGACGACGTCCTCGGCAAGGACCCGCAGCCGGGCCACATGGACGACTACGTCCGCACGAGCCGGGACAACGGCGGGGTGCACATCAACTCGGGCATCCCCAACCACGCCTTCTACCTGGCGGCGACCGAGCTGGGCGGCAACGCGTGGGAGCGGGCAGGCCAGATCTGGTACGACGTGATGACGGGCGGCACGCTGACGCCCGAGACCCGGTTCGCCGAGTTCGCGGCGGCCACGGTGGCGGCGGCGAAGGCGCGGTACGGGGACGGGCAGGAGATCCAGGCGGTGCTGAAGTCCTGGGCGGCCGTGGGCGTGCCGACGGACTGATAGACCTGAGGCATGCGTATTCGAGTGCGGCGCACCGGCGGTTTCGCGGGCATCGAGCGGTCGGCCGAGGTGGACACCTCCGGCCGGCCGGACGCCGGGGAGTGGCGCACGCTCGCCGTCACCGTCCTCCGGCAGGGCGACGGTGACGTCCGGAGCGTGCCGGACGGCTTCTCGTATGAGATCACGATCGACGGCGAGACGGTCCGCTGCGGGGACCCCCGCCTGACCGAGTCGCAGCGCGCTCTGATCACGAAGGTCCTGAACGAAGGCGCCTAGCGCGCCCTTCGGCGGGCGTCCCGCTCGGCGGAGGCGGCGGCGTAGTGGGCCTGGGCGGACATCGTCAGGGGGTCGTCCTCGCCGAGGACGGAGGTGCTCAGGAACAGCACCTTCCAGTAGAGCCGGATGGCCTTGCCCAGGTGTCCCACCGTGTGGTGGGCGAGCCCGAGGTTGTGGGCGGACGTGAGGGAGTCGGTGTGGGCCGTGCCGAGGACGCGCTTCTGCGCGATTGAGACGGCCGGCGGGGAGGTGCGGATGCCCCTCGCCCAGCACGCGCACGCTCGCGGCGAGGGCCTGCTCGAACAGGGGGATCGCCTTGTCCGGCTCTCCCCTCTGCAGATGGATGAGGGCGAGATTGCTTCGAGCGCCGCCTCCGGCCGGGCGGTCTCGGGCCGGGCCAGAAGCCGAGCTCGCGCAGCTGCTTCGGGACCCCTCTCACATTGCCGTCCTCGCACCGCTCGGCCCCGGGGGGCCGGACGGGCTTCGGGCGGCTGCGCCGGCCTCCGGCCGTACCGTCTCGGGCCGGGCTAGAAGCCGAGCTTGCGCAGCTGCTTCGGGTCGCGCTGCCAGTCCTTCGCGACCTTGACGTGGAGGTCGAGGAAGACGGGGGTCCCCAGCAGTGCCTCGATGTGCTTGCGGGACTTCATCCCGACCTCCTTCAGGCGGCTGCCCTTCGGGCCGATGATGATCCCCTTCTGGCTGGGGCGCTCGATGTAGACGTTCGCGTGGATGTCGAGCAGCGGCTTGTCCGCCGGGCGGTTCTCGCGCGGGATCATCTCCTCGACGACCACCGCGATCGAGTGCGGCAGCTCGTCCCGTACGCCTTCCAGAGCCGCCTCGCGGATCAGCTCCGCGACCATCACCTGCTCGGGCTCGTCGGTGAGGTCGCCCTCCGGGTAGAGCGGCGGGGACTCCGGCAGGAGCGGGATCAGCAGGTCGGCGACGAGCTGGACCTGCTTGTTGCCGATGGCCGAGACCGGGACGATCTGCTGCCACTCGAAGCCCAGCTCCTTGCCGAGCTGGTCGATGGCGATGAGCTGCTCGGCGAGCGTCTTGGAGTCGACCAGGTCGGTCTTGGTGACGATCGCCACCTTCGGGGTCTTCTTGATCCCCGCGAGCTCCTTGGCGATGAAGCGGTCGCCGGGGCCGAGCTTCTGGTCGGCCGGCAGGCAGAAGCCGATCACGTCGACCTCGGCCCACGTGGTCCGCACGACGTCGTTGAGCCGCTCGCCGAGGAGGGTGCGCGGCTTGTGGAGGCCGGGCGTGTCCACCAGGATCAGCTGCGCGTCCGGGCGGTGCACGATGCCGCGGACGGTGTGCCGGGTGGTCTGTGGCCGGTTGGAGGTGATCGCCACCTTCTGGCCGACCAGAGCGTTCGTGAGGGTGGACTTGCCCGCGTTGGGGCGGCCGACGAAGCAGGCGAAGCCGGCCCGGTGGACGGCTTCGGATTCTTGATTACGAGCGCTCATGCGGGCCATTCTCCCCGATGCGC
Source organism: Streptomyces sp. NPDC046712 (assembly GCF_040645695.1). NCBI lineage: Bacteria > Bacillati > Actinomycetota > Actinomycetes > Kitasatosporales > Streptomycetaceae > Streptomyces > Streptomyces sp. NPDC046712. The sequence continues at coordinate 152,156 of NZ_JBEYYW010000002.1, read as the reverse complement.
GGCGTCGTCACGTACTCAGCGCCCGGCGGACCCCCTGCGACGCCGCACCCGCAGCCCGATCAGCGCCGCCACTCCCCCTGCGAGCACGGCCGCGGCGGCGAGCCAGGGCAGGGCGAGGAAGGACGCGCGCCCGGACTCCCGTACGTCCTTCGCGGTGGCCGTGAGGGTCACCTCGCCCCAGTCGAACTGCGGCGATCCCGTCCAGCGCTCGGTGAGCCGAATCTTCTGGCGGGGCAGCAGCTCGGAGGGGATCTTCGCCAGGTCGCGGGCGAGCAGGGTGCGGCCGAAGACGCCCTCGGCGCGCAGGGCGACCTTGGGGTTGAGCGTGACGTTGCCACGGTTGTGGAGGGTGTACGAGATGAGGGCGGTGCTCGTACCGGCGCCGGGGACGAGCGGGCGGTCCTGGTCGAGGGTGACGTCCTCGACGGCGAGGGCGGGGACCGTGGGGCCGTTGACCCTGAGGTAGACCCTCGCTCCGACCGCCCGCTGCACACCGACGGCGACGGAGCCTCCGCCCGCCTCGATCCGTTCGTCGAGGGCGACGAGCGCGCCGGGGTGGTCGCCGGGCTCGGCGTCGGCGGGGACGGTGAGGGTGTAGGGCACGGTGACGGAGGAGCGGGGCGGGACCGTGACGCGGGTGCGTTCGGGCGTGATCCAGGCACCGGCGCCGGTCTGCTTCTCCCGGCTGGTACGGACGGCGAAGCCGCCGTCGCGCTCGGTGTTGTAGGCGTCAGCGCCGTAGAGACGGAAGCTGAGCGGGGCGCCGGTCTTGTTGGTGACGGTGACCCGGTCGGTCAGGGTCGTGCCGGGGTCTGCGGAGAGATAGAAGTAGGGCCGGCTGCCGAGCCGGGAGGCGGCCGGGTAGACGGCCCACTCGCCGTTCTCCGCGGCCGGGGCGGCGGGTGCCCCGAGCAGGACGAGGGCGGCGGTGAGGACGATGACGTACAGCTTCCTGCGCACGGTGCGGTGAACCCCCGGGGTCGGAGCGGGCCGACCGGGTGCGCGCCCGGCCCGCTGTTTCTGTGGGCGATCAGCTCAGGGTCAGGGTCAGGACGCCCGCGTACGAGCCGGGCGCGGTGAACGCCGGGACGTCGAGGGAGACCTTCGCGTCGACGGTGAACTCACCGCCGGTGAGCGTGCCGTTCGGGGTCGAGGCGAGGGTCGCCCCGCCGCTGCCGACCGTGCCCGCCGAGCCGGGAACGCAGGTGCTGGGGCTGCCGGCCTTGGTGGTGCAGGCAGGGGTCCAGCTGAGCTTTCCGGCGCCGATGGAGCCGCCGGGTCCGGTGAAGTCGGTGACCTTGCCGGTCAGGGACCAGCCCGCGGGGCCGCCGCGGAAGTCCTTGACCGTCACCGTCTTCAGATCGCCGGTCGCCGCGCCGCCCTGTCCGAAGTCGACGGACGACAGCTGGACCGTGTCACCGGCCTGGGTCATCGACAGTTCGCCCGCCGTGACGGCCGCGTTGAGCTTCTGGCTGTTCGGCGGCGGCGGGGTGTCGTCGATGACGGTGTACGCGGCCGGTCCGGCGCCCTTCTCCGGGTCCCAGGCCGCCCCCTCGTACGCCACGATCCCGGTGGTCGCCTTGTCGTTGACCATCAGACGGGCGGCGAACCCGCCCTCGCTGTCGGTCGTGACGGTCATCCGGTCGGCGGTCTCCGCCGCTCCGGACCGGCCGACGACGGTGACCTCGGCGAGCGGGGTGAACTTGGCGCCGGTCACGGTGACCCGGACACCCGGTGCGCCGGAGGCCGTGCCGAGCGAGATGTTGCGCTCGTTGGCACCCGGCTGCGCGCTCGCCGTGATCGTCTCGGAGACGGGGGCGGGCGGGTTGGTGACGGTACAGGGGGTGTCCAGCTCCATCAGATAGCTGGTGTGGATGTTGTAGTCGCCGGGCGAGAGGGTGATCGAGCCGGGCGCGGTGACCGTGAACGTGCCGGTCATCGAGAACGGCGGGAACGCGCCCTTGCCGGGGACGGGGTCGTTCTTCTTGGGCCCGGTGACGGTGACCGCGCCGGTCTGGGCGCCGCCGAGGACGACCTTGCCGCTCGGGGTCATGATGTCGGCCGGGAGGGCCAGGTCGACCGGGTTGGACGCGGCCGGCTTGGTGACCTTGTAGGTGACGGTGACCGTGTCGCCGACCTTGGGCGTGGGCTTGTCCACGGTGATCTCGGCCGTCGTGGTGCCGTCGATGGGCGGGATGCCGGCGATCGGCGGCGGGACGCAGTGCGTCGGGAAGTCCACCGCCTGGGACGCGGCCGCCAGGGCGCCGGCGGGAGCGGCCAGCGCGCCGCCGCCGGCGACCGCGAGTGCGGCGACGCCGAGGGCGGCGGTCCAGCGCCGTCTTCGGGTCGGGGTTCTGAGTGCCATGTGTGCCCCCTCCTGAGGGATGAGAGGGCGCCATTGACGGCCGAGCGTCAGGAGAAGTCAATGGAATCGAAATGCACCGACTGATGACCCATCAGATACTGTCAAGATCACCGTCAAGATCGACGTTTTACCTGGTCAGCACGGAGGCCTGCGGTACGAAGAGCGCTTCCTCGGAGGAGTCGTTCTGCGCAGGCGCGCGAAAGGGGGGCCCGGCGTCATGCCGGGCCCCCTTCGAGTCCGCCGGACCTCAGCCCGCCGTGACCGCCGCGCGCAGCTGCCCGTCGGGGCCTGCGAGCAGGACGGGGGTCTCGGGCCCGCCGAGGTCGCGTACCGCCGCGCGGTCCGCGTCGGAGGCGGCGTCGGCGGTCGAGACGACGGCCGCGGCCTCGAGGGACTGGGCGCCGCTGGCCACGGCCATCGCGACCGCGGTCTGGAGCGCGCTCAGCTTGAGCGACTCCAGAGCCACGGTCCCCGCCACGTACGTGCGGCCGGTCTCGTCCCGTACCGCCGCGCCCTCGGGCACACCGTTGCGGGCGCGGGCGCTGCGCGCCAGCGTGATGATCTTGAGGTCCTCGGCGCCGAGGTCGCCGTGGTCGCTGCTGAGTGTCATGCCCCGAGCATAGGTCGGGGCATGAGGTCAGCCCTGCGCGGCCTTGACGAACTTGTCGGTGGCGAGCTTGGCGAGGGTGTCGAAGTCCTTCTTGGCCGTGGCGGCGTCCGCGAGGTGCAGGAACCGGATGACGCCGGTGCCCTGGCGGGCGACCACGAGGTTCGGCGTGATCTTGATGCCGGGAGCGACCTCCATCGACAGACCGAAGGCGTGCGCCTCCTCGACCCCCTGCGGGCCGGTGAGCTTCGTCGCCGCGAACTTGATCTTGTTGCCCTCGGCCTCGACGGTGAAGTCGGTGCAGCTGTTCAGCGCGGTGCCGAGCTTCTTGGTGAAGTCCGCCGCGCCGGTGCCCGCGAAGGTCACGACCTCCTCGCTGAGCTCGGCCTCGTTGTTGCCCACGGTGAAGTCGACGCTCGCGCCCTTGGTGGCACCGGCGATCTCGTCGCTCATCACGTCGGCGAACGGCTGGCACTCGGGCTTGTCGGCCTTGTAGACGGTCGTGGTCGGGTCCGCCTTGCTGACCTTCCAGCCCGACGGAAGGTCCTTCAGCTCCAGGACGGCGGCCTTCATCTGGGCGGCCGTCAGCGGCGTGGCCGGCGCCTCGGAGGTGGGCGCCGCGGACGTGGCGGCCGGCTTGTCGCCGTCCTTCTTCGCGTCGTCCTTGGCGTCGCCACCACCGCACGCGGCGGTCAGGGAGAGCGCGGAGACGGCGAGAGCGGCGGCCAGTCCGTGGCGGATGCGAGTGCGCATGGTGAATGAGCCCTTTGCGGGTACGAGGGTGATGGGACAAGCCCGGCACACGGTGGGGGACGGCCGGATCGCGAGGAGAATATACGGGCCCTCCGACAGTGCCTTACGGCAGGAGCCCGTTCAGCCCGCGATCGGATACATCGCCCCGCGCCGCCCCTCCGGGGAGACCAGCCACTCCAGCTTCGCGGCCGTGTCCCCCTGCGGCAGCGGGGTGTGCATGATGATCGTCAGGTCGGGGCGTGCGGGCACCCTCAACTGCGTGGACTCCACGTGCAGGACACCGACGAGCGGGTGCTCGATCTGCTTGCGGATCTGGCCGCCCGGGGCGATGTCCCGCCGCTCCCACAGCTCGGTGAACTCCTCGCTCGCCGCCTTCACCTCCTCCACCACCGCGCGGAAGCCCTCGTCGTCGGGGCACTCCGAGCAGGCGGCCCGGAACTGGGCGACGACCTGCGGGGCGAGCCGTTCCCAGTCGGTCGCCCGGGAGCGGTAGATCGGGTCGGTGAAGAACGAGATGAGGCAGTTCTGCGAGATCTCGGGGCGCATGCCGAGGACGACCGCCGCCGACTCGTTGTACATGATCGTGTTCCAGTACACGTCCATGATGTGCGCCGGGAACGGCATCCACGCGTCGATCAGCCGGCGCAGCCCCGCGCACATGTCCCGCGCCTCCGGATCGACCTCGGGCGCGGGCGGGTTGAGCCCGGCGAGGACGTACAGGTGGCGGCGCTCGGCCCCGCTGAGCCGCAGCACCCGCGCCACCGAGTCGAGCACCTGCGGCGAGACCGTGATGTCCCGGCCCTGCTCCAGCCACTGGTACCAGGAGACCCCGACGCCCGCGAGGACGGCGACCTCCTCCCGGCGCAGACCGGGCGTACGGCGACGGGCGCCGCCGTCCGGGAGACCCGCGTCGGCCGGGGAGACCCGGGCCCGACGGCTCATCAGGAACTCGCGCAGCTCGGCAAGTCGGTGCGCCTTGGCGTCCATGCTCTCGAGCGCTGTGGCCACGATGCTTCCTCCCCCGGGATGCCTGGTGGTGCGACCAACAGGATAAGTTCCCGCTCCCCACGGTTGTTCCCGCGCGCCGAGGGTGGTGGCCATGGCAATCGACACGTCCCCCTCCACCTCCTCCCCCGGCACCACCGCTCCCCCGTCCCTGACCGGCCGCTCCCGGCTGATCCTCTTCGTCCTGTGCGCGGCCCAGTTCATGGTCGCCCTCGACTTCTCCGTCCTGAACGTGGCGCTCCCGGTGCTCGGCGCGGACCTCGGACTCGGGCAGTCGGGGCTCCAGTGGGCCGTCACGGCGTTCGCCCTTCCGTCCGGCGGCTTCCTGCTGCTGTCCGGTCGGCTGGGCGACCTCTACGGGCGCAAGAAGCTGTTCCTCGCGGGTCTCGCGCTCTTCGGCGCCGCCTCGCTGCTCGCCACCTTCGCCTGGAACCCCGCCTCGTTCCTGGCCGGCCGCGCCCTGCAGGGCCTCGGTGCGGCGGCGATCGTGCCGACCGGCATGTCCCTGCTGACGACCACGTTCCCGGAGGGTCCGCTGCGCGACCGCGCGCTCGGTATCTCCGGCACCCTGCTCTCGCTGGGCTTCACCACCGGCATGATCCTCGGCGGGGTCATGACCGACACGCTCGGCTGGCGCTCCACGATGGGGCTGCTCGCGCTGTTCAGCGCGATCGTGCTGCCGCTGGCGCCGGGGCTGCTGCCCGAGTCCCGTACCCCCGACCGGCCGCGCCTGGACGTGCCGGGTGCGGTGACCGTCACCGGCGGACTGCTCGCCCTGATCTACGCCCTGTCGACGGCCGCCGAACGCGGCTTCGGCGGCGCGGACGTGCTGGTCACCCTGGTCGCGGGGGTGCTGCTGCTCGCCGCCTTCGTGGTCGTCGAGTCCCGGCACGAGTCCCCGCTGGTGTCCCTGCCGATGCTGCGCCGGCGGACGGTCGCCTTCGGCAACCTCGGCGGGCTCATCACCTTCTCCATGATGTCCACGGTCGTCTTCGTGCTGACCCTGTACCTCCAGGAGACGCTGGGCCTCTCGGCGTTCGCCACCGGCCTGGTCTTCGGCGTGCAGGGCGCGGTGTCCGTCTTCGCCGGATCGGTCGCGCCGAAGGTGATCGGCCGGCTCGGCGCCCGCCGCACCCTGGTGTTCTCCCTCGCCGGGCAGGGCGTGTTCGTGGCGGCGCTGCTCGGGATCGGTACGGAATCGGGCGCTGTTCTCGCCGCGGTCGCCGTCTCCCTGGCGTCCATGTGCCACCTCGGCGCGATCATCTCGTACGGACTGACCGTCACCTCCGGTGTCCCGGACGAGGAGCAGGGTCTGGCGACCGGTCTGGTCACCACCACCCAGCAGGTCGGCATCACCGTCGGGATCCCGCTGCTCGGGGTGCTCGCCACCACGGGCGGGGACCTGTACGGGGGTGTCCGCACGGTCCTCGCCCTGGACGCGGCGATCGTGCTCGGCGCGGCGGTGCTGGTGGCCGTCGGCCTCCGGAAGCGCGCGTAGGCGCTACGGCCGGTCGAGGCGGAGCCGTACCGCCTTCGGCAGACCCGCGACCACCAGGTCGTACGAGTCCTCGATGAGTTCCCGGACCATCCGGTCCGGGAGCCCGCCGACCGTCACCGTGTTCCAGTGGCGCTTGTTCATGTGGTAGCCGGGGGCGACGGCCGGGTACTCCTCACGGAGCCGTACCGCCTCCTCCGGCTCGCACTTGAGGTTGATCCGCAGCGGTCGGCCGTCGAGCCAGGACAGCGCGAACATCTTCCCGGCGACCTTGAAGACGGAGGTGTCCGGCCCGAAGGGGAACTCCTCCGTCGCGTCGTTGAAGTCCAGGCAGAAGGCGCGCACCTGGTCAGGCGTCATCGGGCTTCCCCTCCACCGCGACGGTCACGGGTTCCACGAGCACCGTGACGATCTTGTTCCGCCGGCCCGCCGGGGACTCGGCGGTCAGCCGGAGCGAGCGCCCGTCGGGCAGCTCCACGGCCGCCTTGGCGCCGCTGATCGGCACGCGGCCCAGCGCCTTGGCGAGGAGGCCGCCGACGGTCTCCACGTCCTCGTCGTCGTACTCGTCCGGGCCGAAGCCGTACAGCTCGCCGAGGTCCCCGATGTCGAGGCGGGCGGTGACGCGATAGCGGTCGTCGCCCAGCTCCTGGACCGGCGGGAGCTCCCGGTCGTACTCGTCGGTGATCTCGCCGACGATCTCCTCCAGGATGTCCTCGATCGTGACGATCCCGGCCGTGCCGCCGTACTCGTCGATGACGACGGCGACGTGGTTGCGCTCCTGCTGCATCTCCCGCAGCAGGTCGCCCGCGTTCTTGGTGTCCGGCACGAAGGCCGCCGGGCGCATCGCCGTCGACACCAGGTCGGCCTCGGCTTCGCGGTTGATGTGCGTCTTGCGGACCAGGTCCTTCAGATACACGATGCCGACGATGTCGTCCTCGTTCTCACCCGTGACCGGGATCCGCGAGAAGCCGGAGCGCAGCGCGAGGGTGAGCGCCTGACGGACCGTCTTGTACCGCTCGATGCAGACGAGGTCGGTACGCGGCACCATGACCTCCCGTACGAGCGTGTCACCGAGCTCGAAGACGGAGTGCACCATCCGGCGCTCCTCGTCCTCGATCAGCGACTCCTGCTCGGCGAGGTCGACCATCGCGCGCAGCTCGGCCTCGGAGGCGAAGGGGCCCTTGCGGAAGCCCTTGCCGGGGGTGAGCGCGTTGCCGATGAGGATGAGCAGCTGCGGGATCGGGCCCATGACCCGGGCCAGCGGCAGCAGGACGTACGCGGAGGCGGTCGCCGTGTTCAGCGGGTGCTGCCGGCCGATGGTGCGCGGCGACACACCGACGGCCACGTACGAGACCAGCACCATCACCGCGATGGCGACGAGCAGCGCCTGCCAGGTCTCGGAGAACTCCTCCAGGCAGGCGTACGTGACGAGGACCCCGGCCGCCATCTCGCAGGAGACACGGACGAGCAGCGCCATGTTGAGGTAGCGGGTGGGGTCGGAGGCGACCTCGACGAGCTTTTCGGCACCGCGCCGTCCCGACCGCAGGGCCTCGGCGGCACGGAAGCTGGAGACGCGCGCGATTCCGGCCTCGGCACAGGCGGCCAGCCAGGCGACGATCACCAGGCCGACCGCGCCGAGGATCAGCGATGCGTTCATCGGGGGCTCAGGAGACGGTCGGCGCCGGGGACGGGCCGGTCAGGCCCTTGTCCGCGCGCCAGCCGTCGACGATGGCCGCCTGGAGGCCGAACATCTCGGCCTTCTCGTCCGGCTCCTCGTGGTCGTAGCCGAGCAGGTGCAGCACTCCGTGGACGGTGAGGAGCTGGAGCTCCTCGTCCATGGAGTGCTGCGTCGGAGCGTCCTTGCCCTGCTGGGTGGCGACCTCGGGGCAGAGCACGATGTCACCGAGGAGCCCCTGCGGGGGCTCCTCGTCGTCCTTCGACGGCGGGCGCAGCTCGTCCATCGGGAAGGACATGACGTCCGTCGGGCCCGGCAGGTCCATCCACTGGATGTGGAGCTGCTCCATCGCTTCCGCGTCCACGACGATCACCGAGAGCTCGGAGAGCGGGTGGATGCGCATCCGCGCGAGGGCGTAGCGGGCGATGTCGAGGATCGCCTGCTCGTCGACCTCGGTTCCGGACTCGTTGTTGACGTCGATCGACATGGTGCTCTTCTGCTACTTCCCGTTGCGGCTGTCGTACTGCTCGTACGCGTCGACGATACGGCCGACGAGCTTGTGCCGGACGACATCCTGGGAGGTGAGCATCGAGAAGTGGACGTCCTGGACGCCGTCCAGGATCTCGCGGACCTGGCGCAGACCGCTCTTCGTGCCGCCGGGCAGGTCGACCTGGGTGATGTCACCGGTGATGACGATCTTCGAGTCGAAGCCGAGGCGGGTGAGGAACATCTTCATCTGCTCGGGGTTCGTGTTCTGCGCCTCGTCGAGGATGATGAACGCGTCGTTGAGCGTCCGTCCTCGCATGTACGCCAGCGGCGCGACCTCGATCGTGCCCGAGGCCATCAGCTTCGGGATCGAGTCGGGGTCGAGCATGTCGTGCAGCGCGTCGTAGAGCGGCCGCAGATACGGGTCGATCTTCTCGTAGAGCGTGCCCGGCAGGAAGCCGAGCCGCTCGCCCGCCTCGACGGCCGGCCGGGTCAGGATGATCCGGGTGACCTGCTTGGACTGCAGGGCCTGGACCGCCTTGGCCATGGCCAGATACGTCTTGCCGGTGCCCGCGGGGCCGATGCCGAAGACGATCGTGTGCTTGTCGATCGCGTCGACGTACCGCTTCTGGTTGAGGGTCTTGGGGCGGATGGTGCGACCGCGGCTGGAGAGGATGTTCTGGGTGAGCACCTCGGCCGGGGTCTCCTGGCCCGCCTCCGTCTTGCCGTTCTCGCTCGCCCTGAGCATGGCGATCGAGCGTTCCACTGCGTCCTCCGTCATCGGCTGTCCGGTGCGGAGCACCAGCATCATCTCGTCGAACAGTCGCTGGATCAGGGCGACTTCCGTCGCCTCGCCCACCGCGCTGACCTGGTTTCCCCGGACATGGATGTCGGTCTTCGGGAACGCCTTCTCGATCACGCGCAGGAGAGCGTCACCGGAGCCGAGAACGGTCACCATCGGATGCTTGGCGGGGACGGTGAAGTGGGCGCGGGCCTCGCCCGGCGCGCCATTGGGGGCTGTGGGTGTCTGAGTCATGGGCCGGCACTGTGGCCTGCACATACCTCCCGTTGCAGGGTTCTCGCTGCTCGACAACCTCTCGGATACCAAGCCTACGACTTGTCACTGACAAGGCCGAAGGCTTTTACGACGGGGCCGGCCTGAAGCCGATCGTGGGGACCGCCCGGCGCAGGGGCCAGGGGCGGGTGGCCGCGGGGAGCAGCCGCTCCAGGAAGGCGTAGCGGGCACGCAGGGCGTCCGGGTCCTGGCCGGCGTGGTCCTGGACGTGCTCCCACCAGGCGGCGACCTCGCCCCAGCCGGGCGCGGAGAGCGAGCCGCCGAACTCCTGCACCGACAGCGCCGCGATGAGTCCGGCGAAGGCCAGCCGGTCGGCGAGCGGCCAGTCCGCGAGCGTCCCGGTGACGAACCCGGCCACGAAGACGTCTCCGGCGCCGGTCGGGTCGAGGGCGGAGACCTGGATCGCCGGCACCTCGGCGGTCTCGCCGGTGGCCCCGTCGACCGCGTAGGCGCCCTCCGCACCCAGGGTGACCACCGCGTAGCGGACCTTGTCGGCGAGCGCCCGGGCGGCGGCCCGCGGGCAGTCGGTACGGGTGTACCGCATCGCCTCCTGCGCGTTGGGCAGGAACGCCTCGCAGTGCTCCAGGTCGCTCAGGCCCTTCAGGTCCCAGCGGCCGGTCTCGTCCCAGCCGACGTCCGCGAAGACCTTCGCCCCGCCGCGGGCGGCCTGGGCGACCCACTCCTCGGTGCGGCCGGGCGCGAGCGAGGCGACGGCGGCGCGTGCGTGCGGCGGATAGGCGGGCAGGGCGCCGTCCAGGGGCGGTGCCTCGTGGCCGTGGGAGACCATCGTGCGCTCGCCCTCGTACGCCATGGAGACGGTGACCGGGGAGTGCCAGCCGGGCACGGTCCGGGAGAGCGAGAGGTCGATGCCCTCGCCCTGCTCCAGGGCGTCCCAGCAGTACTCGCCGTAGTGGTCGTCGCCGAAGGCGGCGGCGAGCGAGGTGCGCAGGCCGAGGCGGGCGAGGGCGGTGGCCATGTTGGCGACGCCGCCGGGGCTGGAGCCCATGCCCCTGGCCCAGGACTCGGTGCCGCGCACGGGGGCGCTGTCGAGGCCGGTGAAGATGATGTCGAGGAAGACCGTGCCGGTGAGGAAGACGTCGCAGTCGGGGTCGGTGGGCTCGCGCAGGCACACCAACGGGTCGACTCCGGCGTCGTGTTGCTGGTCTCCCCTTGCGCTGGTCACGGCGGCCTCCCCGAACGTGGTGCGGATCAGGTCAGTGTGCCTGATGGGGGTCGGGTGACGGGGGTGACGAGGCCAGGAAAGCGGGCGCTCATACCCTGGGAATCCGGCTCCAAACCCATGGTGACCCAGATCACAAGCGGAATGGGTAAATTCCGACCCTCCGGGCTTCTCCGGGCCGTCCGTTGCTTGATACATATGTCCCGCGATCCCGTGCAACACCGGGCGCTCCACCCTCATTTCTCCTTGTTCCTGGAACGCCCATGCTGTCGCGCCCGCGCGCCCTGGGGCCTCTTGTCGCCCTGTTCACGGCCGGATATCTCGCCCCGTACCTGCTGCCGACAGTCGTCGGCCGGCTCTCCGCCGGACTCGGTCTCACCCCGGCCCAGGCGGGCCTCGTGGGATCGGTCCTCCTCCTCGCCTCCGCCTCGGCGGGCTTCACCCTGGCCTCGCGCGTGGAGCGGTTCGGGCCGCGCGGGACGGCCCGCGCCGGCCTCTTGGCCATGTGCGTCGGCTACGGCTCGGCGGCGCTCACCGCGAGCGTTCCCCTGGTGGTCGGCGGCGCGGTCGTCGGCGGTTTCGGCTCGGGCACGACGCTGGCGGTGGCCGCGGCGGGCATCGCGGCGCAGCGGGACCCGCACCGGGCCTCGACGCTCGGCCTGCTCTCGGTCTCGGCGACCGCCGGCGCGCTCTACCTCACGTTGCCGCACCTCGGCGGCGGCCACGCGCTGCCGTTCGCCTCGATCGCGCTGGCGGCGGCGCTGGTGTGGCCGCTGACGGGCGGCCTGGCGGGCGGTACGGGCCGGGTGGACCGGGCCGACCGCGCCGCGGAGGTGCCGGGCAGGGGCGAAGGATCGCCGCTCCCCCACCGGCGTTCGGGTCTCGTGCTCGCCGCCGCGATCCTTCTGTGGTCGATGGCGCAGAACGCCCTGTGGGGCGTGAGCGGCCGGATCGGCCTCACGCAGGCCGGGCTGAGCGAGGTCACGGTCGGCGCGGTCTTCGCCGTGGCGCTGGGGGCCGGGCTCGCGGGTGTCACGGCCGCCGGGGCGCTCGGCTCACGGCTGGGCCGCGCGGTCCCGATCGGGGCCGGTACGGCGGTCATCGCCGTGTGCGTCCTGGTGAGTTCGGGCGCCGGGAGCCTGCCCGCCTTCGCGGCCGGCGAGATCCTCTGGAACCTCTTCTACCCGGTCGTCCTCTCCTACCTGCTGGGCCTCGCCGCCTCCCTGGACCCGCGCGGCCGCTGGGCCGTGCTCGTCGGCTCGGCGTCCTCCCTGGGCGTGGCCTGCGGCCCGGTCGTCGGCAGCGTCCTGTCCGAGCGGGCCGGGTACCCGGGCATGGGCATGGTGCTGTGCGCTCTGCTCCTGCTGATCGCGGTCCCGATGACCGCGGTCGCCCTGCACACCTCGGGCCGCCCCCTGGTCCCGGGCTCCGTCCGCCGCCGCGGCGGCGCCCCGGCGGCCGTGGTCGCGGGCACGACGACCGCCGCAACGGGCCTCGTTCCGCAGATGGGCGCGCCGGAGCAGGAAGTCGCCGAGATCCTGGTCCCGTCCCGACGCCGCGCCGACCGCCGCGCCTTCCGCCTGGCCCGGCCGAGCGGCCGGGGCTAGGGCCTGTCCGGCGGGTCAGGGCCGGAGCCCGCGGCCGCCGCCGTGCGGGGCGCGCCCGTTCTCCTCGACCAGCTCCGGCGCCCACGCGCGGGTCGCGGCAACGGTGCCCAGCGCGAGCGCGGGGACGTCGAGCGTCCGGCCGCTCCGCGTGGCGACGTTCTCGAAGAGCTTGTCGTAGACGCGCCAGGAGCGGGCGATCCCGTCGCGGCCCCGGCGGCCCCGGTCGAGGCCGCGTTCCCTGGGGGCGTCCCCGGCGATCCGCAGGATCGTACGGTCGCTCACGCCTCCGCCCTCGCGGCCCGCAGGGTGGCGTCCTTCCGCATCAGGACGGCGTAGACGACCACGGAGACCACCATGCCGACGGGCAGGGAGAGGTCCACGCCGCCCAGCGCGTCGGCGACCGGGCCCGTGTAGAGGGTGTTGACGCAGAGGGCTGCCGAGGCCACGCCCGCGACGAGCGCGAGGGCGCCCGCCGCGTTGACGCCGCCGGTGTACCAGAAGGGGCTGTCGGGGGTCTCGTCCGAGAGGGCGAGTCCGTCGTAGCGGCCCCGGCGCAGCACGATGTCGGTGGCGTAGACGGCCATGAGGGGGCCGATCAGGACGACGGCCAGCTGGAGGGCGTTGCTGACGGTGTCGAGGAGGCTGGAGGCGAGCAGTCCGTAGAGGGTCAGGGCCACGGCGACGATTCCGTCGAAGATGACGCTGACGGAGCGGCGGATGCGGATGCCGACGGCCTGGAGTGCCAGTCCGGCGCTGTACGCGGTCAGGGCGTTGATGGCGATGGTGCCGAGGACCAGGGCCAGCAGGAACACGGGGTGGAACCAGCCGGGGAGGATCCCCTCCAGACCGGTCTGCGGGTCCGTCATGTCGACCGCGGTCGCGGCGACGGCGCCCAGGAAGGAGGTGATGACGCTGGGCAGGAAGGCGCCGAACGCGGTCCAGCCGACGATGCCCTTCCGGGAGGCCGTCCGCGGCAGGTAGCGGGAGAAGTCGGCGCTGGTGGTGTAGGACAGCGGCCCCGAGGCGATCATGGTGGTGCCGGCGATGAGGACCGCCCACAGGTCGATGCCGGTCAGCGGCTCGGCGGGCCGGTACGCGAAGTCGGCGTGTCCGGCGACGGCGAAGGCCACGACGGCGAAGGCGGCCGCGAGCGCCAGGGTGATCGGGAGGTACAGCTTCATGATCACCCCGTGTCCGTAGACGCTGATGACCAGGGTGAGCGCCGCGATGACCACCACGACGACGACCTTGACGCCGGTGTTCGCGGTGATGCCGGCCTTCTCGACGAGGGCGAAGGCGGCGGCCGCGGCGGCCGCCAGGTTGAGGGCGAAGTAGCAGACGGAGACCAGCCAGCCGCCGACCGCGTTGTTGACCCGGTTGCCGATGACGCCGTAGAGGGCCCGGGTGATCACCTCGCTGGGGGCGCCCGCAGCGGGGCCCGAGGTGGTGAGCAGCCCCGTGAGCAGCCAGAAGAGGTTGCCCACCACGATGACCGCGAGGGACTGCCACAGGCTCAGGCCCATGAGGACGAGGGCGCCGCCGATCACCAGGCTGAGGTAGTTCACGTTCGCCGCCGCCCAGACGGAGAAGAGCTCCCGGGGACGGCCGCGGCGTTCGGAGTCGGGGATGTGGTCGACGCCGTGGGCCTCGATGCGGCCCGCACGGTCCGATGCCGGCGGGGCGGACCCGGGCTCGTCGTCCGTTCTGGGGTGCGGGTCGGGAAGCGTGGACGCCACGGGGACCTCCGGGTATTGGTCAAGCGGCTAATAAGTTATTGGTCGCACACTCAATAGCATCCGTTCCATGGCGTCAAGGGTTCGGCGGCATCGAGAACCGCACGCGAAGGGGGCGTGGCTCGACGAGCCACGCCCCCTGGGCCCTTCCGATGGGGCCACCGCCCCTGCCTGCTACTCCGCGTCGAAGTCGTACGCCTCCACCTCGGCGAGGTACCGCGCCCTGCGCTCCTCGTCGTCGTCGAGGAAGGACGCCTCGAAGGAGTTGCGGGCCAGGGTCCGCAGCTGCTCACGGTCCAGACCGAGCGCGCCCCGCACGGCGTCGAACGTGTCGCCCACATAGCCGCCGAAGTACGCCGGATCGTCGGAGTTGACCGTCGCCACGAGACCGGCGGCCAGCATCGACTCCAGCGGGTGGTCCTCCAGGACGTCGATCGCCCGGAGACGTACGTTCGACAGCGGGCAGAGCGTCAGCGGCACCCGCTCGCGCACCAGCCGCGCCACCAGCTCGGGGTCCTCCATGCAGCGCAGCCCGTGGTCGACCCGCTCCACACCGAGCACGTCCAGGGCCTCGCGGATGTACGCCGGCGGGCCCTCCTCGCCCGCGTGGGCGACCTTGCGCAGACCGAGCGCATCGGCCGCCGCGTACACCTCGCGGAACTTCGACGGCGGGTGGCCGACCTCCGCCGAGTCGAGGCCGACACCGGTGATCCGGTGCAGGTACGGCTTCGCGGCCTCCAGCGTCGCCATCGCCGACTCGGCGGACTCGTCGCGCAGGAAGCACATGATCAGCCGCGTCGAGACGCCGTACCGCTCCTCGGCCCGGTCGAGCGCGCCGGCCAGCCCCTCGATCACCGTGCCGATCGGGACCCCACGGGCGGTGTGCGCCTGCGGGTCGAAGAAGATCTCCGCGTGCCGCACCCCCTGGGCCGCCGCCCGCGCCAGATAGGCGTCGGCGAGCTCGGTGAAGTCCTCGGCCGTGTGCAGGACGGCCATCAGCTCGTAGTACAGGTCCAGGAAGGACTGCAGATCGCTGAAGAGGTACGCCTTGCGCAGCTCCTCGGTGTCCGCGTACGGCAGCGTGACGCCGTTGCGGGCGGCGAGCGCGAACGCCAGCTCGGGTTCGAGGGTGCCTTCGATGTGCAGATGGAGTTCGGCCTTGGGGAGGGGCATGGTCTTCTCGTCTGTCTCTCGGTGGGCGGCTATCGCTTGGGGAGGGGGACCCTCATCAGGTCCTGGGCAATGCTCAGTTCGCCCTCGAACCCGGCCGCCCGCGCCTGGCGCTCGAACTCGGCCGGGTCGCCGTACCGCTGCGAGAAGTGCGTCAGGACGAGGTGTCGCACCCCCGCGTCGCGGGCGACGGCGGCGGCCTGTCCGGCCGTCAGATGGCCGTGGTCGGTGGCGAGTCGGACGTCCTCATCGAGGAAGGTCGACTCGATGACCAGCATGTCGGCGCCCTCGGCGAGCGCGTACACCCCGTCGCAGAGCCGGGTGTCCATGACGAACGCGAACCGCTGCCCGCGCCGGACCTCGCTGACCTCGTCCAGCGTCACGCCGTCCAGGACGCCCTCGCGCTGGATCCGGCCGACGTCCGGGCCCTTGATGCCGTGCGCGGCGAGCCGTTCCGGCAGGATGCGGCGCCCGTCGGGCTCGGTGAGCCGGTAGCCGTACGACTCGACGGGGTGCGAGAGCCGGTACGCGTCGAGGGTGTACGACTCGGTGACGGCGAGGGGGCCGTCGGCGGCCACCGGGGTCTCCGTCAGCCGCACCGTCTCGCGGTAGGCCGTCGCGTACCGCAGCCGCTCGAAGAAGCGCTGCCCGCTCGCCGGGTAGTGCGCGGTGATGGGGTGCGGGACCTGGTCGAGGTTGATCCGCTGGATCACGCCCGCCAGGCCCAGGGAGTGGTCCCCGTGGAAGTGCGTGACACAGATCCGGTCGAGGTCATGCGCGGCGACCCCCGCCCGCAGCATCTGGCGCTGGGTGCCCTCACCGGGGTCGAACAGGATGCCCTGACCGTCCCAGCGCAGCAGATAGCCGTTGTGGTTGCGGTGCCGGGTCGGGACCTGGCTGGCGGTCCCGAGCACGACGAGTTCACGTACGGACACGTCTTATCCGGGCGGCCAGTTGAGCCCGCGGCCGCCGAGGACATGGGCGTGGGCGTGGAAGACGGTCTGGCCCGCGCCGGTCCCGGTGTTGAAGACGATCCGGAAGCCGCTGCCGTCGACCTTCTCCTGCGCGGCGATCTCACCGGCCTCGCGCAGCAGGTCGGCCGCGATGGTCGGCGCGGCCGTGGCGAGGGTCGCGGCGTCGGGGTAGTGCACGCGCGGGATGACGAGCACGTGCGTGGGCGCCTGCGGGTTGATGTCCCGGAAGGCGACGGTCGTCTCCGTCTCGCGCACGATCGTCGCCGGAACCTCCCCGTCCGCGATCTTGCAGAACAGGCAGTCGCTCTGCGGCTCTCCGGCCATGGCCCGGGCCTCCTCGCCTTCGATGATCAGGTACTCCGGCATCGTATCGGCCGCGCGAGCCCGCGGTGCGGGCGGCGAGCGGGGCGCCGGAGCCCTGCGCCCCGCGCCCCTACCTCGGGGCGCGGCGGCCGAGGGCCGACCGGCTCGCCCAGTAGGTGATGATCACCGCCCAGAACAGCGGCGTCCCGAGACCGCCGACGATCCCCGCGTCCACCCGCCACAGCGCGAGTGACACGACCGAGTGCAGACCGAGCAGGCCGACGGCGACCGCCATCGCGATCACCGGCCTGCAGCCACGGGCCACCAGGAGCAGCGGGCGACGCAGCCGCGGCGGCACCCGGCGGCTGATCCACACGCCCCAGCCGGCCCAGCCGCCGACGAGCACGGCCGCGCCGATCAGGTACGGGACGACGGCCTCGCCGCCCGACGCCCCCGTACGCAGCGGCGACGAGCCGAGGGCGGAGGCGACGAAGCCGAGCAGGGCCACCCAGCGGGCACCCGCGGCGGTGCCCCAGGCCATGGTCTCCAGGTTGTAGCGGGCCTGCCGGTCGTTCAGGTCGAGGGCGGCGGACTCGACGAAGCCCTCGGCGGCCTTCGTCCAAGCGCCCGGCCGGAACCAGCGGCGGCGCAGATGCAGCAGGGAGAGGTTGTTGTGGGCCTCGCTGCTCTGCGGGTCGAGTCGCAGAGCCGTCTCGTAGGCCTGCTTGGCCACGCCGTGGTTGCCGGTGCGCTGGGCGGTGAGCCCGACGAGGAAGTGCGCGTCGCTCTCCTCGGGGGCGAGGGCGACGGCGGTGCGGGCCGCTTCGTACGCCTCGCGCCGGCGCTCCATGCGGACGGACCGGTCGAGGACGGTGCCGAGGGCGTAGTGGCTGCCCCAGTAGTTCGGGGCGAGTTCGACGGTGTGCCGGGCGGAGAGCTCGGCCTCCTCGTACTGCTTCAGCGCGATCAGGATGTGCGTGCGCATCAGCCGGCCGGGCAGCGAGTCGGGATCGGCGACCAAGGCCGCTTCGACGGAGGCCAAGGCCTCCTGCTCACGGCCCAGGCGGTGCTGGCAGCGGGCCAGCAGGACCAGCGCCCCGGCGTCGTGCGGTTCGGTCGCCAGATGCTGGGCGGCGAGGGCGGCGGCCTGCTCATACCGTCCGACGTCGAAGAGCGCGTCGGCCCTGTCCAGGGCGGGGCTCATCAGACCTTGTCCCGGTCGTGCGTGATGCTGAGCAGGTTCGGCACGAGTCCCAGCCAGAACAGGACCTGGGGGATGGTGCGGTCGGCCCACGGCACGCTGACGATCAGCAGGGCGCAGAGGGTCGCGAGGGTGGCCTGCCCGAGGACCACCCGCGGCCAGAACAGCCGCCGCACGAGGTCGCGTACGGTCAGCCGCACGCCGGTGCGCATCCGCAGGTAGCGGCGCCACGCACCGAATCCCCACACCGCCGCCATCAGGCACAGGACCCAGAGCCGGGTGCCGAGGTGGATCGGGAGCTCCTTCGGCTCCTCGCCGTCAGTCGGGAAGATGTCGACGGTCACACCCGCCATGACCAGGCAGAGCAGGGCGAGCCAGCGGGTGCCGCGCAGCATCCGGTAGACCGCCTGGTCGAGGCTCTTGCGCAGCCACTCGGAGTCCGGGGCGGCGGCCAGGCCGCCGGCGTAGAGGTCGGCTGCTCGCGCCGCGGATGTGCCGGGCTCCGCGGCCTCCTGCCGGGTGGTCAGTGTGACGGCGAGCGGGTGGGTGGGGTCGATGCGCAGCAGCTGCTCCAGCGCGTTGCGCGACAGGTCGGGCCGCTCGTTGAACGCGGCCGCCTTGTACATCGCCTCCCAGCTCTCCGGCTCGTCCGGGCCGACCCGTACCGCCTCGTGGGCCTCCGCCAGCGCCGCCGCCTTCTGCCCGGGGAAGAAGATCAGCAGCTCGGCCCGCTGGGCGCGCGGAGCCCAGTTCTCCGGGTCGCACCGGATCGCCTCGCGCTGCGCCTCCTCGGCCTCCTCGATGCGGTCCATCCTGCGCAGGACGAAGCCGCGCACGAGGTGGGCGCTGCTCCAGTCGGGCGCCAGGCGCACCGCCTCGCCGGCCGCGTCGAGCGCCTCCTCGCGCAGGAGCTGTGCCGCCAGACAGCGGGAGAGCGTCAGCCAGGCGTACGGGTCGTCGGGGTCCTGCGCGATCCGGCGCGCGGCCAGCTCGCGGCTCTCCTCGTAGCGGCCCAGGTCGTACAAGGCATAGGCCTTCTCGATCTCCGGGTGCTTGCTCACAGCTTGCGCTTCTTCTTCAGGTAGGCGACCAGGTCGTCGTACATCCCACCGTCGTTGGCGAACATCGCCACGTTGCGCGCGGAGGCGAACCAGGACTCGCTGGACGGCCTGATCTGCTTCGCCGCGCCCAGCAGATCCTTCATGTTGATCATGCGTACGTTGCCGGTGCGGGCCGAGTCGAGGAGCGCGGACTCGGCCGCGGTCTCGCAGACATGGGCGAGGTCGGCGCCCGAGAAGTCCTCGGTGACCTTGACGAGTTTGCCGAGGTCGACCGATTCGATGGGGCGCTCGCGCAGGTGGTAGCGGAGGATCGCCTCGCGGGCCGGGGCGTCGGGCGGCAGCACGAGCAGGGTCCGGTCGAGGCGGCCCGGGCGGCGCAGCGCGAGGTCCACGTCCCAGGGGACGTTGGTGGCGGCGAGCACGAAGACGCCTTCGTTCTCGGCCCCGTCGATGCCGTCGAGTTCGGTGAGCAGCTGGTTGACGACGTTGCGCAGTCCGCTGTGATGCGTACGGGAGCGCTTGGCGCCGAGCGCGTCCAGCTCGTCGAGGAAGACGACGCACGGGGCCTGGGCGCGGGCGGTCTCGAAGATGTCGTGGACGTTCTTCTCGGACGTGCCGATGTACATGTCGAGGATGTCGGAGAGCGAGATCGACATGAAGCTCGCGCCGAGCTCACCCGCGACGGCGCGGGCGATGAACGTCTTGCCGCAGCCGGGCGGACCGTAGAGGAGGAGGCCGCCGCGCAGGGACTTGCCGTACAGCTTGCGCAGTTCGGGGTTGCGCATGGGGGCGAGGAAGGCTGCCTCCAGGCGGTCCTTCACCTCCTGCATCCCGCCGACGTCGGCGAGGCGTACGGAGCCGGGGCGGTCGATGTCCCAGGCGGACACGTCGCCGGCGTCGCCGCTGCCGTCGGAGGTGAGGGGTGTGTCCAGGCCGTCGTCACCGGTGACGAACCGGGGTCCGACGACGTTCCCGACCTCCTGCTCGGCGGCGGCCCAGTCGAAGGAGCCCGATTCGGCGGGAGGTTCGGGCGTTTCGGACGCGGCGGCCGGAGCAGCCGCGGCGGAGGGCTCGGCAGACGTCGGGGCAGGAAGCTCGGCGGACGTCGGGGCGGGGAGCTCGGCGGACGTCGGGGCGGGTGCCGGAGCGGGGGCCGGCGTGTCCTGGGCCGCCTTCGGCAGCCCCATCGCCTGGACCATCAGCAGCCGTGCGGCCTCGTCGCCCGGCGCGTGCTGGAGCGCGACCGCCGCCTCGGCGACGGCCTCGTCGCCGCGACCCTCGGCGAGAAGCAGCGCGGCGAAGTGGAGCCGCAGGGGCACGTCTTGGGGCGCGGCGGCGACCGCGGCGCGCAGACTACGGATCAGGGGAGACTCGTCGGACATACGGCCCAGCCTAGGGAGCGGTCCGGCCTCGTCGTCCACCGGGTTCCAGCAATCCGAGGCGCCTGAAATGCAACAGCGGGGAACGCCCCGACCCGCCTAGGGTGGCCGCATGAGACGTGAACGAGTGCCGCGCAGGCTCGTGGTGGGCGAGACCGTCTGGCTGTGGTCGGTGGGGCACACGCACACCCCGGGCCGCACCCCCTTCGGCCCCGACTACCCGGACTGCCGCGAACTGCTGACCCTGCGGCGGGCGGACGACCGGCACGCCCAGCTGCGGCTGGTGTTCCCGACGGGGCAGGGGCGCCTCGCGTCCGACGGAACGGGGGCGGCCGGCACCGTCGGCAGCGTGGACGGCCCGGATCTCAACCTCCACGAGCCGGGCGCCGTCCGCCGGTTGCTCGAAGAGGCCGAGGCCCGCGGCCTGTTCCCGGTCCCGCACGGGATGACGGAGGTCGACGGCTGGCCGCTGTTCGACAGCGTGGTGGCGGGACAGGACCCGAGCCAGGGCGTGTCCGGCGCATCAGGGTCGGACAGGCCCTAGGGTCATTCGTTTGGATCAGGCGCGAGCCCGGCAAGATCCAAACGAGAGGCCTAGCTCCAGCGGCCCGTACGACCCAGGAGAAGCGCCGTCGCCGCCGTACCGGCCGTGGAGGTACGGAGCACGCTGTGGCCGAGCCGGTACGGCTTCGCGCCCGCCTCCTCGAAGACCGCCAACTCCTCGGGCGAGACGCCCCCTTCGGGCCCGACGACGAGCACGATCCGACCCTCGGCGGGGAGTTCGGCGTCGGCGAGCGCGCCACTGGGGTGGTCCCGGTCCTCGTGCAGGACGGCGGCGAAGTCGGCGTCCGCGAGGAACGCGGCGACCTGCTTGGTGGTCATCGCGTCGGCGACCTCGGGGAACCGGGTGCGCCGCGACTGCTTGCCCGCCTCGCGCGCGGTGGCCCGCCACTTGCCGAGGGCCTTGAGCCCGCGGTCGCCCTTCCACTGGGTGATGCAGCGGGACGCGGCCCACGGCACGATCGCGTCGACGCCGGTCTCCGTCATGATCTCGACGGCGAGTTCGCCCCGGTCTCCCTTGGGCAGCGCCTGGACGACGGTGATACGAGGCATGGGCTCGGGGTCTTCGTGCACCGCGGTGACGTCGACGGTCAGCTGGTCCTTGCCCTCGGCCGCGGCCACCACGCACTCCGCCCAGGCGCCCCGCCCGTCCGTGAGGACGAGCTCCTCCCCCGCACGCAGTCGCTTCACGGAGACGGCGTGGCGGCCCTCGGGGCCGTCGAGGAGGAAGGAGCCGGGGCCGGGGACGGCCTCGACGACGAAGACGGGTGCGGTCATGAAGCGCTCCTGTGGGCCTGCGCGGTCAGTGCGGTGTCGAGTTCGGCGGCCAGCACCTCGACCAGTTGCCCCGCCGGGAGTTCGCGGGCCAGCCGGTGCCCCTGGCCGGCCCACAGGGCCATGCCCTGGGCGTCGCCGGCGGTGGCGGCGGCCTTGCGCAGGGGGGCGGTGAGGTGGTGGACCTCGGGGTAGGCGGCGGGGGCGTACGGCCCGTGCTCACGCATGAAGCGGTTCACGAGCCCGCGCGCCGGGCGCCCGGAGAAGGCGCGGGTGAGTTCGGTGCGGACGAAGAGGGGGTTGGTCATGGCCTGCTTGTGCAGGGCGTGCGCGCCCGATTCGGGGCACACGAGGAACGCGGTGCCGAGCTGGGCGGCGTCGGCCCCGGCGGTGAGGACGGCGGCGATCTGCGCCCCGCGCATGATCCCGCCGGTCGCGACGATCGGCAGCTGTACGGCCTCCCGGACCTGGGTGACGAGCGTGAGCAGTCCGGTGCCCGCGACGGCGGCGTCCGGGTCGTCACGGTGCGTGCCCTGGTGCCCGCCGGCCTCGACGCCCTGCACACAGACCGCGTCGGCCCCCGCCCACTGCGCGGCCTGGGCCTCCTCGGGCGAGGTGACGGTGACGATCGTGTACGTACCGGCGCGTGCGAACGCGTGGAACGTGTCGCGGCCGGGGCAGCCGAAGGTGAAGGAGACGACGGGGACCGGGTCCTCCAGGAGGATCGCGAGCTTGGCGTCGTAGGCGTCGTCGCGCCCGCTGTCGGCGTCACCGAGCTGCGTCTCGTACCAGGTGGCCTCGCCGGTGAGCTGGTGCCGGTACACCTCGACGGCGGCGGCGTCCGCGGGCTGTCCGCTCTGCGGCATGAAGAGGTTGACGCCGAAGGGCTGCCCGGTCAGCCCGCGCACCTGCTTGATCTCCTGGTACAGCCCGCCGGCGGTCTTGTACCCCCCGGCGAGAAACCCGAGCCCGCCTGCCTCGCACACGGCACCGACGAGCTGCGGACAGGATGCGCCACCCGCCATGGGGGCCTGCACGATCGGGTATCGGGAGAGATCGTTCAGCGCGCTGGACATGCAGGCATCGTGTCATACGGAAGGGCGGCATCCGCGCCCGCGGATGCCGCCCTTCCAGGCCCGAACTCGGCCTTACCGCCCCTTGAACGCGTCCTTCAGGCGCGAGAACAGCCCCTGCTGTCCGGGCTGACTGTGCTGACCCGGGGGCAACCCCCGGCCCCCCGGCAGTCGCCTGCCTACCGCCCGTTGAACGCGTCCTTCAGGCGCGAGAACAGCCCCTGCTGTCCGGGCTGGAACTGACCCGTCGGCCGCTCCTCGCCCCGCAGCTTCGCCAGTTCGCGCAGCAGCCGCTCCTGCTCGGGGTCGAGCTTCGACGGCGTGGTCACCTCGACGTGCACGATCAGGTCGCCGCGGCCGCCGCCGCGCAGGTGCGTGATGCCGCGCCCGTGCAGCGGGATCGACTGGCCGGACTGCGTGCCCGGGCGGATGTCGACCTCCTCCAGCCCGTCGAGCGTCTGCAGCGGCACCTTCGTACCGAGCGCGCCCGCCGTCATCGGGATGGTGACCGTGCAGTGCAGGTCGTCGCCCCGTCGCTGGAAGACCTCGTGCGGGATCTCGTGGATCTCGACGTACAGGTCACCGGCGGGACCGCCGCCCGGCCCGACCTCGCCCTCGCCCGCGAGCTGGATGCGCGTGCCGTTGTCGACACCGGCCGGGATCTTCACCGTGAGCGTCCGGCGCGAGCGGACCCGCCCGTCGCCCGCGCACTCGGGGCACGGGGTCGGGACGACGGTGCCGAAGCCCTGGCACTGGGGGCAGGGGCGGGAGGTCATGACCTGGCCCAGGAAGGACCGGGTGACCTGCGAGACCTCGCCACGGCCGCGACACATGTCACAGGTCTGGGCGGAGGTGCCGGGCGCGGCGCCCTCACCGGAACACGTCGTACAGACGACGGCCGTGTCGACCTGGATGTCCTTGGTCGTACCGAAGGCGGCCTCGTTGAGGTCGATCTCCAGCCGGATCATGGCGTCCTGGCCGCGGCGCGTGCGCGAGCGCGGCCCGCGCTGCGACGCCGTACCGAAGAACGCGTCCATGATGTCCGAGAAGTTCCCGAAGCCGCCCTGGCCGAAGCCACCGGCTCCACCACCGCCGCCGGACGCGGACAGCGGGTCGCCGCCGAGGTCGTAGACCTGCTTCTTCTGCGGGTCCGACAACACCTCGTACGCGGCGTTGATCTCCTTGAAGCGCTCCTGCGTCTTCGGATCGGGATTCACATCCGGGTGCAGCTCGCGCGCGAGCCGCCGGAATGCCTTCTTGATCTCGTCCTGGGACGCGTCGCGGCGTACGCCGAGTACGGCGTAGTAGTCCGTGGCCACTTACGACTCCGCCAGGATCTGTCCGACGTAACGTGCCACTGCGCGTACCGCTCCCATCGTTCCGGGGTAGTCCATGCGGGTCGGTCCGACCACGCCGAGTTTGGCGACTGCCTCGTCGCCCGAACCGTAGCCGACCGCGACGACGGACGTGGAGGTCAGCCCTTCATGGGCGTTCTCGTGCCCGATCCGTACGGTCATGCCCGAGTCCTTGGCCTCGCCGAGCAGCTTGAGGAGCACGACCTGCTCCTCCAGCGCCTCGAGCACCGGCCTGATCGTGAGGGGGAAGTCATGGCCGAAGCGGGTGAGATTGGCGGTGCCGCCGATCATCAGCCGCTCCTCGTGCTCCTCCACCAGGGTTTCGAGCAGGGTCGCGAGCACCGTCGACACCGTGCCGCGGTCCTCGGTCTCCTCGAACGACTCCGGAAGATCCTGCACCAGCTGCGGCACGTCCGCGAAACGGCGACCGACGACGCGGCTGTTGAGCCGGGCCCGCAGGTCCGCGAGCGAGGTCTCGCCGAACGGCGCCGGGCAGTCGATCATCCGCTGTTCGACCCGGCCCGTGTCCGTGATCAGCACGAGCATCAGGCGGGCGGGGGCCAGCGAGAGCAGTTCCACGTGCCGGACCGTGGAGCGGGTCAGCGACGGGTACTGGACGACGGCGACCTGACGGGTGAGCTGCGCGAGCAGCCGGACCGTGCGCCCGACGACGTCGTCGAGGTCGACCGCGCCGTCGAGGAAGTTGTGGATCGCGCGCCGCTCGGGGGTCGACAGCGGCTTGACGCCGGCGAGCTTGTCGACGAAGAGGCGGTAGCCCTTGTCGGTCGGGATGCGTCCGGCGCTGGTGTGGGGCTGGGCGATGTAGCCCTCGTCCTCCAGTACGGCCATGTCGTTGCGCACGGTGGCGGGCGAGACGCCGAGCTTGTGGCGCTCCGTGAGCGCCTTGGAGCCGACCGGCTCCTCCGTCCCGACATAGTCCTGGACGATGGCGCGCAGCACCTCGAGTCTGCGTTCGCTGAGCATCGCGCACACCTCCAGCTGTCGTATCGGTTTGCTCCGCTTTTGGCACTCGCCCTGTTCGAGTGCCAGGAATCCCCCGGCCAGTGTACGGCGGCGGGCATCGCTCCTGGCAAGGAGGCGGGGTGGTAGCCGCTAGCGTCGCGGTATGGATGTCACTTGGGAAGAGTTCGGCTGGGAGCGGCTCGCGGACGGAGTGGGGCGGCGCCGGCTGCCCGTCTGGGACGCCACGGTGGGCCTGGTGCTGGGCGAGAAGGCGGTGCTGCTGTACGACACGGGCTCCACGCTCCGGGAGGGCGCGGAGCTCCGGGATCAGATCGAGGCGCTGACGGGCGGCCGGAGAGTGACGCACATCGCACTGAGCCACCCGCACTTCGATCATCTGCTGGGGACGGCCGCGTTCCCGGAGGCGGAGGTCTTCGGGGCGGTGGGCCTGGACAAGCTGTTGCGGCTCGAGGCGGACTCGCTGCACGCCGCCGCGGTACGGCACGGGGTGGACGCGTTCGCGGCGGCCGCGGCGGTGGAGGCCCTGGTGGTCCCGCAGCACTCGGTGTCGGGCGAGTGGACGCTGGACCTGGGCGGCCGCCAGGTGCTGCTTGCGAACGTGGGCCCGGGTCACTCGGCGCACGATCTGGCTCTCTGCGTCCCCGGCTCCAGGGAGGTCGTCTTCTGCGGCGATCTGGTGGAGGAGTCGGGCGAGCCACAGGCGGGGCGGGACGCGATGCCCGCGCGCTGGCCGGACGCGCTGGACCGCCTCCTCGGTCTGGGCGGGGAGGACGCGGTGTACGTGCCGGGCCACGGCGCGGCCGTGGACGCGACATTCGTACGGGCCCAGCGGGATGAACTGGCACGCCGCTTCGGAGTGTCATAACGTCCCCCAAATGCGCAGCTACAACCCGGACCTGACGCCCCCTTGGAAGCGTTCCGCGCCCGTGCCGGAGGTGCCGGCGGAGGCCGACCTCGTCGTCGAGGAGGTCTCGACGGGCTTCTGCGGGGCGGTGATCCGCTGCGAGGCGGGCACGGTGACGCTAGAGGACCGCTTCGGCAAGCACCGGGTCTTCCCGATGGAGCCGCGTGGGTTCCTGCTCGAGGGCCGCGTGGTGACCCTGGTCCGGCCGTCCGCGGCGGGCCCTGCGCGCCCCGCCCGCACGGCGTCGGGCTCGATCGCGGTGCCGGGCGCACGGGCCCGGGTGGCGCGCGCGGGCCGGATCTACGTGGAGGGCCGGCACGACGCCGAGCTGGTGGAACGGGTCTGGGGCGACGACCTGCGCATCGAGGGCGTGGTGGTGGAGTACCTGGAGGGCATCGACGACCTCCCGGCCATCGTCGCGGACTTCGCTCCGGCGGCGGACGCGCGGCTGGGGATCCTGGTCGACCACCTGGTGCCGGGCTCGAAGGAGTCCCGCATCGCGGCGCAGGTCACGTCTCCGGACGTCCTGATCGTCGGCCACCCGTACATCGACGTCTGGGAGGCGGTGAAGCCGGCCTCCGTGGGCATCCCCGCGTGGCCGGTGATCCCCCACGGCCAGGACTGGAAGACGGGCGTCTGCCGCGCCCTCTCCTGGCCGGAGAACACGGGCGCGGCCTGGCAGCACATCCTGTCCCGGGTCCACTCCTACAAGGACCTGGAACCACAACTGCTGGGCCGCGTGGAAGAACTGATCGACTTCGTGACGGCGCCATAGCCCCGTTCGGTTGTGGGCAGCCGCCCTTCCCCCTTGTGGGCAGCCGCCCCGCCCCACCCCCCACCGTTGTGGGCAACCGCCCCGCCCCACCCCCCACCCTTGTGGGCAATCGTTCCGCGGGGCGGAACGGGTGGGCACAACCCACGGGGGCGGCGCCCTTTCAGGCCCCTCGCACGGGAGCGCGCCGCTTCAGGCACCCGCACGGGGACGGCGCCCCCTCAGGCACCCGCACAGGGACGGCGCCCCCCAAGCCCCCCGCACGGGGCCGGCGGCCACGGCCCGGGGTCCTAGTCCACCAGGTCCCTGACGACCGCGTCAGCGAGGAGGCGCCCCCGCAGGGTCAGGACCGCGCGCCCCTCCCCGTACGGCCCCGCCGCAAGCAGCCCCTCGTCCAGGGCCTTACGCGACGCGGCAAGCCCCGCGGGCTTGAGCAGCCCCAGCTCGACGCCTTCCCGGAGCCGGAGCTCCAGCAGCACCCGCTCGACGCGCCGGTCCTCCGCCGAGAGGACCTCCCGCCCGGCGCCGGGAGACCTCCCGGCGGTCAGCGCCGCCGCATACGCCCCCGGATGCTTCACGTTCCACCACCGCACACCCCCCACGTGCGAGTGCGCCCCCGGCCCCGCGCCCCACCAGTCGGCGCCCCGCCAGTACAGCTCGTTGTGCAGGCAGCGCCCGGCCTCCGAGGTGGCCCAGTTCGACACCTCGTACCACTCGAAGCCGGCCTCCGCGAAGACGGAGTCCGCGATCAGATACCGGTCCGCGTGCACGTCGTCGTCCGTCATCGGCACCTCGCCGCGCCGGATCCGCCGCGCCAGCTGCGTCCCTTCCTCCACGATGAGGGCGTACGCGCTGACGTGGTCGGGCCCGGCGCCGATCGCCGCCTCCAGCGAGGCGCGCCAGTCGTCGTCGGACTCGCCGGGCGTGCCGTAGATGAGGTCGAGGTTGACGTGCTCGAAGCCCGCCGCCCGCGCCTCCGCGACGCACGCCTCGGGCCGCCCGGGCGTGTGGGTGCGGTCCAGGACCTTCAGGACGTGTTGCCGGGCGCTCTGCATGCCGAACGAGATCCGGTTGAAGCCCCCGGCCCTCAGCTCCGCCAGATACGCCGGATCGACCGACTCCGGGTTCGCCTCCGTCGTCACCTCGGCGTCGTCCGCGAGCCCGAACTCGTCCCGGATCGCCCCCAGCATCCGTACGAGATCCCCGGCGGCGAGCAGCGTCGGCGTGCCACCGCCCACGAAGACCGTCCGCACCGGCCGCGGGTCGTCGCCGAGGACCTTCCGGGCGAGTCGGATCTCCTCCACGACCTGCCCGGCGTAGTTGTCCCGGGAGGCGAGCACGCCTCCGGCACCGCGCAGCTCGCTCGCGGTGTACGTGTTGAAGTCGCAGTAGCCGCACCGCGTCGCGCAGTACGGCACATGCAGATAGAACCCGAGCGGCCGCTCCCCGGCCCCTTCCAGGGCGTGCGCGGGCAGCGCCCCGTCCTCGGGCATGGGCTCACCATCGGGCAGTACGGAAGGCATGAGCCCATTGTCCCGTACTGCCCGAGGTAATCCGCCGACCTGTGGAAAACCCCGTGCCGCAGTGGCTACGCCTCGCGCGAGCCCGCGTACATCTCCTCGATCAGGTGCTTGTAGGTCCGCTCGACGACCGGCCGCTTCATCTTCAGCGACGGCGTCAGCTCACCGTGCTCGACGTCGAGGTCGCGCGGCAGCAGGCGGAACTTCTTGATCGTCTGCCAGCGCTGGAGACCCTCGTTGAGGCGGTCCACGTAGTCCTGGATCAGCTTCTCGACCTGCGGCGAGCCGACGACCTCGGCGTAGGACTTGCCCGCGAGGCCGTGCTCGGCGGCCCAGCCGAGGATGGAGGGCTCGTCGAGGGCGATGAGCGCGGAGCAGTAGTTCCGGTCGGCGCCCAGGACGACGATGTTGGAGACGAAGGGGCAGACGGCCTTGAACTGGCCCTCGACCTCGCTCGGTGCGATGTACTTGCCGCCCGAGGTCTTGAACAGGTCCTTCTTGCGGTCGGTGATCCGCAGGTAGCCGTCGGCCGAGAGCTCGCCGATGTCGCCGGTGTGGAACCAGCCGTCCGGCTCCAGGACCTCGGCCGTCTTCTCGGGCAGGCCGTGGTAGCCCTCCATGACGCCGGGGCCGCGCAGCAGGATCTCGCCGTCGTCGGCGATGCGGACCTCGCAGCCGGGGAGCGGCTTGCCGACGGTGCCGGTGCGGTAGGCCTCGCCGGGGTTGACGAAGGAGGCCGCGCTGGTCTCCGTCAGGCCGTAGCCCTCCAGGATGTGGATGCCGGCGCCGGAGAAGAAGAAGCCGATCTCGGGCGCGAGCGCGACCGAGCCGGAGACGGCGGCGCGCAGCCGCCCGCCGAACGCCTCGCGGAGCTTCTTGTAGACCAGCGCGTCGGCGATCTTGTGCTTGGCCGTGAGGCCGAAGGGGGCCGAGGCCGTGCCGGTGCGGCGGAAGTTGTCCTGGGTGACCTTGGCGTACTCGCGGGCGACGCCGGCCGCCCACTGGAAGATCTTGTACTTGGCGCCGCCGCCCTCGCGGGCCTTGGCCGCGACTCCGTTGTAGACCTTCTCGAAGATGCGCGGGACGGCCGCCATGTAGGTCGGCTGGACGACCGGCAGGTTCACGATGATCTTGTCGATGCGGCCGTCGACCGCGGTGACGTGTCCGACCTCGATCTGGCCGGAGGTCAGCACCTTGCCGAAGACGTGGGCGAGCGGCAGCCACAGGTACTGCACGTCGTCCTTGGTGACCAGGCCCGTGGCGGCGATGGCCTTGGCCATGTACGACCAGTTGTCGTGCGGGAGGCGGACGCCCTTGGGGCGGCCGGTGGTGCCCGAGGTGTAGATGAGGGTGGCGAGCTGCGTGGCGGTGATCGCCGCGACCCGCTCCTTCACGGCCTCGGCGTGCTTCTCCAGGTACGCCTTGCCTCGCGTCTCCAGGTCGGCGAGGGAGAGCACCCAGTCGTCGGTCTCCACGCCGGCCGCGTCGATCACCACGACGTGGCGGAGGCCGGGGAGTTCCGCGCGGCGCTCGACGGCCTTGGCGACCTGGGCCGCGTCCTCCGCGATCAGCACCTTCGACTCGGAGTCGGAGAGGATGAACGCCGACTCCTCGGCGTTCGTCTGCGGATAGATGGTGGTGACGGCGGCTCCCGCGCACATCACACCGAGGTCGGCGAGGATCCACTCCACCCGGGTGGAGGACGCCAGGGCGACCCGCTCCTCCGGCTGGACTCCCAGGTCGATCAGACCGGCGGCGATGGCGTAGACCCGCTCGGCGGCCTGTTCCCAGCTGAGCGACTTCCATTCGTCCGGGCCCTGGCCGGAAGCGGCCGGGACCGGGTAGCGATAGGCCTCCGCGTCGGGAGTCCGCGCGACGCGCTCAAGGAAGAGGGTCGCCACGGAGGGCGGCCGGTTCTCGATCAGGGTCTGTGTGTCGCTCACGACGTCCTCCGGGCGGCGGCGGTGCGTTCTGGCGGTGCGTTCCATGCGTACTAACTGGCGAGTAACCTTCGAGCCGGGATCAGAGTAGATGGCTGAAGACCGGCGCGTAAGAGCCTGCGGCCCGCCGCTTCATACCCGGTTCATAACGAACGGGCCCACGCACTGTCCATGCGTGGGCCCGTTCGATGTAACTGTCAGCTGATTGGCTGATTACTTCTTTCCTACCGCTTGCCTACTTCTTGCCCTTGCCGCCCGCGGAGTCGTCGCTCGACAGGACGGCGATGAAGGCCTCCTGCGGGACCTCCACGGAGCCGACCATCTTCATCCGCTTCTTGCCTTCCTTCTGCTTCTCGAGCAGCTTCCGCTTACGGGAGATGTCACCGCCGTAGCACTTGGCGAGGACGTCCTTGCGGATGGCGCGGATGGTCTCGCGGGCGATCACCCGGGAGCCGATCGCGGCCTGGATCGGCACCTCGAAGGCCTGCCGCGGGATGAGCTCGCGCAGCTTGGCGACGAGCCGCACGCCGTACGCGTACGCGGCGTCCTTGTGGGTGATCGCCGAGAAGGCGTCCACCTTGTCGCCGTGCAGCAGGATGTCGACCTTGACCAGGCTGGAGGCCTGCTCGCCGGTGGGCTCGTAGTCGAGGGAGGCGTAACCGCGCGTCTTGGACTTCAGCTGGTCGAAGAAGTCGAAGACGATCTCGGCGAGGGGGAGGGTGTAGCGGATCTCCACCCGGTCCTCGGAGAGGTAGTCCATGCCGAGCAGCGTGCCGCGCCGGGTCTGGCACAGCTCCATGATCGAGCCGATGAACTCGCTCGGGGCGAGGATCGTGGCGCGCACGACGGGCTCGAACACGTCGTTGATCTTGCCCTCGGGGAACTCGCTCGGGTTCGTGACCGTGTGCTCGCTGCCGTCCTCCATGACCACGCGGTAGACCACGTTGGGGGCGGTGGCGATCAGGTCGAGACCGAACTCGCGCTCGAGCCGCTCCCGGATCACGTCCAGGTGCAGCAGGCCGAGGAAGCCGACGCGGAAGCCGAAGCCGAGGGCCGCGGAGGTCTCCGGCTCGTAGACCAGCGCAGCGTCGTTGAGCTGCAGCTTGTCGAGGGCGTCGCGCAGCTCGGGGTAGTCCGAGCCGTCGAGCGGATACAGACCGGAGAAGACCATCGGCTTCGGGTCCTTGTACCCGCCGAGTGCCTCGGTCGCGCCCTTGGTCAGGGTGGTGATCGTGTCACCGACCTTGGACTGCCGGACGTCCTTCACACCGGTGATCAGGTAGCCGACCTCACCGACGCCGAGGCCGTCGGCCGCGAGCATCTCGGGCGAGTTCGTACCGATCTCGAGGAGCTCGTGGGTGGCGCCGGTCGACATCATCTTGATGCGCTCGCGCTTGTTGAGCTGGCCGTCGACGACACGGACGTACGTCACGACACCGCGGTAGGAGTCGTAGACGGAGTCGAAGATCATCGCGCGGGCGGGGGCGTCGGCGACACCGACGGGGGCCGGCACGTTCTCGACGACCCGGTCGAGCAGCGCCTCGACGCCGAGACCCGTCTTGGCGGAGACCTTGAGCACGTCCTCGGGCTGGCAGCCGATGAGGTTGGCGAGCTCCTCGGAGAACTTCTCCGGCTGCGCGGCGGGCAGGTCGATCTTGTTCAGCACGGGAACGATCGTGAGGTCGTTCTCCATCGCGAGGTACAGGTTCGCGAGGGTCTGCGCCTCGATGCCCTGGGCCGCGTCCACGAGCAGGATCGTGCCCTCGCAGGCCGCCAGGGACCGCGAGACCTCATAGGTGAAGTCGACGTGCCCGGGGGTGTCGATCATGTTGAGGATGTGCGTCTTCCCCTGGCCCGCGCCCTCGGTGGGCGCCCAGGGCAGACGGACGGCCTGGGACTTGATCGTGATGCCGCGCTCGCGCTCGATGTCCATCCGGTCGAGGTACTGGGCGCGCATCTGCCGCTGGTCGACCACACCGGTCAGCTGGAGCATCCGGTCGGCAAGCGTGGACTTGCCGTGGTCGATGTGCGCGATGATGCAGAAATTGCGGATCAGCGCCGGGTCGGTACGGCTCGGCTCAGGCACGTGGGTAGGAGTCGCGGGCACGCAGGGTCTCGTCTCGGGGCGATGGTCGGATCGATACGTAGGCTCCATCGTCCCATGACTGGGGAGGTCCGCTCGGTTTGGGCGGAGGTTATGCGCCCTGATACCGTGGACAGCTGTGTCTCGTACGCCCTCTCAGCGATGGGGCACACCTCAGAAACAACACCGAACCTGAAAAGGCTCTTTTCGTGGCGAACATCAAGTCCCAGATCAAGCGGAACAAGACGAACGAGAAGGCGCGCCTGCGCAACAAGGCCGTCAAGTCCTCGCTCAAGACCGCGATCCGCAAGGCCCGCGAGGCCGTCGCCGCGGGTGACGTCGAGAAGGCCGTCGTGGCTTCTCGCGCCGCCTCCCGCGCGCTCGACAAGGCTGTCTCGAAGGGCGTCATCCACAAGAACGCCGCCGCCAACAAGAAGTCGGCGCTGGCCACCAAGGTTGCCGCTCTGCAGGGCTGAGCCCCTCTGATGTAACGCCGGACGGGACCCAGCGGGCCCTCTCTCCCGCTCCCAACCGGCACCCCGGACTCGTACGCGACACGCGTTCGCCACGCGTGTACGAGCCCACCAGCCATACGACAAGGCCCCGTGTCCCTCCTTCCCCAGGAGACCACGGGGCCTTCGTCGTGCCCGCAGGGCGAAGCCGCCCCACCCCGGCAGGGGCCGTGGGGCAGCGCCCCACGCAAACCCCCACCAGCCCCCGGCAGGGTTTCGGGAAGGGGCGGGGTGGGGGAAAGCACCCGCGGCCCTACCGACGCAGCCGCGCCGCCCTCGCCACCGCCACAACCGCCTTCTCCAGCGCGTACTCCGGGTCGTCCCCCCCGCCCTTCACCCCCGCGTCCGCCTCCGCCACCGCCCGCAGGGCGAGCGAGACGCCGTCCGGCGTCCAGCCCCGCATCTGCTGCCGCACGCGGTCGATCTTCCACGGCGGCATCCCCAGCTCCCGCGCCAGATCCGCCGGCCTCCCGCCCCGCGCCGCCGAGAGCTTGCCGATCGCCCGGACGCCCTGCGCCAACGCGCTGGTGATCAGGACCGGCGGGACCCCGGTCGAGAGCGACCAGCGCAGGGCCTCAAGCGCCTCCGCAGCCCGCCCTTCCACCGCGCGGTCCGCGACGTTGAACGACGACGCCTCCGCCCGCCCCGTGTAGTACCGCCCGACGATCGCCTCGTCGATCGTCCCCTCGACGTCAGCCGTCAGCTGCGACACCGCCGACGCCAGCTCGCGCAGGTCGCTGCCGACCGAGTCGACCAGCGCCTGGCACGCCTCGGGCGTCGCCGACCGCCCCAGCGCCCGGAACTCCTGCCGTACGAACGTCAGCCGCTCCGCCGGCTTCGTCGTCTTCGGGCAGGCCACCTCCCGCGCTCCCGCCTTCCGCGCCGCGTCCAGGAGCCCCTTGCCCTTGGCGCCGCCCGCGTGGAGCAGCACGAGCGTGATCTCCTCGATGGGCGCGTCGAGGTACGCCTTGATGTCCTTGATCGTGTCCGCGGACAGGTCCTGGGCGTTCCGCACGACCAGGACCTTGCGCTCGGCGAAGAGCGAGGGGCTCGTCAGCTCCGCCAGCGTCCCGGGCTGGAGCTGGTCGGAGGTGAGGTCCCGTACGTCCGTGTCGGCGTCGGCGGCCCGCGCGGCCGCCACCACCTCCTGGACTGCACGGTCGAGGAGCAGGTCCTCCTGGCCCACGGCGAGCGTGACGGGGGCGAGGAGGTCGTCGGTCGAATTCTTCCTGGTGGCCATCGCGACCAGCATCCCACGGGCCACTGACAGCGATGCCCGACAATGGCGGGGTGAGCGAACGACACGTACTGGTACTGCCCGACCGCGACGCCGCCGAGGAGGTCGCCGAAGAGCTTCCCGCCCGCTTCGGCGTCGCCGAGGAGCCGCAGCTCGTGCGGGACGCACTGGCCGGTGAGGACGACGCCGAGGACGCGCAGTGGCTGGTGGTCGTGGAGGACCCGGAGAGCCGGCTGGACTCCGCGGCGCTGGACGAGCTCGCCGCGGAGTACGAGGGCTGGCTGGAGGCCCCGTAACGTCGGCTCCGACTGGGGACGGCCCGGACGTCCAGGTCGATCGTGATGCCGGACCAGACGGCCACGGCCCGCGCGAGGAGCGGGCCACCTCGCCTGCCTCCGGCCATGCCCATGCGTGACCGAGGGTCCGGATCAGAGGGCTCCGCCGCCTACGCCTCCTGTGTGTGCCGCGGCGGCGGCACGGGCAGGTCCGTGAGCTCGATGCCGAACAGGTCGCGGTACGCCGCCCTCACTTCGTCCTCGCCGCCGAGCAGCCGCTCGGTCCGCCGGCCGTTCACGTGCGTGACGAGCTTCTGGCCGCTGAGGGTGGTCCGGCCCTCCTCGGTGAGCCGGGAGCAGACGAGGGAGCGGGTGAAGTGCGAGTCCGGGGAGGTCCGGTGGTACCAGGCGCCTGCCGTGAAGTCGGCGAGCACGCGCGGCCGCGTCTCGAGCCGGTACTGCGGCTTACCGCTCCGCAGCACCTCCAGATCGCCTTCCTCGGTCTCGACGATGCGGTACGTGCCGCCGGGATCCACCTGATCGCCCCGCTCGTCCAGCGCCAGCGGGAAGTGGCTGTGGTCGCCGAACCCGACGTCCACCAGCCACCGTTCGCCGTCCTCCGTCGCCACCAGCACCGCCATGTGGTCGTACGGGATGGCCAGTCGGCCCTCCTTCCCGTAGCCGCGCGCCTGAAGGAGGCTGACGGCGAATCCGAGTTCGCGCAGGAGGACGGCGAAGGTGGAGTTGATCTCGTAGCAGAAGCCGCCCCTGCGGGCGCCGACCACCTTGTCGAGCAGCGGCTTCTCCTCCAGGACGATGTCCTCGCCGAGGTGGATCGACAGGTTCTCGAAAGGGACCGTCCTCAGGTGCCGCAGATGCAGGTCTCGCAGGGCTGCCGCGTCGGGGCGGTCCGGACGCGTGGCCCCGATCCGGTGCAGATAGGCGTCGACGGTCGCATCCGGGATCGGCTCGATGTCAGTGCTCATGCGGAGAGTGTGCCGGGCTTCCCTCCGACGCCCAAAAGGTTTTGTTTCCAGGCCCGTTGACCACGGGATCAGCCCGCCGGCACCGGATCCTCCGCCGGTGTCGCAGGCAGTTCCCGCGTGCGTGGCAGCGGCGACGGCAGCAGCCACAGCACGGCGAGTACGGCCCCGGCGGTGGCGACCCACAGCGTCGGCCGCAGCCCGGCGGCCGTACCGAGCAGGCCCGCGACGAGCGCGCCGAGGGGACGGAACCCGTGGTTGAGGGTGCGGTAGGCGCCCATCACCCTGGCCCGGACGGCGTCGGGTATCAGTGCCATCTGGAACGAGCCCGCCGCGATGTCGAGGACCATGACGGCGACGCAGGAGAGGAACTCGGCCGCGAACAGCAGGGCGACGACCAGGGCCGTCGGGCCCGCGGCGAGCGGTATCAGCAGCAGCGGCAGGGTGAAGCCGAGGAAGCCGGCGACAATGGACGGGCCGATCCCGAAGCGGCGTACGACCGCGCCGCCGCACGCGGCCCCGATCAGCCCGCCGACGGCCCCCGCGCCGAGGACGGCGCCGAGCACGCCCGCGCTCAGGCCGAGTTCGGTCGTGGCGTACAGCACGAACAGCGTGTGGAACATGTAGTTGAAGAACTGGATCGTCCCGGAGGCCGCGAACAGCGCTCGCATGGACGCGTTACGGACGACCCAGCGCAGTCCTTCGGTGAAGTGGCCCTTGCCGACCGGGGCAGGTGGCGGTTCCACGGGCCTGATCCGGGCCAGGTAGCCGGCCGAGACCAGGTAGGTGAGGGCGTCGGCGAGCAGGGCGAAGGGCGCGGTGAGGAACTGCACGAGCAGACCGCCCGCCCCGGGACCCGCCAGCCACGCCATCGAACGGCTGCCGTTGACCAGTGAGTTCGCCTGCACGTAGCGCTCGGTCGGGACCAGCGCCACGAACAGCGTGGTGTTGCAGGCCTCGAAGAGCACCGTCAGCGCACCCACACCGAAGGCCACGGTGTACAGCTGGCCGAGGGTGAGCATGTCGAGCAGGTACGCGACCGGGAGGGTCAGCAGCAGCGCGGCCCGCCCGAGATCGGCGGCGATCATGGCGCGCCGGCGCCGGGTCCGGCGGTCGGCCCAGGCTCCGAGCGGGAGGTTGAGCAGCAGCGCGGGCAGCAGTTCGGCGGTCTTGAGCCAGCCCATCTCCGCGGCGTCGGCGCCGAGCACGAGCACGGCGGCGAGCGGGATCGCGATGAGGGAGATCTGGTCCCCGACGAGCGAGACGGTCTGGCCCGTCCAGTAGCGCCGGAAGGACCGTTCGCGCAGGAGCACGGGTATGCGTTCCGCCACGCTCATCTCTCACTCCTCACTGGCGTCGTCGAGCAACTCGGGAATCTCTTCGGGGATCTCGCGGTCGAGGTAGGCGATGCGCAGCACGCTGACCGGCCTCGCCCCCTCCGGCCGCAGCGACGGGTCGGACGCGCGGGCCTCGTAGGGCCGCAGCAGCTCGTCGACCCGCCGGCCGAAGGCGGCCAGCTCTTCGGGGGTGAGGTAGAGGAGGGAGTCGCCGAACTGCTCGGCCTCCCGCCACTTCCGCGGCAGGCGGTGCCGGTCCTCCATGGCGCGCAGGACCCGCTCGAAGTACCGCTCGGCCACCGCGCTGCTCAGCGCGTCCGCCGCCTCCGCGACGGACGCGTCCTCGCTGTCCCCCGGCCACTCCGTGTACCGGGCGGTGGCCCGCCAGGGCTTCTCCCGCCCCCGGCCGCCCTGCGCCTCCTCCACCAGCCCGTACTTCGCGAGTATCCGCAGGTGGTAGGAGCAGCTGGCGACCGATTCCCCCGTCAGCTCGGCGGCCCTGGTCGCGGTGAACGGGCCACTCCGCCGCAGCAGACCGACCAGCGCCATCCGCGTGGGGTGGGCGTACGCCCGCAGCGCGCGGGGGTCCGTGAGGCTGATGCTCCTGGGCTGTTCTTCGTCCCCGTGCTTCCTCTGCTCCTCCTGCATGATGTAAAGCTATCTTTAGAAAGATTCCTTTACAAGGATTTCTCTACAAGGTCCTCCCTGTCGGTACGGCCAGCACATCCCGGCCGGCGCCGGTCACCGCGATCGCTCCGTCCCGGTCCGTCCGGAGCACCTCCGCTCCCCCGTCCCGCAGCGCCTCCACCGTCCGGGGCGACGGGTGACCGTACGGATTGCCGCGCCCTGTCGACACCAGCGCCAGTCGTGGCCGGACCGCCCGTATCAGCCCGGGGTCCTGGTGCGCGGAGCCGTGGTGGGCGACCTTGAGGACGTCCACCGGTGCCAGCGCGGGATACGCCCGCAACAGACGCTGCTGGGCGGGTGGTTCGAGATCCCCGAGAAGCAGCAGGCTCAGCCCCTCCGCGTTCCGTACGAGCATGGTGACGCTCGCGTCGTTCGGCCCGGACGCCTCCGGGTCCACCGCTCCCTGATCCCCTCGCGGCCACAGCACCTGCCACTCCAGCGGACCCAGGCGCCGCCGCTCCCCCGGACCGGCCCGGATCACCGGAACCCCGGCCGCCGCGGCGGTCCGCCGCACGAACTCCGCCTGCCCCCGCGGCTCTTCGAGCCCCGTCGTCTGGATCGCCCCCACCGACCGCCCGCGCAGCACCCCGGGCAGTCCCGCGACATGGTCCGCGTGGAAGTGCGTCAGCACCAGGAGTGGGATCCGGCGCACCCCGAGGTCGTGGAGGCAGCGGTCCACCAGCGCCGGATCGGGCCCGGCGTCCACGACCACGGCCGCGTCCCCGCCGGCCGGGAGCACGGCCGCGTCGCCCTGCCCGACCTGGCACATCGCGAACGCCCAGCCCGGCGGCGGCCATCCGGTGACCAGCCGGGTCAGTGGTGGCGGCCTGACCACCGCGAGGAGCAGCAGCACGGCGCAGCCCACGGCGATCCGCCGCCGGTACGGCGCTCTCCACGCCCCCAGCACCAGGACGGCGAAGAGACCGGCCAGCATCAGCCCGCCCCACCAGCCGCCCGGCCAGTCCGTCTCCGCGCCCGGGAGCGCCGCGCCGGTGCGGGCCACCCCGGCGATCCACCCGGCCGGCCAGGCCGCGATGCCCGCCACCAGCTCGGCGCCCGGCAGCCAGACAGGGGCGAGGGCGAGCGCGGCGAACCCGAGGATCGTGGCCGGGGCGACGGCCGCCTCGGCCAGCAGGTTGCTGGGGATCGCGACCAGGCTCACCCGGGCGGAGAAGACCGCCACGACGGGCGCGCACACCGCCTGCGCCGCCAGAGCGGCGGCCAGCGCCTCGGCGAGCCTGCCCGGCACCCGGCGCCGCCGCAGCGCCTCACTCCACCGCGGAGCGACGGTGAGCAGCGCCCCGGTGGCCAGGACCGAGAGGAGAAAGCCATAACTCCGCGCCAGCCACGGGTCGTAGAGCACCAACATCAGCACGGCCGCGGCCAGGGCGGGGATCAGCGATCTGCGGCGCCCCGTACCGATGGCGAGCAGGGCGACCATGCCGCAGGCCGCGGCCCGCAGCACGCTCGGATCCGGCCGACAGACGATGACGAAGGCGAGGGTGAGCCCTCCCCCGATCAGAGCGGTGGACCGCAGCGGGATGCCGAGCCGGGGCGCGAGCCCGCCCCGCTCGGCCCCCGAGGCAGCGCCCGGCCGGCCGACGAGAAGCAGCAACACGACTGTGAGGTTGGATCCGGACACCGCCAAAAGGTGGGTGAGGTCGGTCGCCTCGAAGGCGTCGCTCAGCTCCGGCTCGATCCGCGAGGTGTCTCCGACGACCAGCCCGGGCAGCAGCGCCCGGGCGTCCGGTTCGAGGTCCTCCGTGGCGCGCCGCAGCCCCTCCCGCAGCTCCCCGGCCGTGCGCTGCACGGTGCTCGGAGGCCCCGTGACTCGCGGCGGCCCGGCCCCGTCGACCCGCAGGACCGCCGCGAACCGGTCTCCCGGACCCAGCGGGGGCGCGAGCCGCCCCGTCAGCCGCAGCCTGGTCGAGGGCAGGATCCGCAGCCATTCCCGCTGGGCGTCGCCGGCGGGCACGATCACCAGGACCGGTGTCCTGGTCCGGTGGACCGCTCCGCCGGGTGCCTCGATCCGGGTCACCTCCCCGTTCAGGACGACGGAGACAGGTGCCGTCCGGTCGCCCCTGATCCGGGGCCGGGTGAGTCGCGGATCCGAGGTGACCGTCGCCTGCGCGCTCACCCGGGCATACTCCCCCGCGAGGCCCGGTACCGGCCCGCGTGTCAGGTCCGCCGCGTGGAGCCCGCCCGAAGCCGCACCGGCCGCGGCACCGAGCAGCACCGCCGCGGCCGCGGCGATCCTCAGGCGCCGACCCGGCCGCCCTCGAATCGCCACCAGGAGAATCACCGCCCCTGCCAAGCAGCCGAGCACTCCCACGAGCACCCACCAGCCGGTGGCGCCCACCGCCAGCGCGGCCGCTCCCCAGGCCGCCAACGCCGGTGGTACGAGCCGGAGATCGACCGGACCTTCCTCGCGGGCCCCGCGGAATGCGGGGGACGTGCTCACGGCCGGACCAACGGTGCGAGGTCGGCGAACCGCCGCTCACCGATCCCGTTGACCTCACGCAGCTCGGCGACCGACCGGAAGCCGCCGTGCTCCAGTCGGTGGTCGACGATGTGCTGGGCGAGTACGGGCCCGACCCCGGGCAGCGTGTCCAGCTGCTCCACGGTCGCCGAGTTCAGGCTCAGCGGCCCCGCCCGAACTCCGGCCGGGGCTCCGGTACCCGAACCCCCACCCGTACCAGCGCCCGCACCAGCGGCGTTCGGTGCCGGCACACCGACCACGACCTGTTCGCCGTCCATGAGAACCCGGGCCCGGTTGAGTCCGGTGACGTCCGTGCCCGGCCTGACCCCTCCGGCCGCGCGCAGTGCGTCCGCGACCCTCGATCCGGCAGGCAGGGTCAGCACCCCGGGCCGCCGCACCTTGCCGCTCACATCGACCACGACCGGCGACGGCTGCGCCCCGGCCGTCGGCTCCGCTGGCAGGGCCGGAGACGCCCCGCTCTCCGGCAGCGGCGCCGCGCGCACGATCTCCGGCGCCCGGACGGCTTCCGGGCGTCCGGCCCAGAAGTACCGTCCGGCGAAACCCGCGGCCACGACCAGGACCACGGCCAGCGCGGCCAGCGTCCTCGGTTCGAGGCCACACCTGGACTGCACCCACACCGGCAGCCGATCACTCAGCGCCAGCCTCAGCCGCTCCCACCTCCCGGGCGCGCCAACCTCCTCCCGTACCCCGGGCGGGGCCACGACCTCCGACTCGCCCCACTCCACGTCCGGTTCGCGCACGGCAGGTGCCGCCGCGGAAGGAAACAGCGCCTCACCTCGGCGCCGTACGGCGGCACGGCTCGCGGCGACCGCCTGTCTCCCCCGCGCCCGCCCGCGCGCCCGCGAGGGAGGCGAACCCCGCCCACGGACGCGGCTCCGCCCGTCCGAACCGGGCGCGCGCCCCGGACCGCTGGTGGCACCCGCCCTCCTCACCGAGGACGCGGCCGCGGTCGTGGTCGGGTTCGTGGTCGCCCTACGCGTCACGTCGCGCGGCGCGTCACGCGTCACGTCACGTGTGCTGTTGCCTGCTGCGGTATCTGTACGAAGAGCCATGGACAGGACGGTAGGTACATCTGTCCGAACCCGCTGAGACGCCTCAATTTCCGTGGGTAAGCACCCAGTTGTGGAAAAGTCCGTCACTCACACGAGGGATTGTGCTCCTCAGCGGGGCGAGACCACGACGGCGAGCAGCCCGGGCCCCGTGTGCGCTCCGATCACCGCGCCCACCTCGCTGACCTGCAACTCCTCGATGCCCTCGACGCGTTCCCGCAGCCGGTCGGCCAGGACGGCGGCCCGCTCGGGTGCGGAGAGATGGTGCACCGCGATGTCCACCGCGCCGGAACCCGCCCGCTCCACGGCGATCTCCTCGAGGCGGGCGATCGCCTTCGACGCCGTCCGTACCTTCTCCCGCAGCTCGATCCGCCCTCCGTCGAGCTGGAGCAGCGGCTTCACGGCGAGCGCGGAGCCGAGCAGCGCCTGGGCCGCACCGATCCGCCCGCCCCTGCGGAGGTAGTCGAGCGTGTCGACGTAGAAGAACGCGGAGGTCCCCGCCGCCCGCTTCTCCGCGGCGGCGACCGCCTCGTCGAGGGAACCGCCCGCGTCCACGACCTCGGCCGCCGCGAGCGCGCAGAAGCCGAGCGCCATCCCCACCATCCGGGTGTCGACGACCCGGACCGGCACGGGGGCGTTCTTCGCCGCCAGCACGGCGGCGTCGTACGTACCGGAGAACTCGGCGGAGAGATGAAGTGAGACGACACCCCGCGCACCCGCCTCGGCGGCCGCGCGATAGGTCTCCGCGAAGACCTCGGGACTCGGCCGCGAGGTGGTCACCGGCCGCCGCTTCTGGAGCGCCTGGGCCAGCGAGCGGGCCGAGATCTCGGTCCCCTCCTCAAAGGCCTGATCACCGATGACGACGGTGAGCGGGACCGCGGTGATGCTGTGCCGCTCCATCGCCTGGGGTGGCAGGTAGGCCGTGGAATCGGTGACGATCGCGACATGCCGGGACATGAGCGGGAGGTTACCCGTCGGGGCCGCCGCATGGCAGCCCGGCCCTCGCTCGCGTCAGTTGGTGGTCTCGGGCCGGGGCGACTTCTCCCACGGATAAGCGGCCTGGCGCGGATCGGGCGGCGTGATCGCCGGCGGCGGCTGCTGTCCCTGGGCACCGGCGCCCTGGCCGTCCTGACGCGGGCCCGACGCGGCCTCCGCGTCCGCGTCCCCGGGCCACACCTGGCCCCGCTCGGCGCCCGGCACGGCGGCGCCCGCGTCCGGCCACGCGAAGTCGCCCGACGCGGGTTCCTGGCCGGCAGGCGCCGACCAGTGCCGCAACGCTCCCGCCTCCACGTCGATCTGCGCGCTCAGCGAGGACAGGTCGTCCTCCGCGAACTTCCGTGCCCGGTCCCTGGCCGCCCAGCGGAGCGAGTCCGCGGACTGGGTGATCTGCTCCGTACGCTTGCGGAGATCGCCGAGCTGTCCGGCCACCCTCGACCGGTCCGGCTCCCGCTCCAGGCGCTTGAGATCCTCGTCCAGCTCCTGACCGTGGGCGCTCAACCGGCGGAAGAGGTCCAAAGACTCCTTCAGCGAGGCGTCCTCGGCGACGCCCGCCTGCAGGGCGTCCTGTGTCGCGCGCATCGAGGTGCGCAGCGAGAGCCGCAGCTGGGCCAATTCACCGGCGACCCCGCCCTGCCCGTAGCTCTTGGCGCGCAGCGTGGTGTCCTCGACCGTCCGCCGGGCCTGGTTGATGGTGCGGTCGACACCTCGCTTGGCGGCCTTGGCGACCTTCACCGTCGCGTAGACCCCCAGCGCCACGAAGGCGAAGAAGAGCAGCGCCATGATCACAATCGCGGCTTCCATGTGCGGCCCTCCGGCGTCGGTCGAGTTCCTCGGCTGTCGAGTTCCCTCGGTTGTCGTTCTTCCACGGTAAACGGAACGGGCAGGCCGAGGGTTCCATCGGAACCCCCAACCTGCCCGTAGGGGAAAACCCCGTGTCCCTGATCAGGCGACGATGTTGACCAGCTTCGGGGCGCGCACGATCACCTTGCGGATCTCCGCGCCGCCCAGCGCCGCGACCACGTTCGCGTCGCCCAGCGCCAGCGCCTCCAGCTCCGCGTCCGTGATGGACGGGGAGACCTCCAGGCGCGCCTTGACCTTGCCCTTGATCTGCACGACGCAGGTCACGGTCTCGTCCACGACGTACGCCGGGTCGGCGACCGGGAAGTCCTGGTGGACGACCGAGTCGGTGTGGCCCAGCTTGCGCCACAGCTCCTCGGCGATGTGCGGGGCCAGCGGGGCGACCAGCAGCACCAGTCGCTCGGCGACGGAACGCGGGATCGCGCCGCCCGCCTTGGTCAGGTGGTTGTTCAGCTCGGTCACCTTGGCGATGGCGGTGTTGAAGCGCATGGCCGCCATGTCCTGCGAGACACCGTCGATGGCCTTGTGCAGGGCACGCAGCGTGTCCGCGTCGATGTCGGCGTCCTGGGTGTCCACGACCGTGGCCTCACCCGTCGCCTCGTCGACGATGTTGCGCCACAGCCGCTGCAGCAGCCGGTACTGGCCGACCACCGCGCGCGTGTCCCACGGGCGGGACACGTCCAGCGGGCCCATCGCCATCTCGTACAGCCGCAGGGTGTCCGCACCGAACTCGGCGCAGATCTCGTCCGGGGTGACCGCGTTCTTCAGGGACTTGCCCATCTTGCCCAGGACGCGGCTGACCTTCTCGCCCTGGTACCAGTAGCCGCCGTCGCGCTCCTCGACCTCGGCCGCCGGCACGGCGATGCCGCGCGCGTCACGGTAGACGAAGGCCTGGATCATGCCCTGGTTGTACAGCTTGTGGAACGGCTCGGCCGAGGAGACGTGACCCAGGTCGAACAGCACCTTGGACCAGAACCGCGCGTACAGCAGGTGCAGCACGGCGTGCTCGGCACCGCCCACGTACAGGTCGACGCCGCCCGTCGGCATGCCCTCGCGCGGGCCCATCCAGTACTGCTCGATCGCCGGGTCGACCAGCTTCTCGGAGTTGTTCGGGTCCAGGTAGCGCAGCTCGTACCAGCAGGAACCGGCCCAGTTGGGCATGGTGTTGGTCTCGCGGCGGTACTTCTTCGGGCCGTCGCCCAGGTCCAGGGTGACGTTGACCCAGTCCTCGTTGCGGGACAGCGGCGTCTCGGGCTGGGTGTCGGCGTCGTCCGGGTCGAAGGTGCGCGGCGAGTAGTCGTCGACCTCCGGCAGCTCCAGCGGCAGCATCGACTCGGGCAGCGCGTGCGCGACACCGTCCTCGTCGTAGACGATCGGGAAGGGCTCGCCCCAGTACCGCTGACGGCTGAACAGCCAGTCGCGCAGGCGGAAGTTGACGGTGCCCTCGCCGATGCCGCGGTCGGCCAGCCAGGCGGTGATCCTCGCCTTGGCCTCGACGACGCCCAGGCCGTCCAGCGAGATCTCGTCGTTCGCGGAGTTGACCAGCTTCGCCTCGTAGGAGCCGAACGCGTCGTCCCACGTGGACGGGTCGGTGCCGCGTTCGTCGCTCGGCTCGACGACGCAGCGCATGGGCAGCTCGAAGGCGCGCGCGAAGGCGAAGTCGCGGGTGTCGTGCGCCGGGACGGCCATGATCGCGC
The DNA here is from genome assembly GCF_040645695.1 of Streptomyces sp. NPDC046712. Classification (NCBI taxonomy): domain Bacteria; kingdom Bacillati; phylum Actinomycetota; class Actinomycetes; order Kitasatosporales; family Streptomycetaceae; genus Streptomyces; species Streptomyces sp. NPDC046712. Next base: position 107,987 of record NZ_JBEYYW010000002.1, on the reverse strand, counting down.
CGGTGCCGTAGCCCATCAGGACGTAGTCGGCGATGAAGACCGGGACCTGCTCGCCGCTGACCGGGTTGGTCGCGTACGCGCCGGTGAAGACGCCGGTCTTCTCCTTGGCCTCGGCCTGCCGCTCGACGTCGGACTTGGAGGCGGCCTGCTTGCGGTACGCGGCGACGGCGTCGGCCGGAGTGGCGTGTCCGCCCGTCCACACGTCGTGGGTGCCGGCGGGCCAGGCGTCCGGGACGATCTTCTCGACCAGGTCGTGCTCCGGGGCCAGCACCATGTAGGTGGCACCGAACAGGGTGTCCTGGCGGGTGGTGAAGACGGTGATCGCGCCGGCCTCGCCGACCTGGAAGTCGACGCGGGCGCCCTCGGAGCGGCCGATCCAGTTCCGCTGCTGCAGCTTGATGGCCTCGGGCCAGTCCAGCGCGTCCAGGTCGTCCAGCAGGCGGTCCGCGTAGGCGGTGATGCGCATGTTCCACTGGCGCAGCTTGGCCTTGAAGACGGGGAAGTTGCCGCGCTCGGAACGGCCGTCGGCGGTGACCTCCTCGTTGGCCAGGACCGTGCCCAGGCCGGGGCACCAGTTGACCGGCGCGTCGGAGGCGTAGGCCAGGCGGTACTCGCCCAGGACGTCGGCGCGCTCGGCTGCGGTCAGGTCGCTCCACGCGCGCGTGGAGCCGGTGACCTCACGGGTGCCGTTCTCGAACTGGGCGATCAGCTCGGTGATCGGGCGGGCCTTCTTGGCCTCGTCGTCGTACCAGGAGTTGTAGATCTGCAGGAAGATCCACTGCGTCCACTTGTAGTACTCCGGGTCGATCGTGGCGAACGACCGGCGCTTGTCGTGGCCCAGGCCCAGCCGGCGCAGCTGGACCTTCATGTTCTCCATGTTGGCCTCGGTGGACACGCGCGGGTGCGTGCCCGTCTGCACGGCGTACTGCTCGGCCGGCAGGCCGAAGGCGTCGAAGCCCAGGGTGTGCAGCACGTTGTGGCCGGTCATGCGCTGGTGACGGGCGAAGACATCCGTGGCGATGTAGCCCAGCGGGTGACCGACGTGCAGGCCCGCACCCGAGGGGTACGGGAACATGTCCATGATGAACTTCTTGGGCCGGGCGGCGACCGCCGGATCGCCCGCCAGGTCACCGGTGGGGTTCGGCGCCTCGTAGGTGCCATCGGCGTCCCAGAAGTCCTGCCAGCGTGCCTCGATGTCGGCGGCCATGGCCGCCGTATAACGATGCGGGGCCGCCGTCTCGGCAGCCGAATTCATCTCGCTCATGATCCTTGAAGCTCCATCGATCGTCTCTGCCCACTGCCCGCGAACTGCACTGCCACGAAATGAAAAATCCCCTCGCACAGGAGGGGACGCCGCGCCGATTCCGACCAGATCTTTCATCGGTCGGGACTGATCAGCGCGGCTCGCTAAGCAGAAGGCGTACGGCACGCATGGCGTCAGGGTACCGCAGGGCCCGAGCGGGCCGCACCGACGTTCCACCCGGTGGCCCCACGACCACCGGAATGCGCCCCACCGCAGTCACGCCACGTCTTCCCGGCCGTCCGGGCCGCCCGGGTTACTCCGCGTATCACCCTTATCCAGGGCAACCCCAGAGTCAGTTACGGAGCGAGCGCCTTGTAAACGCGCAAACTCCCTACCAGCCGGTATGGAGCGACTTAGCATGCGGCAACGGGACCGCTTATCCGCACCATTCGGAGTCGCCCCCATGAACCCTCATCGCAAGAACCGCTCTTCCCCCGACCTGCGAACCGGTATGAGCCGACCGGTTCAGGGCGGGCTTTCGGTCGCAGCGCTGGTGATCATCCCGCTGCTCGCCCTCGGCGGCAGCGACGGTTTCCGGGCCGCGCTCGACTTCACCACCGGCGTGCTGTCGCTGGTGTCCCTCACCGCCTCGGTCGCCTGGGGCCTGATAGCCACCGACCGGCTGCTGCTCTCCCCCCGTCACCGGCTGCTCGCCCAGGGCGTCCACCGCGCCACCGCGGTCGCCTCCCTCGGCTTCCTGCTGCTGCACGCCACCGTCAAGGTGTCCCTCGGCCATGTCGAGCCGATCGGCGCCCTGATCCCCTTCGGCCTCGGCATCACAGGCACATCGGCCCTCATCGGCTTCGGCTCGCTCGCCGGGCTGCTCATGGTCGTCGCCGCCTCGACGGGCGCCCTGCGCAGCACTCTGGCGGGCCGGAGCCGTTTCGCCGCCCGCTGGCGACCGCTGCACATGCTGGCGTACCCGGCCTGGTGCTTCGCCCTGGTCCACGGCCTGTACGCGGGCCGGCCCGCCGCCACCTGGGTCGTCGTCATGTACTGCCTCGCACTGACCGCCGTCGCGACGGCGGTCTCGCTCCGGCTGCTGCCCGCCCCGACACAGCGGGCGCTCGCCGACCGGTTCGCCGGACTCCTCGCGTCGCTGGAAGGCACCGGCGCGGCCGAGGAAGCCGACCGGGCCGCCGCCCGGGCAGAGGACACCACGAGGCCGGAGGACGACGGCGGCGGCTACGAGTCGCCCACCGTGTCCACCGAATGGCTGGACCGGCCCACAGGCCGCCCCTCCCTGGCTCCCCCCGTGCCCGTCTCGCCCCCCGTACCGAGCGACCGGCCGTACGAGTCCACAACCCCGCTGTACGAATCCGCTCCCCCGCTCTACGAGACAGCTCCCCCGCTGTACGAGTCCGCTCCCCCGCCGTACGAGTCCACGCCACCGCTCTACGAGACGGCTCCCCCGGCCCCGACCGTCGGCCCCGGCTTCTCCGCCGGCCTCTCGGCCGCCTACCGGGCGGTGTCCCGCGCCGCCCCGGCGCCCGACCCCACCCCGTACCCCTCCGGCGGCGCCCCGCTCGCCGAGCGCATCCCCATGACCGAGGAGCTCCCCGTCGTTCCAGACCCCTCCCTCCGCCCCGGCTACTGGCCCACGCCCTCGCCCCCGATGCCGACCTACTCCAGCCCGCCTCCCGCGGGTGAACCCTGGACCGCACCCGCAGGAGACCGCCCGTGAACGCCCCGCTCCCCGACGTCCCCGAGGTCCGCGTGGTCGGTCTGCCGCAGCTCACCCAGGGGTTCGACCTGGTCGAGCGGCTCGGTCTGGCGATGCATCTGAAGGTGCACGGGCCGCTGGATCCGATGAGCGGCGAGCAGCTCGCCCAGCTGGCGGACGACATATCCCTCCACGGGCGCGGTGGCGCCGGTTTTCCCTTCGGCCGCAAGCTGAGGGCCGTCGGCCAGGCGGCGATCCGCCGTGGGGTGCGCCCCGTGGTGGTGGTCAACGGCAGTGAGGGCGAGCCCGCCTGCCGGAAGGACACGGTGCTGCTCAACCGGGCCCCGCACCTGATCCTGGACGGGGCTCTGCTGGCGGCCGAGGCGCTCGGTGCCCGGACGCTGATCGTGGCCGTGACCCGTAACTCCACGGAGATCTCCATCCGGTCGGCACTCGCCGAGCGCGGCCTCTCCGACCGCCGTGGGCAGGCTCTACGCGCGCGTGTCGTCCGAACTCCGGAGCGCATGGTCTCCGGGGAGGCCTCTGCGGTGATCCGTGCGATCGGCGGCGGCCCCGCTCTGCCCCCCGGCCGCCGGGAGCGCGCGGCGGAGTCCGGGGTGGGCGGGGCGCCCACCCTCCTGTCCAACGCCGAGACGTTCGCGCAGCTGGCCGTGGCCGCCCGGATCGGTCCGCGCCGCTACGGCCACAGCGGTCTGGAGGCGGAGCCCGGCACGGTCATGCTGACGATCTCCGGCGCGGTCGCGCGCCCCATGGTGGTCGAGGTTCCGACGGGCGTCCCGCTGCGGTACGTGCTCCAGCTGGCCGGGGCCCCGCCGCTCCCCCAGGGCGTCCTCACGGGCGGCTACCACGGCAACTGGATCGACTCGACGGCCGTCGACAACGCCGTCGTCTCGCGGGCGTCGCTGGCCGCTGTCGGCGGCGCCCTGGGCGCCGGGGCGATCCTGCCGATCGGCCCCGAGACATGCCCGCTCGGCGAATCGCTGCGGGTCGCGAACTGGCTCGCGGCGGAGACCGCGGGCCAGTGCGGGCCGTGCCGGCTCGGTCTGCCCGCCGCGGCCGGTGGCCTCTCGGACGTGCTGAACGGTGGCGGTCCGGCCGCGCTGGGGGCGTTGCGGGAGGTGACCCAGGCGGTGAAGGGCCGGGGCGCCTGCAAGCACCCGGACGGCTCGGCCCGCTTCTTCGCCTCGACGCTCTCGGCCTTCACGGACGATCTCGCCGCCCATGTCCTCGACGGCGGCTGCGGACGCCCGACCGTCGGCGTGCTGCCGCTCCCCGCTCCCGGCTACCAGGACGCGGAGGAGTCGATCCCGAGCGGCGAGAAGCTGGCCGTGGACTGGACGCTGTGCCAGGGGCACGGGCTCTGCGCGGACATCGTCCCGGAGCTGATCAGGCTGGGCCCGGACGGCTATCCGGCGCTCGCCGACGCCTCCGTGCCGATGCATCTGCGGGGGCGGGCGCAGCGGGCCGTACGTCGCTGTCCCGCGCTGGCGCTCAGGATCGAGCAGGGACCCCAGGAGCGGCCGGCCCTGCCGCCTGGCCCGGGCCGTAAGGCGCTGGGCAGCGGCAGGGGTTGATGCCCGGGAGGTGAAAACGGAGAAGCGGATCATCCGATTCGGATGATCCGCTTCTTCGTTCTGTGGAGCTAAGGAGAATTGAACTCCTGACCTCCTGCATGCCATGCAGGCGCTCTACCAACTGAGCTATAGCCCCTTGCTGTCCGCCCCGTTCCGGGTTTCCCCCGCGGCGACAGACAGAACATTAACCGGCTCCCCGGGGGATCACCAAATCCTTTCCCAGGCGGCCCGGGGGTGCCGGGTAGGGTCCCCCTCTGTGACCGTGTCCGTGCTTGCCAGAACCCGCGCCCGCCAGTGGCCTCTCGCCACTGCCGCGGCCGCCTGTCTCGTGTCGTTCATAGCCTTCTGGGTGGCGCAAAGGCTCGCCCACGTGAACATGCTCGACGTGATGGTCTACCGGGCGGAGGGGGAGACCGTCCGGGCCGGCGGTGACCTCTACGCGATGCGTGCCACCTCGGCGAACCTCGCCATGACGTATCCGCCCTTCGCGGGGCTGCTGTTCGTCCCACTGACGTTCGTCGGCGTTCCGCTGATGCGGACGCTGACGACCGCCGGGAACCTGCTCCTCGTCGTCGCCCTGGTCCAGCTCTCCCTGCAGCTGGTCCGGCCGTCCCTGTCCCGCGAGCGGCTCTGGCGCACGACGTTCCTGGTGGCGGCGGTCGTGGTCTGGTGCGAGCCGGTGTGGACGACGCTGCGGTACGGACAGATCAACCTGCTCGTCGCGGTGGCGGTCCTGTGGGACTTCACACGCCGCGAGGGCAACCGCTGGGCGGGCCTGGGCATCGGCCTGGCGACTGCGGTGAAGCTCACACCCGGTCTGTTCGTCGTCCTCCTCCTCGCCGCCGGCCTGCTTCTGTGGCGCCGCGAGAACGGCTGGAACCAGTGGCTGCGCACGGCGGCCACGGCGACCGCGGTGTTCCTCGGTGCGACCCTGGTCAGCGCACTGATCCTGCCGTACGACTCCAAGCGCTTCTGGACCGAGACGCTCTTCGAGACCGGCCGGGTGGGCTTCGCGGAGGAGACCGCCAACCAGTCGCTGCGCGGGGTGCTCGCGCGGCTGATGCACACCGACGACCCGGGCATGTGGTGGGCGGTGGCCGCGGCCGTGCTCGGTGGCGCCGCCATGGTGCTCGCGGTGCGGGCCGCGCTGCGCGGGGACAAGGCACTGGCCGTGATCGTCTGTGCCGTGACGGCTCTGATGATCAGCCCGATCTCCTGGTCCCACCACTGGGTGTGGTGCGTCCCGCTGCTCGTCCTGCTCGTGGACCGACGCGATCGTGTGCGGCCCGGGTGGGCCGTGGCCGCGGTGGCACTGGCCTTCGCCTCGTTCGCGCTGTGGTGGGTGCCGCACGACCCGGGGCGCCCCGAACTCGCCCAGAACCCCGGTCAGATGCTGCTCTCGGCGGTCTATCCGCTGACCGCGACCGCCCTGTTCCTGGGGTACGGACTCGCCCGGTGGCGTCAGGCCGTGGCGAAGGAGTAGAAGCGCTTGAGGGTGCAGTGCTCGTCGAGCAGCCGTCCGTAGATCGGCTCCCCCTCGAGTTCGCGGTAGGTCTCGATGGGGTCGCCCTTTATGATCAGCGCCCGCGCGCACTCCTCGCACCAGTACTGGTAGTCGGCGTTGACCGGGTCCATGTCCCGGACAATGGGCGTACCGCTGCCGCACCAGTCGCACTTCCGCCTGTGTGCACCCATCAATCAGCTCCAGCTGTGGCCGCAGGACGTGCACACGAAGGACACTCCGCCGTTGTCGCCGAGCACTTGGACGACCTGGGCGGAACCGCACGGGGGGCAGTCGAGCGGGGCTCCGGCCCCGTGAGCCGCGGCACGGTCCTCGTCGGGCTCGGCGACGGCATCGGTCTCGGCACCCTCGGCACCGCTCGCGGCCATCGCACACTCCCTCCCACCCGGGCCCTCGTTCCCCTCCGGCCGTCCGATTCTGCCATGGCCCCGCAAGGGGGTCAGCGCGCTCGGCGTACCAGGGCGGCCGACGCGCCCAAGATCGAAGCAGCGGCCAGCGCGAGGGCGCACGCCCACAGCGCATTGGCAGAGTCATGCGCCCCCGGCGTATGCAGTCGGCCGAGGAAGAGTGTGCCGAAGCTCGCGACACCGATCAGCTGGCCGAGCTGGGTGACGGTGGCGAGCAGACCGCTGGCGTCGGCGGCGTCCTCGGGCCGTACGCGGGCCAGCGCTCCGGTCAGGGCCGGGCTGAAGGCAAGCGCGAGCCCCGCCCCCATGGCGGCGAGTGCCGGGTAGAGCCCCCAGCCTCCCGTGTCGCCGCCCCTGAGGAGCGCGCCCATGGCCACCGAGGCGACCGCGGCCAGCAGGAAACCGCCGGGGATCAGGAAGCGCTGCCCGCGGGCCGGCCAGCGACGCCAGGTGAGGCCGATCACGCCGAAGACCGCGGCGGCCGGCGCGAAGGTCAGACCGGCGCGCAGCGCGCTGTGCCCGAGCCCTCCCTGCAGATGCAGGGTGAGGGTGAAGAGAAAGCCGGCGTTGATGGCCATCGCCACGGCGATCCCGAACGCGGCCCGTCCGATGCCCGGGATGCGCAGGACACGCGGGGCGATGAGCGGAGCACCGCCCCGGCGGGCGAGCCGGGACTCGTACGCGCCGAAGGCCGCGAGGACCACCGCGGAGCACGCGAGCGAGATCCAGGCCCATACCGGCCAGTCCTGCTCCTGTCCGAGGACCAGGGGGACGGTGAGGAGCGAGACGGCCGCGGCGAGCAGGACGAGTCCGGGCAGGTCGAGGGAGCGGGCGCGTTCGGGCTCGGTGCGCGCGTCGCGCGGCAGCACTCGGGCGCCCAGGGCCAGCAGGACCAGACCGATGGGCACGTTGACCAGGAAGACCGGCCGCCAGCCGCTGCCGAACAGGTCCGCGCTGACGAGGATGCCGCCGACGACCTGGCCGGCCGCGGCGCCGGTGGCGAGCACCGCGGAGTACGCGCTGAGTGCGCGGACCCGGCCCTCCCCGGTGAAGTTCCGCTGGATGAGGCTGAGCACCTGAGGGATCATCAGGGCGGCCCCGGCACCCTGGACGAGGCGAAAGGCGATCAGCTGGCCCGTTCCCGTGGCCAGACCGCAGGCGAGCGAGGCCACCGTGAAGACGGCGAGTCCGCCGAGGTACATCCGCCGGTGGCCGAGCCGGTCGCCGAGCCGTGCGCCGGTGATCAGCAGGACCGCGTAGGCGATGGTGTAACCGGCGATGACGAGCTGAAGTCCCGCCCCGGAGGCGGACAGTTCGGTACGGATGGTGGGGGCGGCGACGTTGACGATGAAGACGTCGAGCAGTGCCATGAACTGGGCGGCGAGCACCACCCCGAGCAGTAACCCGGGCCGGTTGTCGGTGCCACCGTCTTTACTGAGTACGGGACGTGTTGTGGTCGTCGTCATGCAGAGCAGCCTGACGACGATTCGATACGGGTAACGAGAGCCCGCTGATGCTGGTACTGACACCACCTGGCAACGGCGGCACGGGGACTCGACCATGGGGGTGTGACGATTTTGGCAGCACCGACACAGCAGCGCCGCCGACCGGAACTGGCGGCGTTCCTGCGCAGCCGCCGGGCCCGGGTGACTCCGGAGGACGTGGGGATGCCGCCCGGACTGCGCCGCCGTACACCCGGCCTGCGCCGCGAGGAGGTCGCCCAGCTCTCCGGGGTCGGCGTCACCTGGTACACCTGGCTGGAACAGGGCCGCCCGATCAACGCCTCCGCCCAGGTGCTCGACGCGGTCGCCCGCACGCTCCGGCTCGACCGGCCCGAGCGCGAGCACCTGTACCACCTGGCGGAGGTGCCGTTCGCGCCCGACCGCGGCGCGGAGGACATCGAGACGGTCAGCCCCGAGATCCAGGGAATTCTGGACGCCCTGGTCCCGCACCCGGCGGTGGTCTACAACACCCGGTACGACGTGCTGGCGACCAACTCCACGTACGAGGCGCTGTTCCTGCCCTCCGCGCACGACCGGGTGCGCAATCCGCTCGGCATACGCAATGTGCTGTGGACGCTCTTCACCGTCCCCGACCCGGCCTGCCCCGTGGTCAACAAGCGCCTGGAGCTGCCCCTGATGGTGGCTCAGATGCGCGGTGCCTACGGACGCCATGTGGGCGAGCCCGCCTGGGAGTCGTTCATCCGGCGGCTCTCGGAGGCGAGCCCGGAGTTCGCCCGGCTCTGGCAGAGCGGCGACGTCGTACCGCCCGGGCCCCGGGTGAAGACCTTCCGCCACGACCTCGTGGGCGAGGTCCGGATGACCTCGGTGTCGCTGTCCATCAACGGAATGCCGGAGTGCCGGATCGTGACGTACACGCCCAACGACGAGGAGAGCCGCCGAGCGATCGAGACGCTGCGGGGTCACTGACGAAACGACGAATCCCGCCCCCCTGATGGGGACGGGATCCGGTGACTGTGGAGCTAAGGAGAATTGAACTCCTGACCTCCTGCATGCCATGCAGGCGCTCTACCAACTGAGCTATAGCCCCTCGTGTTCTTTGCGCTCCGCGCTGCGAACAAGAAGAACTTTAGCCTGTGACCTGCCGGAAAGTGAAATCCGGGTCCGTGAGCCGCTCAGTCGTCGTCGCCGAGGACCGGCTCGGGCAGCGTGCCGGCGTTGTGCTCGAGGAGCCGCCAGCCCCGGGCGCCCTCGCCGAGGACGGACCAGCAGCAGTTGGAGAGCCCGCCGAGGCTCTCCCAGTGATGCGCCTCCAGGCCGAGCAGCCGGCCGATGGTGGTGCGGATCGTGCCGCCATGGCTCACCACGACGAGCGTGCCGTCGTCCGGCAGCTTGTCGGCGTGCTCCAGGACCACCGGAGCGGCCCGGTCGGCGACCTCGGTCTCCAGCTCGCCGCCGCCCCGGCGCACGGGCTCGCCGCGCTTCCAGGCGGCGTACTGCTCGCCGTAACGCGCCACGATCTCGTCGTGGGTCAGGCCCTGCCACTCCCCCGCGTACGTCTCGCGCAGGGCGGAGTCGTGCGCGACGGGGTGGCCGGTGAGGGCGGCGAGCTCGCCGGCGGTGGCCGCCGCCCGCTTCAGGTCGGAGGCGATGATCGCGTCCGGCTTCAGCGAGGCGAGCAGCCGGGCGGACCGGCGCGCCTGGGCGACACCGGTCTCCGTCAGCTCGATGTCCGTGGAGCCCTGGAAGCGGCGCTCCAGGTTCCACGCGGTCTGGCCGTGCCGCCACAGGACGATACGGCGGCCGCTGCCGCCCTTGGTGGTGCTCAGCGCAGCTCACCGTCCGTCTCGTCGGCGGCGCCCGTCAGCGCGGCGTGCTCGGCGGCCTTGCCGCGGGTCTTGAGGGCGTCCTCGGGCAGCGGCAGCTCGGGGCAGTCCTTCCAGAGCCGCTCCAGAGCGTAGAAGACCCGCTCCTCGCTGTGCTGGACGTGGACGACGATGTCGACGTAGTCCAGGAGGATCCAGCGGGCGTCGCGGTCGCCCTCGCGGCGCACCGGCTTGGCGCCGAGCTCCTTGTTGAGCCGCTCCTCGATCTCGTCGACGATCGACTTGACCTGGCGGTCGTTGGGCGCGGAGGCGAGCAGGAATGCGTCGGTGATCGACAGCACATCGCTGACGTCGTACGCGATGATGTCGTGCGCGAGCCGGTCGGCCGCCGCCTGGGCGGCGGCGTTGACGAGCTCGATGGAGCGATCCGTGGCGGTCACAAGCAGGCTTTCGTCGGCGGTCAGAGACACATCAAGGGTCTCACGTACCGCCGACCGCCCCGCAAACCATTAGAACCGGGTCACTGCTTCCGCCCGGGGATCTTGTAATCCTCGCCCAGAACCACCGTGACATCGCCGTTCCCGGCCGCCTTGCCCTTCTTGACGGCGCTCTCCGGCAGGCCCAGGGTCTTGGCCACCTCCGCCGCGGTCGTCTTCTGGGCGTCGTCACCGTAGAGGACCTGCGACTTCTCCTCGGTCTCCGCCTTGGCGCCGCCCACGAAGGCGAAGCCTCCGTTGATCAGGACGACCCTGGCGGCCTCCGTCGCGTCCTTGCCGGAGGCGTCCCGGATCGAGACTCGGACCGCGCTCCCCTGGTCGGGCGCGCTGACCTTGCCGCCGAGGATGTCCTTGACCACACTGTCGGCCCCGCCCTCGCTCAGCGAGCCGTCCTGCTCCACCGGGAGCAGCGCGGTCTTGTAGTCGCCGCCCTTGGCGTGCTCGGCCAGCTTGGCGAGCGAGGCGCCGAGGTCCTTCTCCGGCAGGGACGGGTCGAGGATCTGGGCGAGGGTCTCGATGGTGACCGTGGCGGCCTTGGGGTCGTCGGACATCTTCCGCAGCACCCCGTAGAGGACCTGCCCGAAGCGCTGGAGCTGCTTGGCCTCGGCCTCGCCGGGCCCGCGGTACGTCGCGTAGGCGACGGCCGCGCGACCGTTGAGCGTCTGGTTCTCGCCCTTGGTGACGAGCGGCTCCTCGCCCTTCTTCCCGCTGGGTACGTCGGTGTCGGTGGTGATGTCGATGTTGCTGACCAGCTCGACCAGGTTCTCCAGGTACGGGGTGTCGAGCCGCCAGGTGCCGGTGATCTTCGCGCCGAGGAGGTTGCCGATGGCCTCGCGGGTGCCGCTGGAGCCGTCGTCCTCGACGGACTTGGCGAGCGTGGTCGTGGAGCCCTCGTCGTCGGCGACGGAGAGTGCGTTGGGGAGCAGGACGGTGGTGCCCTGCTTGGTCGTGGTGTTGTCGACCAGCAGGGCGGTGCTGGTCCCGCCGCCCTTGGTGTCGTGCAGATGGACGACGATCGTGTCGCGCTTCTGGGGTCCGGTGGCGGTGTTCTGCTGCCGCTCCTCGCCGGACATGCCGGGGAGCTTGCCCGCGGACCAGAGATAGCCGACTCCGCCGACGGCGGCGATGACGAGGGCCACGACCAGGGCGACGACCCGGTTACGGCTGCGCCGCCTGGCCTCCTCGCGCCGCTCGGAGCGGCTCTCGGTGAACTTCAGCCAGTCGATGACGTCTTCGGAGTCCTCGTCGGGCTCCTCGATGAACGAGAACTGCTCGGTGCGGTAGGCCCGGTCGTCGCCGCTGTCGTCCGGCGCGGGGCGCTGTCCGGGCACGCCGGCGGGAGCGGCCACCGGGGCGGGCGGCGGGGCGGCGGGGGCGGGGTCTCCTTGGACGGCCCACTGCTGCCCGGTGTCGTACGAGGCGTACGGGTCGTATCCGCGCTGCTGCCCGTACGGGTCGTACTGAGGCTGCTGCGGGGACTGCTGGGGCTGCTGCGGGGGCTGCTGGGGCTGGACCGGCTGCCCGTAGGCGTCGTAGCCGTACCCCTGCTGCCGGCCGGGCTGCTGCACGGGCTGCTGCTGCGGCTGCTGGGCCTGCCGCTGCTGGGCGTACGGGTCGTACGGCTGCTGTGCCTGCGGTGGGACCTGCTGGTACACCGGCTGCCCGTACTCGTCGTAGCCGATGATCTGCGGCTGCGGGTAGTACGGGTCGTACGGGTTCTGTTCGTTCACCGGTGCCCCTCTCCGAGGCTCACTCGCCGCGGTACAACTGGCGCTTGTCGATGTAGCGGACCACGCCGTCCGGCACCAAATACCAGACCGGATCGCCCTGCGCGACCCTCGCCCGGCAGTCGGTGGAGGAGATCGCGAGCGCAGGAACCTCGACGAGCGAGACCCCGCCCTTGGGCAGTCCGTCGTCCGTGAGGTCGTGGCCCGGCCGGGTGACGCCGATGAAGTGGGCGAGGGCGAAGAGCTCCTCGGCATCGCGCCACGTGAGGATCTGCGACAGCGCGTCGGCCCCGGTGATGAAGAAGAGGTCCGAGTCGCTGTTGAGGGAGCGCAGGTCCCGCAGGGTGTCGATGGTGTACGTCGGCCCGCCGCGGTCGATGTCGATACGGCTGACCGAGAACTGCGGGTTGGACGCGGTGGCGATGACCGTCATCAGATAGCGGTCCTCGGCCGCCGAGACGGCTTTGTGACTCTTCTGCCACGGCTGCCCGGTCGGCACGAACACCACCTCGTCGAGGTGGAACAGGGCGGCCACCTCACTGGCGGCCACCAGGTGTCCGTGGTGGATCGGGTCGAACGTTCCGCCCATCACGCCGAGTCGGCGCTTGCCGCGGCCGCCAGTAGGCACTTCCTGCTCTCCCATGCGTGCAGAGCCTACTGGCACCGCTTCGGGCGTCCGATCCGCGGTCGCCGGCTCAGCGGTCGCGGTTGAACCGGGTGGTGATCCACAGCAGCAGAAGCAGCGCACCGAGCGCGCCGAAACCGGTGAGGTACGGGTTGAGGCTGTCGTGGTTGCCACCGTGCTCGGCGGCGCCCTCGGCGAGCGAGACCAGGTTGGCGGCGGTGCTGTGGAGGCTCATCGTCAGCAGGACCTATCGATCGGGGATGGGAGCGGAGACTTCGCGCACATCGTATGCGGGCCGTCCGGGCACGCTCACGCCGACTCAGTCGTTGTCAGGGCGGTCGTACTCCTCGGTTGTCCGCTGTGCCCGAGTTATCCACAGGCTCCGGCACGCGGTGGCCCCAGCCCCTAGGCTGGGGCGCGTCAGGGGGACGAGCAAAGTCTCGTACGAACAGGGGGCATCCATGACCGAGAAGGCCGACAACGGAAACGGGAACGTGCCGAGCAGGCAGCGCAAGCGCTTCCCCGGCATCTCCTCGCGGGCCTATGAGCATCCGGCCGACCGCTCGGCGCTCGTCGCCCTGCGCAAGCTCACCGGCTTCGACACGGTCTTCAAGGCGCTGAGCGGGCTGCTGCCCGAGCGCAGTCTTCGACTGCTGTTCCTCTCCGACTCCGTGCGGGTGAGCGACGCGCAGTTCACGCACCTCAACGACATGCTGAGGGACGCGTGTTACATCCTGGACCTGGAGAAGGTCCCGCCGATGTACGTCACGCAGGACCCGAAGCCGAACGCGATGTGCATCGGTCTGGACGAGCCGATCATCGTGGTCACCACCGGCCTCGTGGAGCTGCTCGACGAGGAGGAGATGCGGGCGGTGATCGGCCACGAGGTGGGTCACGCCCTCTCCGGTCACTCGGTGTACCGCACGATCCTGCTTTTCCTCACCAACCTGGCGCTGAAGATCGCCTGGATCCCGCTGGGGAACATCGCGATCATGGCGATCGTGACGGCGCTGCGGGAGTGGTTCCGCAAGTCCGAGCTCTCCGCCGACCGGGCGGGACTCCTCGTCGGCCAGGACCTCCAGGCCTCGATGCGCGGTCTGATGAAGATCGCCGGCGGCAACCATCTGCACGAGATGAACGTGGACGCGTTCCTCGCCCAGGCCGACGAGTACGAGAAGGGCGGCGACCTGCGGGACTCCGTCCTGAAGATCCTCAACGTGCTGCCGCGCTCGCACCCGTTCACCACCGTCCGGGCGGCCGAGCTGAAGAAGTGGTCCGAGAGCCGCGACTACCAACGGATCATGGACGGGCACTACCCGCGGCGGTCGGAGGACAAGGACACCTCGGTGACCGACTCGTTCCGGGAATCCGCCGGGCATTACGCCGAATCGGTGCGCACGAGCAAGGATCCGCTGATGAAGCTGGTCGGCGACATAGCCGGTGGCGCGGGCGATCTGGCGGGCGACCTGGGCGGGAAGCTGCGCAGCCGGTTCGGCGGCGGTCCGAACGGCGGCGACGGCGGCGGCACGAGCGGCAGCGGTCAGAGCGAGGGCTGAGCGCTCGGGGCCAGGGTCCCGCAGAGCGAGGAGACGGCGGGCCGGCCCGTGGCGTACGGGTCGGTGACCGCCGGGTCGCCGGAGGAGGAGGTCCGCTCGCCCGCCAGGAGCGGGCGCAGGGACCCGCTGGTGTCGGCGCCGCAGGCCTGCGGGCCTGCCTGGACGATGCTGGTCAGCAGCTCCACACGGTGCATCCGCAGGTCCTCGCGGTCGAGTCGGAAGTGCATCTCGCGGTGGACGGTGTAGAGGGATGCCTGGCCCACCGGACCGGCGCCGGAGGTGGCGGGGCGCAGCGCGTAGGTGAACGTGTGGTCCGCGGTGACCTCCAGCATGTCGGTGCCCGTCTCCGCGAAGCGGAGGGTGCCCTGGACGCGGACCGTGGAGTCGGCCAGGGCGACCTTGGCCGGGTCGAAGCGCACCAGCCAGCCGGACACCGCGTGGCGGCCGTCGTCGAGCGAGGACTCGACGCTCCGGTCGAACTGCGCCAGCTGGTCGGGGTCGATCAGCATCCGGGCCGGGCGGACGGTCTCGCCGGCCAGTACGTCGGGATCCAGGGAGGAGGCGACGAGGTACTCCTTGGCGATGGTCAGGGCGCTCACCACCTGGCTCTCCGAGAAGTGGGTGGTGCGTCCGGTGACCGGGAGGTTGATGCCGGCGGCTCCGCTGCGGTACTCGGCGGCGGGGCTGTGGGCGAACAGCTGGGCGGGCTGACCGCCCGCCACCGGGCCCTGGGGTGCCAGCGGGACGAGAGTGATCCGCAGCGGTTCGGCGCGCTGGTCCACCGGGGGCTGGTAGGGATTGCGCACACCGAGATAGATGGCTGTTCCGAAGGCGAGGAGGATCAGCAGCACCAGCAGGACGGCCTGGCGGGAGCCGCTTCTGGCCTCCCAGGTGGGGCGGGAGCGCACGGCCTGGGAGTGCTCTCCCATCCGCTCCTCGGCGGAGAACTCCTGGAGCCGGGCAGCGCGGACGAACGACTCGTCGAAGACGACGGATCGGTACTCGTCCTCACCACCGCCGGGGTCGGGTGCCGGCCCCTCAGGCGGGTCGCCACGCCCTGCCATACCTTCAGAGTAGGTCTGTCGAAGCCCTGGTAAACGCCCAGGTACACGACAAGTTCGGAAGAATTCCGACGGATGGCCCTGCTTGGCCCTCCCCTGGGCTCGGCGGGCTCAGGGGGTGCGGGGAACGGCGGAGACGGGGGGCGCGGAGTACTCGGCGGAGGCCGACGGCGCGGTGACCGCGGGCGGGACGGCGCGCGGCTTGTCGATGCCGGTGGTGGCCGGCGCCGGAACCTGGTCCTGGCGGTTGGCCGAGGCGCCGCGGTAGACGGCGGTGAAGGCGAGGGCGACCATGCCGACGCCCATCACGAGGGCGAGCACCCAGGCGACCGGCCGGTGCCAGCGGGCGCTGCCGCGGTAGGGGCGCAGGGCGCCTCCGTGGCGTCCGTACGGCCCGGAGTCGTCGTCGGGGTCGTACGGGTCGTAGCCGTCGGCGTACGGGCTCGCAAAGGGGTCCGAGGGGTCGTAGCCGTCCTCGAAGAGTTCGTCGTCGCCCGCTCCCCCGCCGGCTCTGGCGCGGGCGGCTTCTGCCTCGGCGCGCGCCTGTGCGGCCGCCAGGAGGCGCTCCACGGCGGTCGGCTCGTGCACCTCGGCTGCTCGTACGAAGTCCTCGTCGAACACCACGGTGGCGAAGTCTTCGTCCGCGCCCCCGCGGTTGTCAGAGTTCTCAGGGTCCCCGCCGTCCGGGAACGGCCTGCCCCCCACGTCGTCCGGCACGTGTTCAGAGTAGACCTGGGAGGGGGTTTTGGGCAGGGAGAGTGCGAACTATCCCTGCCCGCCCGGCGCCCCGTGGCCCCGCCGGAGCGGGACCGAACGGGGGAATCGGGTGTTACCGCGTGTGACCGTCGCCGGTGACGATGTACTTCGTGGAGGTCAGCTCCGGCAGGCCCATGGGCCCGCGGGCATGCAGTTTCTGCGTCGAGATCCCGATCTCGGCGCCGAAGCCGAACTGGCCGCCGTCGGTGAAGCGGGTGGACGCGTTGACGGCGACCGTCGTGGAGTCGACCAGCTGGGTGAAGCGGCGGGCGGCGGCCTGCGAGGTGGTGACGATCGCCTCGGTGTGGCCGGAGGACCAGAGTCGGATGTGCTCGACGGCCCTGTCGAGCGAGTCGACGACGGCGGCGGCGATGTCGTAGGAGAGGTACTCGGTCTCCCAGTCCTCCGGGGTCGCCGGGACGACGGTGGCCTTGGAGCCCTCGGCGTGGGCGAGGACCCGCTCGTCGGCGTGGACGGTGACTCCGGCGTCGGCGAGGGCGGCGAGCGCACGGGGCAGGAAGGCCTCGGCGATGTCCTTGTGGACGAGGAGGGTCTCGGCGGCGTTGCAGACGCTGGGTCGCTGGGCCTTGGAGTTGATCAGGATGTCGACGGCCATGTCCAGGTCGGCCTGGGAGTCGACGTAGACGTGGCAGTTGCCGGTGCCGGTCTCGATGACCGGGACGATGGACTCTTCGACGACCGTGCGGATCAGGGAGGCGCCGCCGCGCGGGATGAGGACGTCGACAAGGCCGCGGGCCCGCATCAGTTCCCGTACCGACTCGCGGGACTCGCCGGGAACGAGCTGGATGGCGTCGGCGGGCAGGCCGGCGCCGCCCACGGCGTCGCGCAGGACCTTCACCAGGGCGGTGTTGGAGGCGTAGGCGGAGGACGAGCCGCGCAGCAGGACGGCGTTTCCGGACTTGAGGCAGAGGGCGGCCGCGTCCACGGTCACGTTCGGCCGGGCCTCGTAGATGATGCCGACGACGCCGAGCGGGACACGGACCTGGCGCAGGTCGATGCCGTTCGGGAGAGTGGAGCCGCGGACGACCTCGCCGACCGGGTCGGGCAGTGCGGCCACGTCACGGACGTCGGCGGCGATGGCCCGTACCCGCTCCGGGGTGAGGGTGAGGCGGTCGATGATCGACTCGCTGGTGCCGGCCTCGCGGGCGCGGGCCACGTCCTCTGCGTTGGCCTCGACGATCTCCGCGGCACGGACCTCCAGCGCGTCCGCGATGGCGAGCAGGGCGTCGTCCTTCGCCGCGCGCGGAAGTGGCGCGATTTCGGCGGCGGCCCCGCGGGCCTGGTAGGCGGCCCGGGTGACCGGGGACAGATTGTCGAGGGGCGTGAGCGAGGTCATGTCCGCAGGGTACTGGCACCCCTGCGGACATCCCGCACGTATCCCGTACGTATCCCGCACTCCGAGACGCCTCCGGGGACGAGGCGACGGTCCGTACGGGGGTCAGTACGGGTGGACCCCCACCGGGGCGGCCGGCGGCGGGCCGTAGCCCTCGGCGATGCGCTGGTGGTAGGTCTCGCGGTCGATGACCTCCAGGCCGACGATCTCCCAGGGCGGCAGCTTGGCGGTCTGCCGGTGCTCGCCCCACAGCCGCAGCGCGACCGCCGCGGCATCGTGCAGGTCACGGGCCTCTTCCCAGTAGCGGATCTCCGCGTGATCATTGGCGTAGCGACTGGTCAGCAGGAAGGGATGGTCGTGGGCCAGCTGCTCGAGGGCCCGCCTGACCTCCTTCAGCGGGGCCTCGGCCCCCGAGACGCTGAGGGTGATGTGCCAGAGCTTCGAGGCGACCACCGCCCGCTCCTCACCGCGTGCCTCAGCTGTCTCGGTGTCCTGGCTCTCGTCGAAGTCGGCTCCGGCCTCGACACTGGTCAGGGCGCGTTCGGCAGTCCCGCGGGGCAGTGCCCCTGGGCGCGCTCGTCTCACCGGCGGCCTCCTGTTTGATGCGTGTGGTGCTGTACCCCGCCTTGTCTTGCCCCCGAGACAAAGTTGACCAGCCCGAGGCGGCACGTGGGGCGGTTTTGGTAAAGGTCTCTACCGGATGGCCGGAGTTTCAGCCGTTTCCCCACACGCCGGGACCACACCCCCCGACGCCACCTCCCCCGCCACCCCGCTTCAGGCGCGGACGACGACCAGGTCGTCGCGGTGGACGACCTCCCGCTCGTACTCCGGGCCGAGTTCCCTGGCGAGCTCGTGCGTGGAACGGCCGAGCATCCGGGGGATCTCCTTGGCGTCGAAGTTGACGAGGCCACGGGCGACGGCGCGGCCGTGGGTGTCGCGGAGCTCGACCGGGTCGCCCGCCACGAACTCCCCCTCGACGGCGGCGATCCCAGCCGCGAGCAGGGACTTCTTGCCTTCGACGACGGCCCGTACGGCCCCATCGTCCAGAGTCAGGTGGCCCTGCGGGGTGGAGGCGTGGGCGAGCCAGAGCAGCCGGTCGGCGGAGCGGCGGCCGGTGCTGTGGAAGTACGTACCGGTGTCGCGGCCGGCCAGGGCGTCGGCGGCGCGGACGGCGGAGGTGAGAACCACGGGAGTGCCCGCGGCGGCGGCGATCCGGGCGGCCTCGACCTTGGTGACCATGCCGCCGGTGCCGACCCCGGCCTTGCCCGCGGAGCCGATCTCGACGTGGGCGATGTCCTCGGGGCCCGCCACCTCCACGATCCGCGAGGTGCCCGGCTTGGAGGGGTCGCCGTCGTAGAGCCCGTCGACGTCCGAGAGCAGCACCAGCAGGTCGGCGCGGACGAGATGGGCGACGAGGGCGGCGAGCCGGTCGTTGTCGCCGAAGCGGATCTCGTCGGTGGCGACGGTGTCGTTCTCGTTGACGACCGGCAGGGCGCCCATGGCGAGGAGCTGGTCGAGGGTCCGATAGGCGTTGCGGTAGTGGGCGCGGCGGCTGGTGTCGTCGGTGGTGAGCAGCACCTGTCCGACGCGTACGCCGTACCGCGCGAAGGAGGCGGTGTAGCGGGCGACCAGGAGGCCCTGGCCGACGCTGGCGGCGGCCTGCTGGCGGGCGAGGTCCTTGGGGCGGCGGGTGAGGCCGAGCGGGGCCAGGCCGGCGGCGATGGCACCGGAGGAGACCAGCACGATCTCCTTCTCGCCTCCGCTGCGGACCTTGGCGAGGACGTCGACGAGGGCGTCGACCCGGTCGGCGTCGAGGCCGCCGGACGCGGTGGTCAGTGAGGACGAGCCGACCTTGACGACGATCCTGCGGGCTTCCGTCACGTACTGCCTTGCCACTGTCACCTGTACCGCCGTCACCTGCGTCGCCTCATTCGGATGTCACGCGCAATCTACGCGAGCCGGGACGGCCGCCGCCCGTCCATTCCGGTGGATGGAACGGGCGGGCGGCGCCGGAAGAGGCTCCAGGAAGTGGTGTTCGGAAGGCGTCCACGGAACGGGTCTGCGGACGAGGTGGTCCGTCAGCGGGTGGCGACGGGGTCCGCGGCCTCGGCACCGTCGGCCTGGCCGGTCCCCGCCTTCCTGCCGCCGGGCACGAGGATCTTCCGCGACAGCAGATAGGTGAACGGGATGGCCACGACCGCGGCGACGAGCGGCGCGATCCGGTCGTCCATCCCGGCCCAGGTCACCAGGGCGTAGAGGCCGACGCTCTGCACCAGGTAGTTGGTGACGTTGGTGAGCGGGAAGAGCGCGAACTTCTTCCAGGTGGGCCGGGTGCGATAGGTGAAGTAGGTGTTGAGGAAGAACGAGCCGATCATGCTGAGCACGAAGGCGATGGAGTAGGCGGCGAAGTACGGCATCCACGGGTGCAGGAGCAGATAGCAGCCGTAGAAGGTGCCGGTGTTGACCCCGCCCACCAGCGCGAACCGGGCGATCTGGCCGAGCTGACCGCGCATCACATCTCCCGGTCGGTCGACACGAGGCGGACGCGTTCACCGCGGCCCGTGCGACGGTCGCGGCCGGCGCCGGCCCCGGCGAAGGAGCGGTGGGTCTCCTTCACCAGGAAGTGCGGCCGGCGCTTGGTCTCGTAGTAGATACGGCCGATGTACTCGCCGATCAGGCCCAGCATGATCATCTGAACGCCGCCGAGACCGACGATGATCGCGACGAGGGTCACGTAGCCGGGGGCGCTGACGCCCTGGGTGAGGGCGGTCACCGTGATCCAGATGGCATACAGCGCGGCCACCCCGACGAGCGTGAGACCGAGCCAGATCGCGATGCGCAGCGGACGGTTGTTGAAGGAGATCAGCCCGTCCATGCCGTAGTTGAGCAGGGAGCCGAACTTCCACTTGGTCTCGCCCGCCTCGCGCGCGGCGTTCTGGTAGTCGAAGGTGACGGTGTCGAAGCCGATCCAGGAGAAGAGGCCCTTGGAGAAGCGGTTGTACTCGGGCAGCGACAGCAGCGCGTCCACGGCCGGGCGGGAGAGCATACGGAAGTCTCCCACGCCGTCGGTGAGTTCCACATCGACCCACTTGTTTACGGCACGGTAGTAGAGCCTGCTGAGGGCGCTGCGTACCTTTTTGTCACCTTCGCGGGTGCGGCGGGCGATGATCTGGTCGTGGCCGCGCTCGTACAGATCGAGCATCCGCGCGATGAGCTCCGGCGGGTGCTGGAGATCCGCGTCCATGATCACGACGGCGTCGCCGGTGGCCTCGCGCAGCCCGGCGAGCATCGCCGCCTCCTTGCCGAAGTTCCGGCTGAAGGAGACGTAGCGGGTCTCCTTCCCGAACTCGGCGGCGATGGCGCGCAGCCGGCGGGCCGTGCCGTCCTCGCTGCCGTCGTCGACGTAGCAGAGCTCGTAGTCGACGGGCAGGCCGGCGAGGACCTCGCGGATTCGGGTGTCGAACTGGTCGATCACCGCTTCCTCGTTGAAGCAGGGGACAACGACGGAGATCTTCATCATGAGCGTTGGCTCCTGGACGATGAGCGAGGAGTACGGGTTCGCAGGGTGTGGCCCACGGCCACGACGAGGAGCAGTGCCGCGGCGGCGCCGCTCGCCGCGAGGCCGAGCCGCAGCCCGGGGGTGCGGAAGGAACAGGACAGCCGCGAGGCGCCGTCACCCAGCTCGACGGCCATCAGACCGCCGAGCGTCCGGGGCGCGTGCGGCCGGCCGCCGTCGACCGAGCAGCGCCAGCCGGGGGTGGCCGGCACCGAGACGATCGCGGTGCCCTTGGTTCCGGGCGCGAACGTGGCGCTGATGCTGTGGCCCGCGGCTTCGACGCGCTCGGGCCCGGTGTCGCGCAGATGGCGCACGGTCCGGTCCAGCGCGGCCCGGTCGAGGCAGCCGACGGAGCGCTCCGGGATGAACTGCGCGCGCGTCGAGTGGATCTTGACGGTGATCCTGCCGTCGGCGGGGACGGTCCCGAGGCGGAAGAGCGGGTTGCTGGTCATCGTGTACTTGCCCGTCGCCTTGACGGTCTTGCCGAACGCTCGGACCCGTCCGTCCAGCCAGGGCGCGTACAGGTACGCCTCCGTGCCCGCGGTACAGGTCGCGGTGAACGTCGCGCCGGCGCCGCGCGGGCGGTCGGCCTTGAGCGGCCACCCGCGGCCCGGGACGAGTGCGGTGTCCGCACCGCCCTGTGTCATGGCTCCGGCCCGGACGAACGCGGGCACCTCGTAGAGCTTCGCGCCGAGGACCCGCTCCTGGCGGGCGAAGACGGAGGCGTCGCCGGAGGTCCCGTCGAGGGGCGTGCCAGGGGGACGCAGCGTGACGACGGGCGGGGCGGCGGCGGAGCGCTGGACGAACCCGACCCCTCCGCGCTGCCGTTCGAGGTAGCTGCTCACGCCCATGATCGCGCGGCCGGCCGGGTCGTTGAAGCTGAGCGTGTGGCGGCCCTGGATGTACCAGCCGGCGCCGAGCCGCTGCAGGGCGTCGGCGGTGGTCGCCGGCAGATAGCTGCTGTAGTACTCGCCGCCCTGACCGGCGAGCAGCATGGGGTCGTTGTTGGCGAAGGAGTGCGGGCCCGGGTCGGTACGGCTCGCGGGCCAGGCGTCCGTCGCCTTCAGCTGCTTGTACGCGGTCAGCGACCGGCTGTCGTACGTGCGCTTGGGCTGCCACCAGTTCATGGAGTCGCGCAGCCGCGTCGTGGTCAGGACGGCGCAGGTCGCGGAGAGGAAGACGGCTCCGGCCAGGGCGACGGTCAGTCCCCTGCGTACCCGGCGGTCGTGCTGGTGGCGGTGCAGCGCAAGCAGCAGGGCGAGGAAGACGAGTCCGCCGGCGGCGAGGAGCCAGGGTCCGCGGGTCATGTACCGGGTGGTGCTCACGCAGGCGACGAGGACGAGGACCACGGCGGTGCCGCGGAGCAGCTCCGCGGGGCGGGGCCGGCGGGCGAGGGCCAGCCAGGCGACGCACACGAGCACGGCGGTGAGGGCGATCGCGGCGCGATAGGGGCTGCCGTTGGGCATGGCCAGTCCGTGCCAGAGCAGGATCGTGGGCTGCCAGACCAGTGAGGCGCCCATGGCCACGGTCAGGCCCAGCCACATGAGCCGTTCCTTGAGCGGCACCCTGCCGATGAACGGGTAGGTGGCGACCAGGAGCAGCGCGAGCATGCCGACGGAGATGTGGGGCGCTCGGCCGATCAGCCCGCCGGGGAAGAGGTGCGCCAGGTACTCGGTGAGGGGCGGCGGCCCCTTGTAGAGGGCCTCGGGGGCGGGCTGGGACAGCTTGCTCGCCTTGAGGCTCACCGTGAGCACGGGGGCGGCCAGCAGCACTCCGATCAGGGTCATGGAGGCGGCACGCGCGAGGACGCGGACGCGCTCGGCGGCAGGCCGCTCGTCCAGCAGCACCCGGACCAGCAGGACGAGCCCCATGCCGATGGTGGCCATGGCCGCGGTGTAGAAGTTGCCCGCCCAGCAGACGGTCACGAGCAGGGCGCCGAGCACCCAGCGGCGGCGGTGCAGGCACCAGTCGTAGGCGATGCCCAGGACCGGAAAGGCGACCAGGCCCCACATCCACATGGGATCGGAGAAGCCGTCCGTGATCATCCAGGCGCTCAGTCCGAAACCGATGGAGAGCAGCGCGCGCAGCCAGGGGCTACCCGCGTGGATACGGCCGAGAAAGACGGTCATGAGGCCCGCGGCGAGCCCGACGCTGAGGAGAGTGACAAGGAACACGGGGAACTCGACGCTGTCCCGGGGGAAGACCCCGACCAGCCACGAGAACGGGTTCATCAAATAAGTGAAGAAGTCCGCAAGAAACGGTGTGCCGTAACCGCTTGCCCAGTTGAAGAAGAGGTCACCGTTGGCGTCGCCGTGCATCAAGTCCCGAAGGCGGGCGTGGAACGGCACGAACTGGTTGCCGAGGTCGTTCACGGCGCGGGACCGGGGGCCGAAGGGATAGGTGCCCTGCACCGCCATGGCCAGGCAGTACGCGCTCATGGACACCAGGGCGGCGAACCAGGCCGCGGCGAGCTGGGGTCTTCGATTCCGCCGGGGCTCCCGGGCGGCAGAAGCCGCCTGTGAGGTGGCGTCGGCGCCTTGCCGGGGGGTGACCGTGCCAGGTGAGGGATTCAGCATGGGGGCCGTCCATGGGTTCCGCATTCCTGGAGGCCCCCCGCCCCCTGAATGTCCCACCTGGTTCGCATATGTACTGTCCGTCACCCTCTGTCATGAAATGGTCGCAGAAAGAGGCTAAGGCCTTATCTGCACGCATCTGCAAGACGGGGACGGAGCCGAATGGGTTGCCCCTTAAAATCGACGAATCCGATCGAGGAGAGTGACTCGATCGCCCAGGACCGGGCTCCCGGCCCGGACGCCTCCCAGAGCATCGGACCGTCGGAAAGTGAACGCGAGGTACCGTTGAGGCAGCCTGCGCAAGACAAGTGGATCGAGGTGCCAGTGCCTGACGTCTCAGTGATCGTCATCGCCTACAACGACGCAGAGCGTCTCCCGACGGCCGTGCGATCGGTGTTGGACCAGACACTGCAGAGCGTCGAAGTCGTGATCGTCGACGACTGCAGCAAGGACCGCACCTTCGAGGTCGCCCAGGAACTGGCAGCCGCCCACCCGGAGCAGGTCCGGGCCTACCAGCTGCCCGAGAACAGCGGCGCGGGCGGTGAGCCCCGCAACGTCGGCATCGGCCACGCGCGGGGCCGGTACGTCATGTTCCTCGACAGTGACGACGTCCTGGAGCTGAACGCCTGCCGCAACATGGTCTCGGCCGCCGAGGAGACCCAGGCCGACCTGGTCTCGGGCCTCTGCGTGCGCCTCACCAAGGACAGCCGCAACGAGAAGCGCAACGAGTGGTACCCGTGGCTCTACTCGACGACCCGTACCCTCGACTCGGTCGCCGAGCTCCCCGACCTGTTCGTCTGGGACACGCTCTCCACGAACAAGTGCTACCGCCGCGACTTCCTCGTCGACAACGCGCTCCGCTTCCCCAAGGGGATGTTCTACGAGGACCTGATGTTCATCGCAGAGGCCTACCTCGCCGCGAAGAAGATCACCCTCATCCCCAACCAGGTCTACTTCTGGCACGTCTACGAGCAGGCCAAGGTCAAGTCGGTCACCAACAGCCGGCACGAGATGCGGAACTACCAGCACCGGCTGGAGATCCACCGGCGTATCGACGCGCTCCTCGACCAGCACGGCATGGCGGAGATGCGGGCGGACAAGGACGTCAAGTTCCTCAAGCACGACCTCGTCCTTCATCTGCGTGATCTGCCGTTCCGGGACGAGGCGTACCGCCGCGAGTTCGCCGAGCTCTCGCTCTCGTACCTCCAGGGACTCGACCGTGAGGCGTACGGCAGGGCCGCGAAGATCCACGCGATCTGCGCCTACCTCCTGGAGAAGGGCGACTGGGACAACCTGCTGCCCGCCGTGGACACGCTGATCCACCGCAACAAGCTCTCGTCGCCGCTCACCCAGCGCGACGGTCGTATCTACTGGTGCGACGAGCATCTCGACGACCCCTTCGGCCGCGAAGTGCTCGACGTCACGGATCTCGGCTACCACCAGAAGCCGATCAACCAGCTGTTCCTGCGCAACGAGCTCACCGAGTACACGGAGTCCGACGGCACCGCGCGGCTCGCCGGCCGGATCACCAACCCGCTGGAGATCGTCAAGCCCGGGGACACGCTCACCGCGGAGCTGGAGTTCCAGGCCCGCCGCCGCAGCCTGCAGACGTTCGTGTTCCCCATCACGACCCTGCGCCACGACGGCGACACCATCCACTGGGCGACCCAGGCCGACATCAGCTCCAAGCTGCGGCCCCTCGGCATCATCGACTCGGTGTGGGACGTCCGCGTCAACCTCAAGGTGAACGGGGTCGGCACCCAGACCCGCCTCACCGTCGAGCAGAGCGACCTGGGCAGCGGTGCGCTCCCCGTCAAGCCTCGGCTGACGCGGCTGGTGGGCGACCACATAGAGCCCCACCCCACCGCCAAGGGCCACCTCGCCTTCCGTCTCTCCACCAAGGGCGACAGCGAGCGGATCGAGGAGCTGCTCCAGCGCGGTCTGCAGGGCAAGCCCGGGCAGCTCGTCAAGTCCGGGTACCGCCGCGCCAAGGAGCTGCGCAAGACGCTCACCTCCGGCGAGACCAAGCTGCGCCTCTACCACGAGGTCTACAGCCGACTGCCCGTCAAGAAGCGGACGGTCGTCTTCGAGAGCCAGCTGGGCAAGCAGTACAGCGACAGCCCGCGCGCGATCTACGAGGAGATGCGCAGGCAGGGCCTGGACTTCCACGCCGTCTGGTCGTACGCGGGCAGCCCGAAGGACTTCCCCAAGGACGCCCAGCTGGTACGCCGCTGGTCGCTGCCCTATCTGAAGGCCCTTGCCCGCGCCGAGTTCTGGGTGGACAACCAGAGCTATCCGCTGCGTCTGGCCAAGCGTCCCGAGACGACGTACATCCAGACCTGGCACGGCTCCGCGCTCAAGAAGATGGGCTTCGACCAGCCCAACCTCAAGGCGAAGACGCGGCAGCAGCAGGAGGCCCAGCAGAAGCACCTCGACCGCTTCGACCACTTCCTGGTGCGTTCGGAGCACGATGTGCGGACCCTGGCCAAGGCCTTCCGCCTGAAGGACCAGACGCTGCTGCGGGCCGGCTACCCGCGCAACGACGTGCTGGTCGAGGCCAGGCAGCGTGAGGAGGAGGCGGGCTCCCGCGTGCGCGGACCGCTCGCCGAGAAGCTCGGGATCCCGGCGGACAAGACCGTGCTGCTGTACGCGCCGACGTTCCGCACGTCGGGCAAGGAGAGCCAGTTCGCCCTGCCCTTCGACGTGGAGCGCTTCGCCGAGGAGTTCGGCGACCGCTTCGTCCTGCTGGTGCGCGCCCACTACTTCAACCACGTGGTGCTTCCGCCCAACGTGGCGGGCAAGATCATCGACGTGTCGTCCGAGCACGACGTGATGCCGCTGATGGAGCTCGCCGACGCGCTGATCACGGACTACTCCTCCGTGATGTTCGACTACGCGCTGCTCGACCGGCCGATGCTGTTCTTCACGTACGACTACGAGAACTACGTCCACGAGGACCGCGGTACGTACTTCGACCTGCTCGAGCACGCGCCCGGCCCGGTCTTCCGGACCGAGGACGAGCTGCACGCCGCCGTGCGGAACCTCGAATCCGAGGGCCGTGAGTTCTGCGACGCCCGCAAGCGCTTCGTGGCCGAGTTCGGCGAGTACGACCAGGGCAACGCCGCACGGTCCATCGTGCAGCAGTTCTTCTCCCGGTGGAGCCGTTGATGACCGAGATGATGACCAAGACGACGACCGACGAGCAGGCCACCGCGTCCCGCGACATCATCCTCGTCTCCAACAGCGTCGACGAGCTCGGTGGAATCACCAGCTGGTCGCACCAGATGGCCCGGCTCTTCAGCGAGCGTGGGCACGCGGTGCACGTGGTCGGCGTCGTTCCCGCCCCGGAAGGACGGCGCGCCGACCTCGGTGACGACCTGCCCTACCGGACCACGACGCTGTACGACGTCCACCCGCCGTCCCTGAAGCCGCTGCGCGGCATCAAGGGCAAGCTCGACCTCGTCGAGCGCCGGCGCAGGGCCGCGCGCGCGGCCGGCATGCGCCGGGAGGCCGCCAAGCTCAGCGCGATCTTCCGCTCCGCCCGGCCGGGGTCCGTCGTCATCGTGACGCAGGTCTGGGCCATGGAGTGGGTCGCCCTCGCGGACACCGCGGGGCTGCGTGTGGTCGGCATGAGCCACGAGTCCTTCGAGACGTGCCGCAACTCGTCCCGCTTCCAGCGGGTCAAGCAGTTCTACGCCGACGTCGACCGGATGCTCGCGCTGACCCGTGAGGACGCGGACCTCTGGATCCGGCAGCGCTTCGACCATGTCGGCGCCATGCCGAACCCGCTCCCGTTCTTCCCCGAGGAGCCGTCACCGCGCTCGGCCAAGGTCGTGGTCAGCATCGGCCGTCTGCACGAGGAGAAGGGCGTCGACCTGCTCCTCGAAGCCTGGTCCGAGGTGGCGCCCAAGCACCCCGACTGGACCCTGCGCCTCTACGGCTCCGGCGAGGAGGAGGCGGCGCTGAAGAAGCAGAGCGAGCAGCTGGGGGTGACCTCCTCGGTCGAGTGGATGGGGCGTACCAGCGACGTACCCGGGGCTCTGAAGGACAGCTCGCTGTTCGCGCTGTCGTCCCGGGGCGAGGGCTTCCCGCTGGCCCTCATGGAGGCCATGGCCACGGCCGTGCCGTGTGTCGCCTTCGATGTGGCCCCCGGTGTCCGCGAGATCATCACGGACGGCGAGAACGGCCTCATCGTGCCGCCCGGCAACACCGCCGAGTTCGCCCGCAAGCTCGACCAGCTGATCTCGGACCAGGAGCTGCGCGACCGCATGGGCGACCGTGCCCGTGTCGACATCCAGCGCTACTCGACGGACGAGATCGTCGCCCGCTGGGAGAACCTCTTCACGCTGCTGGACCGCTAGGCCGGCGGACTGCTGGACCGCTAGTCCGGCGGACTGCTGGACCGCTGGTCCGGCGGGCTGCTGGACCGCTGGTCCGGCGGACGGAGACGAAGAAAGGGAGGACCGCCCGTGACGGGCGGTCCTCCCTTTTCGTGTGGCCGGGCGGCGCAGCGGTCAGACGGCCACTCCGCGGCGGGCGACCCAGCCGGCCCAGGCCGAGCTGATCATGTCGCGGACGTCGTGGCGGGCCTTCCAGCCGAGCTCCGCGGCGATACGGTCCGCGGCGGCGACGACCCGGGCCGGGTCGCCGGGGCGGCGCGGGGTGACGACGGGGGCCACCGAGTGCCCGGTGATCTCGTTGATCAGGTCGATCATCTCGCGGACGGAGACACCCTCGCCGCGACCGATGTTGACCGTCAGATCGCGCGGCTCACCGGCGTCCGCCCACTCCGCGAGCTTGCGCGCGGCGACGAGGTGGGCGTCGGCGAGGTCCTCGACGTGGATGTAGTCGCGGACGCACGTGCCGTCGGCGGTGGCGTAGTCGTCACCGAAGATCCGCGGGGCCTCGTCGGCGTCGAGCCGCTCGAAGACCATCGGGACCAGGTTGAAGACACCGGTGTCGGCCAGCTCGGGGGTCGCGGCGCCGGCCACGTTGAAGTAGCGCAGGCAGGCCGTGGAGATGCCGTGGGCCTTACCGGCGGCGCGGACCAGCCACTCGCCGACGAGCTTCGTCTCGCCGTACGGGCTCATGGGCAGGCACGGCGTGTCCTCGGTGACGAGGTCCACGTCCGGCATGCCGTACACGGCGGCCGAGGAGGAGAAGAGGAAGTTGCGCACGCCGGCGGCGGCCACCGCCTCCAGGAGCACGGTCAGGCCCTGGACGTTCTCGCGGTAGTAGTGCAGCGGCTGCTCGACGGACTCGCCGACCTGCTTCTTCGCCGCCAGGTGGACCACACCCGTGACACCGTGCTCGGCGATCGTCCGGTCCAGGGCGTCGCGGTCCAGGGTCGACCCGACCACCAGGGGGACGCCCTCCGGGATCCGCTCCGCGTACCCGGTGGACAGGTCGTCGAGGACGACGACCCGCTCACCGGCCTGCGTCATCGCGCGGACCACGTGCGAGCCGATGTACCCCGCGCCTCCGGTGATCAGAAAAGTCATTACGCCCCACATCCCTTTCGCTATGCACTGCGGGAGAGCCGACGGAGCTTGGCCCTGACCGCCCGGAGCCCGTCACGGGCGCCTGGTGCGATCCGCAACGCGAGCGAGCCGCTCGCCGTCGTGTACTGCTGCACCAGCAATACACCGTACCGGCTGCTCGGCACGACCGAGCGCCGCATGTGACCATCGGGCAGCCGTGGCGCCGTCGAGACGGATGCGCCGTCCGCGCACGTCACCTTGATCCGGATGTCCCACAGTTGGATGCCCCGGCTCCCCCGGCGGCGGCCGGACCGGGCCAGCGCGGTGAGGGCGGCCGGGACGCGGGCGGTCCAGCCGCCCTCCGCCTCGGTGAGCTCGGCCCGCTCGGTGCGGGCGGGCTCGTCCGAGCCGCGGGGCAGGAACACGACCTCGACGGTACGGGGGCCGGCCGCACGCATCCGGCCGTACAGGTCACGGACCGTGAGACGCAGCTCACCGCCCCCGTTGGCGTGCAGACCGGCGTCGACGACCACCGGGAGCTCGGCGAGGGGCAGGGTGTCCAGACCGTCCAGCTCCGCGCCGGGCAGGTCGAGCGACCAGACGGGGACGTCCTCGCTCCGCGCGTACGGCGGGAGCAGCCGGGCCGGCTCGGCGACCAGCCGGGACAGCCGGAGCAGGTCCTGCGGCTGCTTGGACGCCAGCACGAACCGGGCAGCCCAGCGGGCGGGCGCGGCCGCGGCGGCGATCTCGTTCTCCTCGAACGCCCCGATGTGGTCCCGGGTCGATGCCCACCACTCGGCCTGGTATTCGGCGCTGCGGAGCCTCAACTCGCGGGCGTACAGGCACAGATCGTGCTCGAGGAACTTGGTGCGGCAGGCGGCGGCGAGTTCGGCGCGGCCGGCTTCCGTGAAGGTCTCCACGGCCTTGCGGTGGGCGGCGATACGGGACTGCCAGTTGGCGACGCCCTCCCGGTCCAGGGAGATCGACAGCTGCGCGGCGGCGCGGCGCACATGCCACACGTACACCGTGTCGGGGATCACCGCGACGCGCGGCGCGGCGGCCAGGACGCGGGCGGTGAAGAGGAAGTCCTCGTAGATGAAGCGGCCGTCGGGGAACCGGATGCCGTGCTCGGTGAGGAAGGACCGGGCGTAGATCTTGTTGACGCAGAGCGTGTCGTGCACCAGCGGTGTGAGGTCCGCCGCGCTCTCCAGGAGGGCCGGCTCCCGGTAGAGCCCGGGCTGCCAGCGGACCTCGCGGCCGTCGGGCAGCTCGCGCCGCACACAGACACCGACCGCTACGGGGGTCCGGTGCCGCTCGGCCGCCGTGACCAGGGCCTCGGCCGCGCCCTCGGGCAGGATGTCGTCGCTGTCCAGGAACATCACGTAGGGGGCGGTGGCCGCCTGGACGCCGTCGTTGCGGGGGGTGCCGCAGCCGCCGCTGTTCTCCGTGCGGTGGACCACGCGCACCCGGGGCTCGAGCGCGGCCAGCTCGTCCAGGACCTTCGCCGTGCCGTCACTCGACGCGTCGTTGACGGCCACGACCTCCGCGACCACGGGTCCCTGGTCGAGAGCGGACCGGATCGCGTCGCCGACCAGCGCCTCGTCGTTGTAGGCGATGACCACGACACCGAGGGCGCCTTCTACCGTGGGTGGGGGGGTGCTGCTCACACCGAGGATCCTACGGGAGCGGCCGCCGTAGCCGACCGGCCGCTCCCAGGACCTGCGGGGCCCGACTGGCACGGGTCGAGGACCCGTGCCGGACGAGTTCTAGAACGGGTTGAACTCGTCGAACTCGCGCTGCGCCTCGTCCCGCTCCGCCTCGCGGTCGCGGCGGCGCTGGGCGGCCGGGCGGGGGGCCTCGAGGCGGTGGTCCTCGCCGCGGCGGCCGAGCATCTCGGCGCCGGCCATCATCGTGGGCTCCCAGTCGAAGACGACCGCGTTGTCCTCGGAGCCGATCGCGACGCCGTCGCCCGCGCGGGCGCCCGCCTTCATCAGCTCGTCCTCGACGCCGAGGCGGTTGAGGCGGTCGGCCAGGTAGCCGACGGCCTCGTCGTTGTTGAAGTCGGTCTGGCGGACCCAGCGCTCGGGCTTCTCGCCGCGCACCCGGTACACGTCCTCGGCCTCGTCGTACGTGACGGTGAAGCCAGCGTCGTCGACCGCCTTCGGGCGGAGGACGATCCGCGTCGACTCCTCCTTCGGCTTGGCCGCGCGCGCCTTGCCGACGATCTCGGCCAGCGCGAAGGACAGCTCCTTCAGACCCGTGCGGGCCACGGCCGAGGCCTCGAAGACCTGGTAGCCGCGGGCCTCCAGGTCCGGGCGGATCATGTCCGCCAGGTCCTGGCCGTCCGGGATGTCGATCTTGTTGAGGACGACGATGCGGGGGCGGTCGTCGAGGCCGCCGTACTGCTTCAGCTCCTCCTCGATGACATCGAGGTCGGTGACCGGGTCACGGTCGGACTCCAGGGTCGCCGTGTCCAGGACGTGCACGAGGACCGAGCAGCGCTCCACATGGCGCAGGAACTCGAGACCGAGACCGCGGCCCTGGCTGGCGCCCGGGATCAGGCCCGGGACGTCGGCGATCGTGTAGACGGTCGAGCCGGCGGTGACGACGCCCAGGTTCGGGACGAGGGTGGTGAAGGGGTAGTCCGCGATCTTCGGCTTGGCGGCCGACAGGACGGAGATGAGCGAGGACTTGCCCGCGCTCGGGTAGCCGACGAGCGCCACGTCGGCGACGGTCTTCAGCTCCAGGACGATGTCCCGCGCCTCGCCGGGCTCGCCGAGGAGCGCGAAGCCCGGGGCCTTGCGGCGGGCCGAGGACAGCGCGGCGTTGCCGAGGCCGCCGCGGCCACCCTGGCCGGCGATGAAGGTGGTGCCCTGCCCGACCAGGTCGGCGAGCACGTTGCCCTGCTTGTCGAGGACGACGGTGCCGTCGGGCACGGTCAGGACGAGGTCCTGGCCGTCCTTGCCGGAGCGGTTGTCGCCGGCACCGGGCTGACCGTTGGTCGCCTTGCGGTGCGGGGAGTGGTGGTATTCGAGGAGCGTGGTGATCGCCTGGTCGACGACCAGGATCACATCGCCGCCACGGCCGCCGTTGCCGCCGTCCGGGCCGCCGAGCGGCTTGAACTTCTCCCGGTGCACGGAGGCGCAGCCGTGGCCTCCGTTACCCGCGGCGACATGCAGCTCGACGCGGTCCACGAAGGTGGTCATGGTTGTGCCTCCATTTACTGGGGGTCCCCCCGGCCGAAGGCTGGGGAAGTACCGAATGTCTATCTAGTAACACGCGAAAGGCGGACCCGCTTCCCTGCCGGGAAGTGAGGTCCGCCTCCGCAAAAGAACCGATCAGGCGACCGGAACGATGTTCACGACCTTGCGGCCACGGTGGGTGCCGAACTGCACCGAACCGGCCTGCAGGGCGAACAGCGTGTCGTCGCCGCCACGGCCGACGCCCGAGCCCGGGTGGAAGTGGGTGCCGCGCTGGCGGATCAGGATCTCACCGGCGCTGACGACCTGACCGCCGAAGCGCTTCACGCCGAGCCGCTGAGCATTGGAATCGCGACCGTTCCGAGTGGACGATGCGCCCTTCTTGTGTGCCATCTCTCCTCAGTCCCTTACTTCGCAGCCGTGGGGATGCCGGTGACCTTGATCGCCGTGTACTGCTGGCGGTGGCCCTGGCGACGGCGGTAGCCGGTCTTGTTCTTGTAGCGAAGGATGTCGATCTTCGCGCCCTTGTGGTGGTCCACGACCTCGGCCGTGACCTTGATACCGGCCAGCACCCACGGGTCGCTGGTCACGGCGTCGCCGTCGACAACGAGCAGGGTCGAGAGCTCGACCGTGTCGCCAACCTTGGC
Organism: Streptomyces sp. NPDC046712; assembly: GCF_040645695.1. NCBI lineage: Bacteria > Bacillati > Actinomycetota > Actinomycetes > Kitasatosporales > Streptomycetaceae > Streptomyces > Streptomyces sp. NPDC046712. Next base: position 75,179 of record NZ_JBEYYW010000002.1, on the reverse strand, counting down.
AGTGGAAATCTTGTCAACCTCAACGATGTCGCCGACAGCAACCTTGTGCTGGCGACCACCGCTGCGCACGATGGCGTACACGCGGATCTCTCTCTCACTCGGGAACGGTCCCCTGATGCCAGCCGCTCACACGGGCCGAGGCCCGCGACGATCCGGAAGTGGACGAGCGGCCTCTCCCGGAAGACCGGGAGGAGGGTGCTCAGGGGGGTGGCGCGCCATACGACACGCCGACGGTCAAGGTTACGGGCCGGTGCCTCAAGGGGTCAAATTCGGTGACTTCGACCTCTGGGGCGGTGCGGGCCGTCCCCTGAGGGGCGGCCCGCACCGGCCGCGTCAGTCCTGCGCGGGGGCAGCCGTCTTCTTGGCGGCGGCCTTCTTCGCAGTCGTCTTCTTCGCCGCGGTCTTCTTGGCCGTTGCCGTCTTTTTGGTGGCGGCCTTCTTCGCGGTGGCCTTCTTGGCCGTCTTGCGGGCGGCCGTCTTCTTGGCCGGGGCGGGAGCCTCGGCCTCGGGCTCGGCCTCCGCGGCGGGCGCCTCGACGGGGGCCGGGGCCTCGACGGGAGTCGGGGACTCGACCACCACGACGGCGGCCTCCTCGGCACCCGCGGGCGAGCCGGCGGGGGCGGTCACCTTACGGACGACACGACGGCGGGCCCTCGGCGGGGCGGCCACGGGGGCCTCCTCGGCGACCGGCGCGGGCTCGACGGCCTGCGCGGGCTCGGGCTCGACGACCGGCTCCGGGGCGACCACCGGCTCGACGACGGTCTCGGCGACCGGCTCGGCGGCGGGCGGCGAACCGGCCGGGGCCGTCGCCTTGCGGGTGGCACGGCGGCGGGTACGGGGGGCCGGGGCGGCCTTCTCGACAACCGGGGCCTCGACGACCGGCGCGGGCTCGACGACCGGGGCCTCGACGACCGCCTCGGCCACCGGCTCCGGCTCCTCGACCACGATCGGCGCGGGGGCGGAGGTGACCGGCGGACCGGCCGGCGCGGACACCTTGCGGGTCGCCCGACGGCGGCCACGGCCACGCGTGGCGGCGGCCTCGGCCTCGGCGGCGCTGCTGTACAGCTCCTCGTCGGCGCGGAAGGGCTCCTCCACGGCCACCGGAGCGGCGATCTCCGCGGCCACCTCGGCCTCGGTCTCGACGGTCTCCGTCTCCTCGGCCTCCACGGCCTCGACGTGCTCGTGCTCGTGGACGTGCTCGGCGCCGCCACGGCCGCGCTTCTTCGCGCGCTTGCCGCCGCCACCGCCGCCCGGGGCGGTCGGCTGCTCCATGTGCACGATCACGCCACGCCCGTTGCAGTGGACGCAGGTCTCGGAGAAGGACTCCAGCAGACCCTGACCGACCCGCTTACGGGTCATCTGGACCAGGCCGAGCGAGGTGACCTCGGCCACCTGGTGCTTGGTCCGGTCACGGCCCAGGCACTCCAGGAGGCGGCGCAGCACCAGGTCGCGGTTGGACTCCAGGACCATGTCGATGAAGTCGATGACGACGATGCCGCCCAGGTCGCGCAGGCGGAGCTGGCGCACGATCTCCTCGGCCGCTTCGAGGTTGTTCCTCGTCACGGTCTCCTCGAGGTTGCCGCCCTGACCGGTGAACTTGCCGGTGTTGACGTCGACGACGATCATCGCCTCGGTCTTGTCGATCACCAGCGAGCCACCGCTCGGCAGCCAGACCTTGCGGTCCAGCGCCTTCATCAGCTGCTCGTCGATCCGGTACGTGGCGAAGACGTCGACCTCGCTCGTCCACTTGGACAGCCGGTCCGTCAGGTCCGGGGCGACGTGGTTCACGTACCCGTGGATGGTCTCCCACGCGTCGTCGCCGCTGACGATGACCTTCGAGAAGTCCTCGTTGAAGATGTCGCGGACGACCCGGACGGTCATGTCCGGCTCACCGTAGAGAAGGGTCGGAGCGTTGCCGCTCTTCGCCTTCTTCTGGATGTCCTCCCACTGCGCCTGCAGACGCTCGACGTCACGGCGCAGCTCGTCCTCGCTCGCGCCCTCGGCGGCGGTGCGCACGATGACGCCCGCGTCCTCGGGGACGATCTTCTTGAGGATGGTCTTCAGCCGGGCGCGCTCGGTGTCCGGGAGCTTGCGGCTGATGCCGGTCATCGAGCCCTCGGGGACGTACACGAGGTAGCGGCCCGGGAGGGAGACCTGGCTGGTCAGACGGGCGCCCTTGTGGCCGATCGGGTCCTTCGTCACCTGGACGAGGACCGACTGGCCGGACTTGAGGGCGGTCTCGATGCGGCGCGGCCCGTTGGCCATGCCGAGCGCCTCGAAGTTGACCTCACCGGCGTACAGGACGGCGTTGCGGCCCTTGCCGATGTCGACGAAGGCGGCCTCCATGGACGGCAGGACGTTCTGGACCTTGCCCAGGTAGACGTTGCCGACGTACGAGGTGGCCTGCTCCTTGTTGACGTAGTGCTCGACGAGCACGTTGTCTTCCATGACGCCGATCTGGGTGCGCTCGCCGTTCTGGCGGACGACCATGACGCGCTCGACGGCCTCACGACGGGCCAGGAACTCGGCCTCGGTGATGATCGGGACGCGGCGGCGGCCCTGCTCGCGGCCCTCGCGGCGGCGCTGCTTCTTCGCCTCCAGGCGGGTCGAGCCCTTGATGGACTGGACCTCGTCGGACGGCTCGGCCTTCTCACGGGCCGGACGGGGCTCGCGGACCTTGACGACCGTACGGACGCCGTCCTCCTCGCCCGCCTCGGACTCGGCGGTGGCGTCACCGCTGCGGCGGCGACGACGACGCCGGCGGCGCGAGCTGCTCGTGCCGGCGGCGGACGGGGTGCCGCCCTCGTACTCGTCGGACTCCTCGGCCTCCTCCTCGGACTCCTCGTCCTCGGCGCGGGCCTCCTCCGCCTCTTCGGACTCCTCGGTCTCCTCCGCCTCGGCGAGCTCGCCGCGACGACGGCGACGGCCACCACGACGGCGACGGCGGGACGGACGGTCCTCGTACTCGTCGGACTCCTCGACCTCCGCCTCGGGCTCCTCGGCCTCGACCTCGGGCTCGTCGGCGACGGTGGCCGGGACCGGCTCGACGGCGACGGGCTCGGCGACGGGCTCGCCACGACGGCGACGACGGCGACGGCCGGCGGGCTCGGGACGCTCGGCGACCTCCTCGACCGCCTCCACGGCCTCGACCGTCTCCTCTTCCTCCTCCTGCTCCACGGCCTCGGCGGCAGCGGCGGCGGCCGCGGTCTCCGGGGTCTGGAACATCGGCTCGGTGAAGACCGGGGCCTGGAAGACGGCGACGGCGGGACGCGCGGCGCGGCGGGCGCGGGGCGCCTCCTCCTCGGCCTTCGGCGCGGTGACCGGCTCGGCGGTGAACTGCGGCGCGGCGGCGCGACGGCGGGTACGGCCGCGGGTGGCGGCCTTCTCGGCGGCGACGACCTCGGGCTCGGCCTCTTCGGCGGTGATCTGCTCCACGGTCTCCTGGGGCAGGCTCTCGCCGGCCGCCGCGACGGTGACCTCGGGGGAGGTGGCCTTACGGGTGGCGCGGCGGCGGGTGCGAGCGGGCGCGGGCTCCTCGGCGGGAGCCTCCTCCACCACGGGCGCGACCTCGGCAGCGGCCTCGACGACCGGCTCCGGAGTCGTGGCCTTACGGGTGGCACGACGACGCGTACGAGCGGGCGCGGGCTCCTCGACGGGAGCCTCCTCCACCACGGGCGCGACCTCGGCAGCGGCCTCGACGACCGGCTCCGGGGTCGTGGCCTTACGGGTGGCGCGGCGGCGCGTACGAGCGGGGGCGGGCTCCTCGACGGGCTCCGGCTTGGTGGCCGGCGTCTCGACGACGACCTCGGCCACGGTGTCGGTGACCTCCGCGGCCACCGGCGGACCGGCGGGGCGGGAAGCGGCGCGGCGCCTGCGGCGCGGCGGCAGCTTGTCACCAGGTGCGTTGTTGTTCTCTTCGTGCTGTTCGAGCATGCGGGCGGTTCTCCCGTCACGCTCCCGGGCGCCGCGCCTTGTTCCGGTCCGGCGGCACGATCGCGCGAAATGCGCGGTGCCGCCGTCCGGGGCGCGGGCGCCGCACGGGAGCTGATGTCTGGCTCGCCGGTTCCGTACGCCTTTTCTACGTACGGCCTGGCGAAAGTCTCCTGGTCAGTGCGCTGCCCGACCCAGGTGGCTCCCGAGTGCCAGGGCTGCGCTACAACGACCGCTCCCTACGCGGTACCGGCACCCGGCGCCGTCGCTGAGGCGGTCGCGGCGGCCGTGGGTGGAGCGGCCGTGACTGCCTCGCGGTCGGGCGCGAGCGGGTCGGTCACCGTGCCGGACTCCTCGTCGAAGAGCCCCTGCGCCAGCCTGGTCACCGCTGCGGGGACCGGCGGCGCCAGGTCGGCCACAGCTCGGAGACCGGACAGGACGTCGTCGGGTCGCACGGCAGGTGTCACGTGCCGAACAACCAGCCGCAGTATCGCACAGGCATTGTCCAGCGGCCTATCACCCTGTGGACGAGCTGCGACGAGGTCGGCGACGGCGGAACGGGCGTCGAAGGTGCGGATGCCGTTCTTTGTCTTGCGTTGTACTTCCACGGTCTCGGCCGCCAGGAAGGCCGCGACGGCCTTCTCGGCGTCCTCGACGGTGACGCCGTCGAGCCGCAGCTCCCACACGGAGGCAGTGAGCCGGTCGGCGAGTCCCGAGGTCCGGGCCTCGACGGCATCGGTGATGTCGAGGCCGTCCGGGAGCGACTCGTCGAGCAGGGCCCGCAGCGTCTCCGGATCCCGCGCCTCGGTGAGCGCGATCTCCAGGAACTCGGCCTCGGAGCCCGTACCCGTGGGGGCGGCGTTGGCGTACGACACCTTGGGGTGCGGGGTGAATCCGGCCGAGTACGCCATGGGCACCTCGGCGCGGCGCAGCGCACGCTCGAACGCGCGCTGGAAGTCACGGTGGCTGGTGAACCGGAGGCGGCCGCGCTTGGTGTAGCGCAGTCGGATGCGCTGCACCGCCGGTGCGGGCGGCGGGCCTTCGGGCTGTCGCTTGCCCAGTGGTTCTTCTCCTCGGTGCGGGGCGGGCGCGGTGGCGCGCCGCCCACGAAATGCGGGTGGCCTCTGGGGGTCCCGACCGGCTCACCCCCGCTTTCGCAGGGAGATCTCGGGTGCGGGCGCCGCGCCGGAGGCGGTTGTTGTACTACCCAGAGTACGCGTAGAGGCCACCACCGGTTCCACAGGCTCGGTCACTCGGGGTCCACCGACCAGCGCGTGCCAGGCGTCGCGGCGGGCCTGCCGCACGGTCGCGCGGGCCGAGCGGAGCGCGCCCCGGGCGGCCCGTCCGGCCTCGACGGCCGCCCGCCTGGCCGGCGTCCAGACCTGGTCGCGGACCCAGTGCCCGACGGGGGTGCAGACGGAGCGATAGAACCAGGTCACCGGCCGGCCGACCAGATTCCAGGCCATCCACTTGAGTGCCCGGCCGACGGCCCGGGAGATGTACCCGGCGACCCGCCAGCAGACCCGGAACGCGTCGGCGATCTCCCGGCCGAGGGGAACGAGGACGCGCCGCCAGAGCCATCCGAGGGGGATGACGATCCCGTACCGGACGACGGGCACGACGACATACCGCCAGAGGGCGACCCACGGCCACACGAACAGGGCCTTGCCGAGCCGAACGAGGGCGTGTCCGAGCGGGGTGAGCACGGCCCGGTACAGCCAGGCGGCCGGGATGGCGATCCCGTACCGCCAGAGGCCGACGGCCAGGAAGGCGAGGCCCTTGCCGAGCGGGGCGAGGATCCACCGGTACACCCAGGCGGCCGGGACGCCGATCCCGTACCGGCCGAACGGCGCGAGCACATACCGCCAGAGGGCGACCCACGGCCACACGAACAGCGCCGTGCCCACCCCGCGGAGCAGCCATGCGAGCCCGTGGCCCAGCGGAGTGAGGATCTGCCGGTACAGCCATGCGGCGGGGATCACGAACCCGTACCGGGCCACCGGCACCATCACGTACCGCCACAGGGCGACCCACGGCCACACGAACAGCGCCTTGCCCACCCAGAGCGCGACCGTCGCCACCCCACGGAACAGCGGGGCGAGCAGCTGGGTGCCGATCCAGCCGAGCGCCCGGACGAGCGGGCGCAGCAGCACCCGTTCGACGGCGCGCGCGCAGACCACCAGCACGTCCCACACCATCCGGACGGGGACGACGACCACCAGCACCACGATCCGTACCGGAATCCGGACGAACGCCGTCAGGCAGCCCTCCGGCTCGGGCGGACGGGGCTGCGCCTTCTCCATGCTCATGCCGGGAATGACGCAACGGCCCGGTGGAGGGTTTCCCCTCGCACCGGGCCGTCGCCGGAGTGTTACCGGAATGGGCTGGTCAGCGGGCTACTTGACGACCGTCAGCGGCAGCAGCTTCTTGCCCGTGGGACCGATCTGGATGTGGGTGTCCATCTGCGGGCAGACACCGCAGTCGAAGCACGGCGTCCAGCGGCAGTCCTCGACCTCGGTCTCGTCCAGCGCGTCCTGCCAGTCCTCCCAGAGCCAGTCCTTGTCCAGACCGGAGTCCAGGTGGTCCCAGGGCAGGACCTCCTCGTAGGTGCGCTCGCGCGTCGTGTACCAGTCGACGTCGACGCCCATGGACGGCAGCGTCTTCTCCGCGCACTGCATCCAGCGGTCGTACGAGAAGTACTCGCGCCAGCCGTCGAAGCGGCCGCCGTCCTCGTAGACCGCGCGGATGACAGCGCCGACGCGGCGGTCGCCGCGGGAGAGCAGGCCCTCGACGATGCCGGGCTTGCCGTCGTGGTAGCGGAAGCCGATCGAGCGGCCGTACTTCTTGTCGCCGCGGATCTTGTCCCGGAGCTTCTCCAGGCGGGCGTCCGTCTCCTCGGCGGAGAGCTGCGGGGCCCACTGGAACGGCGTGTGCGGCTTGGGCACGAAGCCGCCGATGGAGACCGTGCAGCGGATGTCGTTCTGGCCGGAGACCTTGCGGCCCTCGGCGATGACCTTGACGGCCATGTCACCGATCTGGAGGACGTCCTCGTCCGTCTCGGTCGGCAGGCCGCACATGAAGTACAGCTTCACCTGGCGCCAGCCGTTGCCGTACGCCGTGGAGACGGTCCGGATCAGGTCCTCCTCCGAGACCATCTTGTTGATGACCTTGCGCATGCGCTCGGAGCCGCCCTCGGGGGCGAAGGTGAGACCGGAGCGACGGCCGTTGCGGGTCAGCTCGTTGGCGAGGTCCACGTTGAAGGCGTCGACGCGGGTCGAGGGGAGGGACAGACCGATCTTGTCCTCCTCGTACCGGTCGGCGAGGCCCTTCGCGATGTCACCGATCTCGGTGTGGTCCGCGGAGGACAGCGAGAGGAGGCCGACCTCCTCGAAGCCGGTCGCCTTGAGACCCTTCTCCACCATCTCGCCGATGCCGGTGATGCTTCGCTCCCGCACGGGGCGCGTGATCATGCCGGCCTGGCAGAAGCGGCAGCCGCGGGTGCAGCCGCGGAAGATCTCGACGGACATCCGCTCGTGGACCGTCTCGGCGAGCGGGACCAGCGGCTGCTTGGGGTAGGGCCACTCGTCGAGGTCCATGACGGTGTGCTTGGACACGCGCCACGGCACGCCGGAGCGGTTGGGCACGACACGGGCGATCCGGCCGTCCGGCAGGTACTCGACGTCGTAGAAGCCCGGGATGTAGACCGAGCCGGTCTTGGCGAGGCGGAGGAGGACCTCCTCACGCCCGCCGGGGCGGCCCTCGGCCTTCCAGGCGCGGATGATCTCGGTCATGTCGAGGACGGCCTGCTCGCCGTCGCCGATGATCGCCGCGTCGATGAAGTCCGCGATCGGCTCGGGGTTGAAGGCCGCGTGGCCGCCGGCGAGCACGATCGGGTGATCGACGGTGCGGTCCTTCGACTCCAGCGGGATGCCCGCCAGATCGAGGGCCGTGAGCATGTTGGTGTAGCCGAGCTCGGTGGAGAAGCTCAGGCCGAAGACGTCGAACGCGCCGACGGGGCGGTGGCTGTCCACGGTGAACTGCGGAACGCCGTGCTCCCGCATCAGCTCTTCGAGGTCCGGCCACACGCTGTACGTGCGCTCGGCGAGGACGCCCTCGCGCTCGTTCAGTACCTCGTAGAGGATCATGACGCCCTGGTTGGGCAGGCCGACCTCGTACGCGTCCGGGTACATCAGTGCCCAGCGGACGTCGGCGGACTCCCACGGCTTGACCGTGGAGTTCAGCTCTCCACCGACGTACTGAATCGGCTTCTGCACGTGCGGGAGCAGAGCTTCGAGCTGCGGGAAGACAGACTCGGCAGCAGACATCTCGAACCTTCGTGAGCTGGCAGGGGGCGACTCTCAAGCGTACCCGGTGCTCAGTGGGTCAGTGCCGCCCTCAATTTCGGGGCGGACGCCTTCGCCCAGACCTCCGGCAGCTCGCGTTCCCGTGCCGCCGCGGCAGCCTCCTCGCGCCCGTACATCAGCCCCCAGGTGAAGGCGGACTCCCCCGCCGCGTGGGCCTGGATGGCGAGGGTGCGCAGGGCGTCGCGGGCGACGACGCTGTCCTGATGGTCGCCCAGGAGGCTCTGGACGGCCTTGACCCGCTTGGCGAAGCGCTTGGCGGGCTTGCCGAGGGCGGGCCGCGCGGCATCGGCGGCGTAGCGGGCGCGCTTGGCGGCCTTGCGGGCCTCGTGCATCGCGAGGTCGCGGTCGTGGCCGGAGGGCAGGGCGAGGGCGCGCTCGACGCGGCCGGCGAGGCGGTCGTAGTCCTTGCGGACGGCGCGGGCGAGGACCTTTGCCGCGTCCTTCGTGGCGGCCTTGCGGAGGGGCGGGTCGGCGAGCAGGGCGTCGAGGGTGTTCAGCAGTGCCAGGTGACGGTCGGAGTCGAGCGCGTCGACCGCCTTGGTGCGGGCCTCGTCGCCGTGGGAGGCCGCCTCGGCCTGGAGCCGGGCCCGGACCGGGCCGAGGAGCAGGGTGTCGGGAAGCTCGTCGATCCGGGAGTCCAGCCGTGCGATGAGGACCTCGTGGTCGCGGGCGACGCCGAGCTCGCCGGCGAGCCATTTGAGCTCGTCGCCGATCGGATCGGTGACGGTGCGGTCGAGGACCTTCCGGTACGTCTTGAAGGCGCTGCGGAGACGGCGGGTGGCGACGCGCATCTGGTGGACGGAGTCGGGCAGGTCGCGGCGGACGGCGGGGTCGAGGGCGACGATCGCGTCGACCTGTTCCCGTACGTACGCGAGGACGCGGCCGCCGGCGGTGTCCTCGCCCGGCCCGTCGGCGGCGGGCGCGCCGGCGGACGCACCACCGCCCGTCTCCTCGAGAGCCCTCGCCAGCTTGGACGCCGACGACGACGCTCGTACCCCCGCCTTCTTCAGGCGCTTCTCCACCGCGTCCAGGACGGCCGGGTCGGCGTCGTCCGCCAGTTCGACCTCGATCTCCGTCCAGGAGGTACCCGGGCCCCCGGGGAGGCGGTCCGCGCGGACGGTGTCCACGGACAGCTCGGCGAGCAGCTCTCCCGCGTCGTCCACCAGATGGTGGACCTGCCGCGAGGAACGCAGGCGCATCACAGGGACGACGTCCTCCTCGCGGGTGCGGGAGCGCAGGAGCTCCGCCAGTTCCGCCGGGAGGGTGTCGGCAAGCGGGGCCCTGATCTCGTCACGGATCCCGGACGCGACCGGGAACTTGAGGTGCCAGCCCGCGTCCTCGCCGCCCGTGCGGCGGCGCAGGGTGAGGGAGTCGTCGGCCAGCCGCAGGCCGGGTGTGTCGTAGTAGACGGCGTCGAGTTCGGCGACGCCCCGGTCCAGGACGGCCGAGACGCCCGGGGCCCTGGTGAGGTCCGGGAGTCCCGTCGTGTCGGTGGCTTCGTACTTCCGCTCGATCTCGCGCTTCGTCTCCGCCATGAATCGAATCTAGACGTGAAGTGAACGGAAGGGCAGACCGTCGTGGGCCTAAGCGGTCATCGGCCGCTGCACCCGGATCGACTGGAGCAGTCCGATCGCCACCCAGACCGCGAACATCGACGAGCCGCCGTACGACACGAACGGCAGCGGGAGGCCCGCCACGGGCATGATGCCGAGCGCCATGCCGATGTTCTCGAAGGACTGGAAGGCGAACCAGGCGATGATCCCGGCCGCGACGATCGTGCCGTAGAGCTCCGTGGTCTCGCGCGCGATCCGGCAGGCACGCCACAGGACCACGCCGAGCAGCACGATGATCAGTCCGCCGCCGAGGAAGCCGAGCTCCTCACCGGCGACGCTGAAGATGAAGTCGGTCTGCTGTTCGGGCACGAACTGGCCGCTGGTCTGGTGGCCGTTGAACAGCCCCGCGCCGTACAGCCCGCCGGAGCCGATGGCGATGCGCGCCTGGTTGGTGTTGTATCCGACGCCCGCCGGGTCGAGCTCGGGGTTGGCGAAGGCGGCGAAGCGGTTGAGCTGGTACTCGTCGAGCAGCCCGAGCGCGGTGACCAGGAGCGCGCCGGCCACACCGGCGCCGATGAGGCCGAGGACCCAGCGGTTGGAGGCGCCGGAGGCGAGCAGGACGCCGAGCACGATGATGCCCATCACCATGACCGAGCCGAGGTCCGGCATCAGCATGACGATGCCCATGGGCAGCGCTGCGAGGCCCAGCGCCTTGGCGACCGTGCGGTGGTCGGGGTGCACCTGGTCGCCCGCGTCGACCTTGGCCGCAAGCAGCACCGCCATCCCCAGGATGATCGTGATCTTCACGAACTCGCTGGGCTGGAGCGAGAAGCCGCCGCCGATGACGATCCAGGCGTGCGCGCCGTTGATGGTCGCGCCGAGCGGGGTGAGGACGGCGAGGATCAGCAGGATCGAGATGCCGTAGAGGATCGGCACCGCGCCGCGCAGGGTGCGGTGGCCGAGCCAGATCGTGCCGATCATCAGGGCGAGACCGATGCCGGTGTTGAGCGAGTGCCGGAACAGGAAGGCGTACGGGTCGCCGCCGTTGAGTTCGGTGCGGTTGCGGGTCGCCGACCACACGAGCAGCGCGCCGATGAAGGACAGGGCGAGCGAGGAGAGCAGCATCGGCCAGTCGAGCCGGCGTACCACCGAGTCACGGGCGGCGAGCTTGGCGAGCGTGCCGCGCTCGGGGGCGTACCGGGAGACGGAGAATCCGTGGGGGGCGGTCATCGGGTCAGTCCCTCCAGACGGGGGGCGGGCCGTGGAGTGGCTCCTGTCCGTCGTTCTTCTCGGCCGCCTCGGCCTTCTTGGCCGGGTCGACCAGCTGCGAGGTCGGGTCGTACGGCGTGACCCCAGGCGCGTCGATGGAGCCGTCGGGCTGGACCTTCGGCAGCTCCGCCTGCGGCTTGGGCAGCAGGGCGCGCTTGAGGTCCTGGTTGCCCTCGTCGTCGAGGCCGTACAGGGCGTCGTAGATGTTGCGCACGGCGGGACCGGAGGCGCCGGATCCCGTACCACCCTGGGAGATCGTCATGACGATCGTGTAGTCGTCCGTATAGGTCGCGAACCAGGAAGTGGTCTGCTTGCCGTAGACCTGGGCGGTGCCGGTCTTCGCCCGCAGCGGGATCTTGTCCTGCGGCCAGCCGCCGAAGCGCCAGGCGGCGGTGCCGCCGGGCTCGACGACGGAGCGCAGGCCCTTGTCGAGGTCGCTGATCGTCTGGGCGTCGACCGGCAGCCTGCCGTGGGCCTTGGGCTTGATCTCCTGGACCTTCTTGCCGTCGGGGCTGATGACGGCCTTACCGATGGTGGGGTTGTACAGGGTGCCGCCGTTGCTGATGGCGGCGTAGGCGGTGGCCAGCTGGATGGGGGTGATGAGCACGTCGCCCTGGCCGATGGCGAAGTTGATGCTGTCGAACGCCTTCAGCTGGTTGCCCTCGAGGCAGCTCTCATAGGCGATCTGCTCGACGTAGCTGCCCCCCTTCTTGCCCTGCTTGCACCACGCGTCCTTGTTGGCCTCCCAGAAGCTCTTCTTCCACTCGCGGTCCGGGATACGGCCCTTGACCTCGTTCGGCACGTCGATGCCGGTCTCGCCGCCGAATCCGAAGTCGTGGGCGGTCCGGTAGAACCAGTCGTGGGCGTCCTTCTTCGGCTTGAGGCCGCCGTCGCGCTGCCACTCCTGGTGGCCGAGACGGTAGAAGACGGTGTTGCAGGAGAACTTGAGGGCGTCGCCGAGGGTGATGGGGCCGTGTCCCTGGGACTCGAAGTTCGCGAAGGACCGGTTGCCCATGCTGTACGAGCTGCTGCAGTTGTACTTGTCGTTGAAGTCGTAGCCGGCGCGCACGGCGGCGCTCGCCGACACCACCTTGAAGACGGAGCCGGCGGGTGCCTGGCCCTGGATGGCCCGGTTGAGCAGCGGGTAGTTGGAGTTCTTGTCGGTGAGCTGGGCGTAGTCCTTGGCGGAGATGCCGCCGATCCAGGCGTTGGGGTCGTAGTCGGGCTGGGAGGCCATCGCGACGACGCGGCCGGTCTTGGCCTCCATGACGACGACGGCGCCGGCGTCGGCCTCGTACTTACGGCCGGTGATCTTGTCGGTCTCGCCGCGGACGGTCTTCATCGCCTGGTGGAGCTCGTACTCGGCGACCGCCTGGACCCGGGCGTCGATGCTGGTGACGAGGGTGGAACCGGGCACGCCCGGGTCGGACTCCGCCTGGCCCATGACGCGGCCGAGGTTGTCGACCTCGTAGCGGGTGACGCCGGCCCTGCCGCGGAGCTCCTTGTCGTAGGTGCGTTCGATGCCGGAGCGGCCGACCTGGTCGGAGCGGAGGAACGGCGAGTCGGTGTCCTTCGCCTTCTCGATCTCGGCGTCGGTGACGGGCGAGAGATAGCCGAGCACCTGCGCGGTGCGGGCCTTGCCGGGCGCCGGGTAGCGGCGGACCGCGGCGAGTTCGGCGGTGATGCCGGGGAAGTCCTCGGAGGCCTCCCGGATCGTCAGCGCCTGCTGGGTGGTGGCCTCGTCGGTGACCGGGATCGGCTGGAAGGGTGAACCGTTCCAGCAGGGCTTGGGGGTCTTGGAGTCGCAGAGCCGGATCTTGTTCATGACGTCCTGGGGCTTCATCCCCAGGACGCCGGCGAGCCGGGTGAGGACGGCCTTTCCGTCGTCCTTCATCTTCATCAGGTCGGTGCGCGAGGCGGAGACCACGAGGCGGGTCTCGTTGTCGGCGAGCGGGACGCCGCGGGCGTCGAGGATGGAGCCGCGGACGGCGGGCTGGACGACCTGCTGGACGTGGTTGCTCTTCGCCTCGTCGGTGTACTCCTTGCCGTTGCGGATCTGGAGGTACCAGAGGCGCCCGCCGAGGGTGAGGAGGAGGGAGAAGACGAGAATCTGGATGACGACGAGCCGGGTCTGGACCCTCGGGGTCCGTCCGGTCTCCGGGATGTTGCTCATGCTGCCGGTGCCCCCTCGGTCACAGTCGCTTGACTCCCTTGATGCGTCCGGCGCGTGAGGCTCTGGTGCGGGCGGCCTTGACGAGCAGGCCGCCGCGCTGGTTGCCGATCCGCAGGCCGGTGCCGGAGGAGAGCCAGCCGGTGGCGACGTCGGTGCCCCCGGAGGTCTCGGCGAGCGGGTCGTTCTCCGCGCGCCGGGCCAGCGCCATGATCAGCGGCACGGTGAAGGGCGCGAGGAGCAGGTCGTAGACGGCCGCGGTGAACAGCAGGTGGGTGAGGCCGACATGGCGGGCCGCGGTGTCGCCGACGAGGGCGCCGACACCCGCGTACAGCAGGGTGGAGCCGATCGCCGCGGCGACGACCACGGCCATCGGGCCGCTGGCGGACTTGAGCCGGCCGTTGTCGGGGCGGGCGAGTCCGGCCAGGTAGCCGATGACGCAGAGGACCAGGGCGTAGCGCCCGGCGGCGTGGTCGGCGGGCGGGGCGAGGTCGGCGAGGAGGCCGGCCCCGAAGCCGACGAGGGAGCCGCTGACGGGCCCGTGGACGAGGGCGAGGCCGACGACGGTCAGCAGGACGAGGTCGGGTACGGCGCCGGGGAGCTGGAGGCGCGCGAGGACGGAGACCTGGATGACCAGGGCGACGACGACGAGTGTGGACGAGAGCAGGATCCGGTTGAACTTCATGCCTCATTCCCCCTGCTGCTCGTTCTCGGGCCTCTGCCCCTGCTCCGGCTGTTGCGCGGGCTGCTGCTGGCCCGGCTGCTGTTGGCCTTGCGGCTGCGCGTCCGGTGGCGGTGGGGTGACCGTGACGGTGACGGTCGGGGCGGGCTTGGGCTTGGGCGGCAGGACCGTGTCGCGCGGGTTCGTGCGCGGGGCCTGGACGACGACGCCGACGATGTCGAGCTTGGAGAAGCCGACGTACGGGCGGACGTAGATGTTGCGGGTGAGGCCGCCGCCCAACGGGTCGACACGGACGACCTCGCCGACCGGCACGCCGGGCACGAAGGGCTTGTTGGCCTGCGAGCCGAAGGTGACGAGCCGGTCGCCGGTCTTCACCCTCGCCTTGCCGTTGAGGAGCTGGACGAGGAGCGGACCGTTGCCCTGGCCGGTGGCGAAGCCGAGTTCGTCCGACTTCTCCATGCGGGTGCCGACGGTGAAGTCGGGGTCGTTGGCGAGGAGAACGGTCGAGGTGGAGGGCCCGACGGTGGTCACGCGGCCGACGAGACCGGAGCCGTTGAGCACGGTCATGTCGCGCTGGATGCCGTCGTTGGCGCCGGCGTCGATGGTGACGGTCCAGGAGAAGCCCTGGGCCGCTCCTATGGCGACGACCTGGGCGGCCTTGATGCCGTACTGGCCGGCACCGGCCGTCTTGAGCAGGGTGTCGAGTTCGCGCACGCGGCTGCGGTTGCGGTCGTCGCTGCCCAGCTTGGCCTTGAGGGCGGCGTTCTCCTGCTCAAGGGCGGCGATGCGGGTGTGCCGCTCGCCGGAGTCGCGTACGGCTCCGATGGCGTTGCCGATGGGATCGACCGCTGCCGCCACGCCGTTCTCGACCGGACCGAAGACCGCGGCGGCGGCCTGCCGGGCACCGTCGACCGGTGACTCCTCGCCACCGCGGATGTCCACCGTGATCAGTGCGAACGCGATGGCTACCAGCAGTACCAGGAGCAGCCGGCTCTCTCGTGTGTCCCTCACGTGCGGCGGCCGTGCCTTTCGTCGTTCTGTGCGGTTTGTGTCGTTATATCAACGATCGGCTGTACGGGGGTTCTTGCCACCCGTACAGCCGAGCCGCCGAGAAGAGCATCCGACTTGTTATCGGCGGGGCTGCGCGTCGAGGACCTGCTGGAGGGCCTCGAACTCCTCCACGCACTTGCCGGATCCCAGCGCCACCGAGTCCAGTGGATCCTCGGCGATGTGGATCGGCATCCCGGTCTCGCGGCGGAGCCGCTCGTCCAGGCCGCGCAGCAGGGCGCCACCACCCGTGAGAACGATGCCACGGTCCATCACGTCACCGGAGAGCTCGGGCGGGCACTTGTCGAGCGTCGTCTTCACGGCGTCGACGATCGCGTTGACCGGCTCCTCGATGGCCTTACGGACCTCGGCGGCCGAGATGACCACGGTCTTGGGCAGACCGGAGACGAGGTCGCGGCCGCGGATCTCGGTGTGCTCGTCGTTGTCGAGGTCGTACGCCGAGCCGATGGTGATCTTGATCTGCTCGGCGGTGCGCTCACCGAGGAGGAGCGAGTACTCCTTCTTGATGTGCTGGATGATCGCGTTGTCCAGCTCGTCGCCGGCCACGCGGATCGACTGTGCCGTGACGATTCCGCCGAGTGAGATCACGGCAACCTCGGTGGTGCCGCCACCGATGTCGACGACCATGTTGCCGGTGGCCTCGTGCACCGGCAGGCCCGAGCCGATGGCCGCGGCCATGGGCTCCTCGATGATGTGCACCTGGCGGGCGCCTGCCTGGGTGGACGCCTCGATGACGGCGCGGCGCTCCACTCCGGTGATGCCGGAGGGCACGCACACGACGACCCGGGGGCGGGCCAGGTAGCGGCGCTTGTGGATCTTGAGGATGAAGTAGCGGAGCATGCGCTCGGTGATCTCGAAGTCGGCGATCACACCGTCCTTCAGTGGCCGGACGGCGACGATGTTGCCGGGTGTCCGGCCGATCATCTTCTTCGCCTCGGCGCCGACCGCGAGGATGCCGCCGGTGTTGGTGTTGATCGCGACGACGGACGGCTCGTTCAGAACGATGCCTCGACCCCTGACGTACACCAGCGTGTTGGCGGTCCCGAGGTCGACAGCCATGTCACGGCCGATGAACGACATTGAGTTCCCCTTGTTTCCCATGAGGATGCGTCGGGCCTTCCCAATTGGAGCTTGACGGCTTCTCAGGTCGGCGAGGTGGTGGGTATTCCGGTGCTGCGGCGTGGAGTTTTCCATCGTAGTGCCGCCCACCGGGATACCGCGCGGTGGTCCACCTCTGTATAGGTGACGGTAGGACGCAGCGATGCGTTCCCGGTTGCGCCGTTCATATGCCCGGGGGCGACCGAAATTCCTTCGGTCGCCCCAGGATGTTGCGGAGGATGGCTGACAGCCGGTCAGCCCCGGGTCACGCCAGACCGGGGAAGAAAATCTTCAGTTCCCGAATGGCGGACTCCTCGGAGTCCGAGGCGTGGATGAGGTTTTCCCGGACAATGGTGCCGAAGTCCCCACGAATGGAGCCGGGGGCGGCGGCGATCGGGTCGGTCGGGCCGGCGAGGGTCCGCAGACCCTCGATGACGCGCTCGCCCTCGACGACCAGGGCGACGACGGGGCCGGACTGCATGAAGCCCATGAGCGGCTCGTAGAACGGCTTGCCCTTGTGCTCGCCGTAGTGCTGCTCCAGCGTGTCCTGGCTCAGCTCGCGCAGTTCGAGCGCGGAGATGGTCCAGCCCGCCTTGCGCTCGATACGGCCGATGATCTCGCCGATCAGGCCACGGCGGACGGCGTCGGGCTTGAGCAGGACGAGCGTGCGCTGGCTCACGGTAGAGACTCCTTCAAATGCGGTGTGCGGGACTCAGAGGCTACAGGGCCCCCACCGCCGCCGATTACGCAGCGTCAGGCCCTCCAGGGTGCTACCCCGCCTCGGCCCCCGCCTCGGCCTGCGCGGCCCAGCGGGCCTTCGCCTCGTCGATCTTGCGGCCGTAGTGGATCGAGGCCCACCACAGCACCGCGAAGGTCGCGCCCAGGAAGAACATCACCGGCACCACGAAGCCGCTCGCGACGAGGGCGATCTGCAGCACCCAGCCGAGCTGGAGCCCGCCCGGGCGGGTGATCATCCCGCACAGCAGCACCGACACCAGCATCGCGATGCCGCAGACCCACCAGACCGTGGCCATCGACAGGCTGTCGTCCTTCATGGCGACCAGCCCGGCGAACCCGATCACGAAGAACTCGCCGATCAGCGTCGAGGCACAGAGCGTACGCATCGGATTCAGCGCCTTCCGAGGAGCAGCCGGGCGTCGCCGACCGTGAAGATCGAACCGGTCACCAGGACGCCCGCTCCCGCGTACTCGTCCTCTTCCTCCGCGAGCGTGATCGCCGCCTCGATGGCGTCGTCCAGGCGCGGCTCGACGACCACCCGGTCGTCGCCGAAGACCTCCACGGCGATCGCCGCGAGCGTGTCCACGTCCGTCGCGCGGGGGCTGGAGTTCGCCGTGACGACGATCTCGGCGAAGATCGGCTCGAACGCTTCGAGCAGGCCCTTGGCGTCCTTGTCGGAGCTGGTGGAGACCACGCCGATGAGCCGCGAGAAGCCGAACGACTCGCTGATGCCGTCGGCCGTCGCCCGCGCGCCGTGCGGGTTGTGCGCCGCGTCCAGGATCACCGTCGGGGAGCTGCGGACGACCTCCAGGCGGCCCGGGGAGGCCACCGAGGCGAACGCGCGGCGGATCGTGTCGATGTCCAGGGTGCGGGCGTGCTCCGCGCCGATGCCGAAGAACGCCTCGACCGCCGCCAGGGCGACCGCCGCGTTGTGCGCCTGGTGCGCGCCGTACAGCGGCAGGAAGACGTCCTCGTACTCGCCGCCGAGCCCGCGCAGGGTGAGCAGCTGGCCGCCGACCGCGATCTCGCGGGAGACGACGCCGAACTCCATGCCCTCGCGGGCCACCGTCGCGTCGACCTCGACGGCCTTCTTCAGCATGACCTGGGCGGCGTCGACCGGCTGCTGGGCCAGGATCACCGTCGCGCCCTGCTTGATGATCCCGGACTTCTCACCGGCGATCGCGCCGGGCGTCTCGCCGAGGCGGTCGGTGTGGTCGAGGTCGATCGGGGTGACGACGGCGACCTGGGCGTCGATGACGTTCGTCGCGTCCCAGGTGCCGCCCATGCCGACCTCGACGACCGCCACGTCCACCGGGGCGTCGGCGAAGGCCGCGTACGCCATTCCGGTGAGGACCTCGAAGAAGGAGAGCCGGAACTCCTCGCGGGAGTCGACCAGCTCGACGTACGGCTTGATGTCCTGGTACGTCTCGATGAACCGCTCGGCCGAGATCGGGCCGCCGTCCAGGCTGATCCGCTCGGTGATCGTCTGCACGTGCGGCGAGGTGTACCGCCCGGTACGCAGATCGAACGCGGTCAGCAGGGCCTCGATGATGCGGGCCGTGGACGTCTTGCCGTTCGTGCCCGTGATGTGGATCGAGGGGTACGCACGCTGGGGCTCGCCGAGGACGTCCATCAGCGCCGCGATCCGCGTCACCGAGGGCTCCAGCTTGGTCTCCCCCCAGCGGGTCGCCAGCTCGGTCTCGACCTCGCGCAGCGCCTTGTCCACCTCCGGGTCGGCGGGCCGGGCGGGCACGGGGTCGCCCTGGGGCGGACCGGCCTGCGCGCGCAGCGTGCGGCTGCCGGCCTCGATCACCGCCAGGTCGGGGTCACGGTCGGTCTCTGCGTCGACGATCTCGTCGAACGGGTCGGACGCGTCGAACTGGTCGCTGGGCTCACTCACGGACCCAGTCTACGGAGGGGGACCGACAGGACCACGGACCCACCCCGAGTCCGGGCCCGGGCGGAGACGGTGCGCTAGAAGCCTGTGGGCAGAAGCGCGGTCACCGCGTACGTGTCACCGTCCGGCCCGGCCGACAGGGCGCCGCCCATGCTGGTGACGCGCTCCTCCATGGAGAACAGGCCCGTGCCCGTCGAGACCGGGGCGCGGTCCGGCGGGGTCTTGGGGAGCGGGGTGCGGACCTCGACGCGCAGGTCGGGTCCCGCCACCGAGATCGCCACGGTCACCGGCAGGCCCGGGGCGTGCTTGGCCGCGTTGGTCAGGCATTCCTGGACGACCCGGTGAACGGCCGTCTGCCGCAGCGGCGACAGCGCCTTCGCCTCCTCGGCGACCGTGAGCTCGACCGGGCCGCCCATCCGCTCGCTCTCCTCCGCGAGCGCGGCGAGCCCTTCGAGCCCCGGGGTCGCTCCGCCGTGATCGCCCCGCCGCACGATCGTCTCGTTGAGCATGTGGTGGGCGCGCCGCGCGGTGTCCGCGAGCTCCTCGAAGTCCTTCATGTGCGCCTCGCCCCGGGCCCGTACGGCGAGCACCTCGGCCCGGACGGCGAGGACGGTCAGCTCCCGGCCCACCAGGTCGTGGACGTCCCGGCCGACCGAGATCCGCTCCTCCTGCACCGCCTGCCGCGCCGCGGCCTCTGCGCGCTGGGACTCCAGGGCCCGCACCAGATCCTGCCGGTACGCGGCGATGCCGACACCGGCCGCGAGCACACCGATGGGGACGACGAGGCTGAGGAAGTCGCTGAGCGTCTCGCCGTGCCGGGCGTCGGGCCAGCCGGGCGTGTGGAACAGGGCGTACGCCACGGCGACATAGAGCACGGTGGCTGCGACGGCGACCCTGCGGCCCCGGAACCGGCCCAGCGAGTACAGCGCGAACTGAATCATCGTCAGCTCATGCAGCCAGCCCATCAGGGCGAGCGCCACCAGGTACGGGATCCACGGCAGCCGACGCCGGAGCACCAGCGTGGCCGCGCCGGCCGCCAGGACGAGGGTCGCGGTGACACCGGTCAGCGAGTTGTCGGCGCGCGCGAGCCCGGGCACGTCCAGGACCATCAGGGCGAAGGCGCTGACCGCGGCGATGACGTCGAGGGCGGGCGGTGAGGCGGCCCACCGGTCCACGCGGCGGCGCAGCGCGAGGAAGGTGGGGAGACGCGACATGCCCTCCATCATCCAAGGTCTTTCGGACCCGGCACCGTGGACTTTGGCCACAAGTCGTGTGATCTCGGGCACGACGGACAAAGGAGAGGAATGGCAAAGGGGCCCGGAACCGATCGGTTCCGGGCCCCTCACCTGTGCTTACGCCTGCGGCAGCCGCTCCAGCTGGGCCTGGATGCGGGCGATGTCCTCGTCCGCCTTGGCGAGCCGCGTACGGATCTTCTCGACCACGTTGTCCGGCGCCTTCGCCAGGAACGCCTCGTTGCCGAGCTTCCCGTTCGCCTGCGCCTTCTCCTTCTCGGCGGCCGCGAGGTCCTTGGCGAGCCGCTTGCGCTCCGCCGCCACGTCGATCGTGCCGGACAGGTCGAGCGCGACCGTGGCCCCGGCGACCGGCAGGGAGGCGGTGGCGGAGAAGCCCTCGCCCTCCGGCTGCAGACGCAGCAGCTGGCGGATGGCCGCCTCGTGCGGGGCGAGGGCGGTGCCGGTCAGCTCCAGACGGGCCGGGACCTTCTGGCCGGGCTGCAGACCCTGGTCCGAGCGGAACCGGCGGACCTCGGTGACGACCTGCTGGACCAGCTCGATCTCCTTCTCGGCGGCCTCGTCGCGGAAGCCCGAGTCGGTCGGCCAGTCGGCGATGACCACGGACTCCTTGCCGGTGAGCGTGGTCCAGAGCGTCTCGGTGACGAACGGGACGACCGGGTGCAGCAGTCGCAGCATCACGTCCAGGACCTCGCCGAGGACGCGGCCGGAGACCTTGGCGCCCTCGCCGCCGGCGAAGAACGTGGTCTTCGACAGCTCGACGTACCAGTCGAAGACCTCGTCCCACGCGAAGTGGTAGAGCGCGTCGGCGAGCTTCGCGAACTGGTAGTCGTCGTAGTACGCGTCGACCTCGGCGACCGTCTTGTTGAGCCGGGACAGGATCCAGCGGTCCGTCGCGGACATCTCGGACGCGTCCGGCAGCGGGCCCTCGACCGTGGCGCCGTTCATCAGGGCGAAGCGGGTGGCGTTCCAGATCTTGTTGGCGAAGTTCCGGGAGGCCTTGACCCAGTCCTCGCCGATCGGGACGTCGACGCCCGGGTTGGCGCCGTTGGCCAGGGTGAAGCGGACGGCGTCGGAGCCGTACTCGTCCATCCAGTCCAGCGGGTTGACGGCGTTGCCGAAGGACTTCGACATCTTCTTGCCGAACTGGTCGCGGACCATGCCGTGCAGGGCGATGGTGTGGAACGGCGGGGTGCCGTCCATCGCGTACAGGCCGAACATCATCATCCGGGCGACCCAGAAGAAGAGGATGTCGTAGCCGGTGACCAGAACGGAGTTCGGGTAGAACTTCGCGAGGTCGTCGGTCCGCTCCGGCCAGCCGAGCGTGGAGAACGGCCACAGGCCGGAGGAGAACCAGGTGTCCAGGACGTCCGTGTCCTGGTGCCAGCCCTCGCCCGCCGGCGGCTGCTCGTCCGGTCCGACGCAGACGATCTCGCCGTTCGGGCCGTACCAGACCGGGATGCGGTGGCCCCACCACAGCTGGCGCGAGATGCACCAGTCGTGCAGGTTGTCGACCCAGTCGAAGTACCGCTTCTCCATCTCCTGCGGGTGGATCTTGACCTTGCCGTCGCGGACCGCGTCACCGGCGGCCTCGGCGAGCGGGCCGACCTTGACCCACCACTGCATCGACAGGCGCGGCTCGATGGTGGTCTTGCAGCGCGAGCAGTGGCCGACGGAGTGGACGTACGGACGCTTCTCGGCGACGATCCGGCCCTCGGCGCGGAGCGCGGCGACGATGGCGGAGCGGGCCTCGAGCCGGTCCAGGCCCTGGAAGGGGCCGTGGGCGGTGATGACCGCGCGCTCGTCCATGACGGCGAGGTTCGGCAGCCCGTGGCGCTGGCCGATCTCGAAGTCGTTCGGGTCGTGGGCGGGGGTCACCTTGACGGCACCGGTGCCGAACTCGGGGTCGACGTGCTCGTCGGCGACGACAGGGATCCGGCGGCCGGTCAGCGGCAGCTCGATCTCGGTGCCGACCAGGTGCTTGTACCGCTCGTCGTCCGGGTGGACGGCGACGGCCGTGTCACCGAGCATCGTCTCGGCGCGGGTGGTGGCGACGACGATGGAGGCGTCCCCGTCGCCGTACCGGATGGAGACGAGCTCGCCGTCGTCGTCCTGGTACTCGACCTCGATGTCCGAGATGGCCGTCAGACAGCGCGGGCACCAGTTGATGATGCGCTCGGCGCGGTAGATCAGCTCGTCGTCGTAGAGCTTCTTGAAGATGGTCTGGACGGCCTGGGACAGGCCCTCGTCCATGGTGAAGCGCTCGCGGGACCAGGCGACGCCGTCACCCAGGCGCTTCATCTGGCCGGAGATCTGACCGCCGGACTCGGCCTTCCACTGCCAGACCCGCTCGACGAACGCCTCGCGGCCCAGGTCGTGCCGGGACTTGCCCTCCTTGGCCAGCTCGCGCTCGACGACGTTCTGGGTCGCGATACCGGCGTGGTCCATGCCCGGCTGCCACAGCGTCTCGTAGCCCTGCATCCGCTTGCGGCGGGTGAGGGCGTCGATCAGCGTGTGCTCGAAGGCGTGGCCCAGGTGAAGCGAACCGGTGACGTTCGGCGGCGGGATGACGATGGTGTACGGCGGCTTCTCGCTGTTCGCGTCGGCCTCGAAGTAACCACGCTCTACCCAGCGCTCGTACAGCTTCCCCTCTACTTCGGCCGGCGCGTACTGGGTCGGCAGTTCGGGGTTGGCTGCTGGCTGCTGCTGAGTGTTCTCGGTCACGGGGTCAGTTTAGGGGTGTCGCAGGGCTGTCCCGAAACCCGATAGTTCCGTAACGGTGTGCCCCCCGCCGCCCCTGCGCGGCCGGGCTTCCGACAGGATGTTCGCTACGCATAAACATCCTGTGAGGGGAACCTGTCCATGAGCTACAACCAGCCGGGCCCGTACGGCGGTCAGCCTCAGCAGCCCGGGCCGTACGGTCAGCCGGGCCAGCCCGGTCCCTACGGCCAGCCGCCGCAAGCGCCGCAGCCCGGCTACGGGTACCCGCAGCAGGCGCCCCAGGGTGTGCCGCCGCAGCAGCCGTACGGCTACCCGCAGCAGCAGCCGCAGCAGCCCGGCCCGTACGGTCAGCCCCCTCAGCAGCCTCCGTACGGCGCCCCGCAGGGCCCGGGCGGCTACCCGCCGCCTCCGCCGGCCGCCCCGAAGAAGAAGACGGGTCTGATCGTCGGCGCATCGGTCGTGGCCCTCGCCCTGATCGCGGGCGGCGCCTGGTACTTCACCGCCGGTGGCGGTGGCTCCTCGGTGGCGAACGACGGCCCGCACAAGCTGATCACGCCGGACACCGTGCTCACCGAGTACAAGAAGGACACCAAGGACGAAGGCGGGGCCGGCAAGGAGTCCATGGAGGAGGCCGAGAAGAACGGCGTCAAGAACGCCAAGCAGGTCAGCGCCTCGTACAAGGTCGAGGACAAGACCAACCCTCTTGCCGGCAAGCTGATCTCGTTCAGCGGTCTCTACGGCGAGATCGACGACCCGGAGAAGGTCGTCGACGGCGTCTTCGCCACCATGAAGACGGAGGCGGAGAAGGACAAGGGCAAGTCCGGCGAGCCGCAGCTCGAAGGCAGCCCGCAGGAGTACGAGCCGGCGGAGCTCGACGGCGCGGTCCTCAAGTGCCAGCAGGCCAAGGCGGAGGCCAACGCCTCTGAGGGCACTCCGGCCTTCGCGATGACGATCTGCGTATGGGCCGACCACAGCACGGTCGGCTTCGTGGTGCCGCTCGACATGGCCTCCATGATGGCCGGCAAGGCGGGCTCCGCCGAGGACGCCGCCACCCTCACCGCCAAGTTCCGCAAGGAAGTCCGCGTCAAGGCGTGATCTCAGCGCCTGCCAACGGTGCCCGTCCACCCGCGAATCGGCCGGGCACCTTTGGAGGTCGTACGCTGCCTACGATATGGCGAGCCTGCATGCCGTCGACGCGTGACGATCCTTTACGCCGATGTTCACGAGGACCGGATGGCAGAGTACGCCGTGGGTCATGTCTCCTGCATAGCTACACGCCCGCGTAATCTTCGGGCCGACCTTGTAACCCACGTCGTGCAGGTACGTCTGGCACGCGGTGATCGACGCCTGGGCAGGCGCGGCAGTCACCACGGGCACAATGGTCGCGGCTCCGGCCACGCACAGCGTGGCGATCATGCGCTGGACCTTCGATCGAAGCATCTGTTTCCCCCAGAGCTAGGTGGAACTGACGGTTGGTCGAGAGCCAGCAGATCATGATCGAATCGCCATCTCAAGAACGGGCATTCGACGTGGCTGAATAGGGCACCCTGCACACAGGGGCGCCCGGCCGGTTGTGGTGAACCGGCCGGGCGCCCCTGTGTGTTCTCGTACTACGCCGACTTCTCGTGCCGACCGTCGCTCTTCACGATCCGCGGCACCAGCGTCGGGTTCACGTTGTTGTGCACGACGTCTGCCGTGATGACCACGCGGGCCACGTCCTTGCGGGACGGGACCTCGTACATCACCGACATCAGGACCTCTTCCATGATGGCCCGCAGGCCACGCGCGCCCGTGCCGCGCAGGATCGCCTGGTCGGCGATGGCCTCCAGGGCCGGACGGTCGAAGTCCAGCTCCACGCCGTCGAGTTCGAAGAGGCGCTGGTACTGCTTCACCAGCGCGTTGCGCGGCTCGACGAGGATCTTGAGCAGGGCCTCGCGGTCGAGGTTGTGGACCGAGGTGATGACCGGGAGACGGCCGATGAACTCCGGGATCATCCCGAACTTCACCAGGTCCTCCGGCATGACCTCCTGGAACTGGTCGCTCGCCTCGATCTCGCGCTTGGAGCGGATCGTCGCCCCGAAGCCGATGCCCTTGGCGCCCGCACGCGACTCGATGATCTTCTCCAGGCCGGCGAACGCGCCGCCCACGATGAAGAGCACGTTCGTCGTGTCGATCTGGATGAACTCCTGGTGCGGGTGCTTCCGGCCGCCCTGCGGCGGTACGGAGGCGGTGGTGCCCTCCAGGATCTTGAGGAGCGCCTGCTGGACGCCCTCACCGCTCACGTCACGCGTGATCGACGGGTTTTCGCTCTTCCGGGCGACCTTGTCGATCTCGTCGATGTAGATGATCCCGGTCTCGGCCTTCTTGACGTCGTAGTCGGCCGCCTGGATCAGCTTGAGCAGGATGTTCTCGACGTCCTCGCCGACATACCCGGCCTCCGTCAGCGCCGTCGCGTCGGCGATGGCGAACGGGACGTTGAGCATGCGCGCCAGCGTCTGGGCCAGGAGCGTCTTGCCGGAGCCCGTGGGGCCCAGCAGCAGGATGTTGGACTTCGCCAGCTCGATGGCGTCGTCACGGCCCGCCCCGCCGCCGTTCTCGCCGGCCTGGACGCGCTTGTAGTGGTTGTACACCGCGACCGAGAGGGCCTTCTTCGCGGGCTCCTGCCCGACGACGTACCCCTCGAGGAACTCGTAGATCTCGCGCGGCTTGGGGAGCTCCTCCCACCGCACCTCGCTCGTCTCCGCGAGTTCTTCCTCGATGATCTCGTTGCAGAGGTCGATGCACTCATCGCAGATGTACACACCGGGTCCTGCGATGAGCTTCTTCACCTGCTTCTGGCTCTTTCCGCAGAACGAGCACTTGAGCAGATCGCCGCCATCACCGATGCGTGCCACGAGGTGCTTCCCCTTCGCCTGGGAGCGCTTGGTTCAGCGACTCCTGGTGCCTCATATTCGACGGTACCTTGCCGGGCCCCCCGTTCGGGCCCCCCTTGGCACGGTTCACATGGTCGTGATTCGGCCACGCGGACCGTGCCAGGGGAAGGCCGAGCGTCAGGCTGCCGCGGCGGCCGTGCTCTTGCGGGTCGAGACGATCTGGTCGACCAGGCCGTACGCGAGGGCGTCCTCGGCGGTCAGGATCTTGTCGCGCTCGATGTCGTCGCGGATCTTCTCGATCGGCGTCGAGGAGTGCTTGGCCAGCATCTCTTCCAGCTGGGTCCGCATGCGGAGGATCTCGTTGGCCGCGATCTCCAGGTCGGAGAGCTGCTCACGGCCGGTGCCGCCGGACGGCTGGTGGATCAGCACGCGGGCGTTCGGCAGGGCCATCCGCTTGCCGGGCGTACCGGCGGCGAGCAGCACGGCCGCGGCGGAGGCCGCCTGGCCCATGCAGACCGTCTGGATGTCCGGCTTGACGAACTGCATCGTGTCGTAGATGGCGGTCAGCGCGGTGAAGGAGCCACCGGGGCTGTTGATGTAGATCGAGATGTCACGGTCCGGGTCCATCGACTCCAGGCACAGCAGCTGGGCCATGACGTCGTTGGCAGAGGCGTCGTCGATCTGCACGCCGAGGAAGATCACGCGCTCCTCGAAGAGCTTCGCGTACGGGTCGTACTCGCGGATGCCCTGCGAGGTGCGCTCGACGAAGCGCGGGACGACGTAGCGGTTGTCCATCGGCGCGCCGGTGTAGAGGCCGCTCGGGGAGAGGTTGTTCTGCATCTGGATGTTCACCGTCCTGGTGGCGTTCGGCGGGGGCTGGGGCTCTTCAGCGGTCTGCCGGGCTCAGGCGCCCGTGCCGCCGCCGCCGGGAACGCCCGCGGCGTGCGTGATGATGTCGTCGATGAGGCCGTAGGCCTTGGCCTCCTCCGCGGTGAACCAGCGGTCGCGGTCACCGTCGCGGATGATCGTCTCGACGGTCTGGCCGGAGTGGAGCGCCGTGATCTCGGCCATGCGCTTCTTCGTACGGAGGAGGTACTCGGCCTGGATCTTGATGTCCGAGGCCGTGCCGCCGATGCCGGCGGAGCCCTGGTGCATCAGGACGTCGGTGTTCGGCAGCGCGAAGCGCTTGCCGGCGGAGCCGCCGGTGAGCAGGAACTGGCCCATCGAGGCCGCCATGCCCATACCGATGGTGACGACGTCGTTCGGGATGTACTGCATGGTGTCGTAGATGGCCATGCCGGCCGTCACCGAGCCACCGGGGCTGTTGATGTAGAGGTAGATGTCCTTCTGCGGGTCGGCGGCCAGGAGGAGCATCTGCGCGGTGATCTTGTTGGCGATCTCGTCGTCGACCTGCTGGCCGAGGAAGATGATCCGCTCGCCGAGCAGCCGGTTGTAGACATGGTCGCCGAGGCCACCACCGATGGACGGCTCACCCGCGGCGTAAGGCTTCAGATTCGTCACGTATCCACCTGCTCGTCTCCGACGGCCCCCAGGCCGTCTCAGCGTCTCGTTCAGAGGGCAGTGCCCTCGTATTCATGGACCCTAACGCGCAGGTAGGACAACGCCATCCCGGTTCCCTAACTGTTCGCTGGGAGCGCAAGGTTGTCGGTGCTCCCGCGGGGCCCGGAACGGGGCCCTGGATACGGGCACGGGCCCGGCGCACAGCAGTGCGTCCGGGCCCGTGGACCTGCGGTTCGGAGCGAGGCTCAGGCCTCGTTCTTCTCCTCGGCGACCTCGGTCTCGCCGGTGACGGCCTCGACCGCGTCGGCGGCGGCCTCGGTCTCGTCCTCGTCCTCGAGGTCCACGACCTCACCGTTGGTGTCGACGACCTTGGCGGCCTCGACGACGACCGCGAGGGCCTTGCCGCGGGCGACCTCGCCGACGAGCATCGGCACCTGGCCACCCTCGACGACGGCCTGGGCGAACTGGTCGGGGCTCATGCCGGAGGAGGCGGCGCGGCGCATGAGGTGCTCGGTGAGCTCCTCCTGGCTGACGTTGAGCTTCTCCTTGTTGACGAGCTCATCGAGGATGAACTGCGTCTTGATGCCCTTCTCGGCCTGCTCCTTGGTCTCCGCCAGGAACTCTTCCTCGGTCTTGCCCTGGATCTCCAGGTACTTCTCGAGGGTCAGGCCCATCTGGCCGAGCTGGTGGTGCTCCAGGTTGTGCTTGCGGGTGTTGATCTCGTCCTCGAGCAGCTTCTCGGGCATCGGGACGTCCGCCAGCTTCAGCAGCTCGTCGAGGACGCGCTCCTGGGCCTGGGTGGCCTGGTCGAACTGCTTCATGTTCTCGAGGCGCTTGCGGCTGTCGGCCTTGAGCTCGTCGAGGGTGTCGAACTCGGACGCGAGCTGCGCGAAGTCGTCGTCCAGCTCGGGGAGCTCACGGGCGGCGACGGCGGTGACCTTGACGGTGACCTCGGCGTCCTTGCCCTCGGCGGAGCCGCCCTTCAGCTGCGAGGTGAAGGTGGCCTCGCCGCCGGCCTCGAGGCCGGTGACGGCCTCGTCGATGCCGTCGAGGAGCTCGCCGGAACCGATGGTGTACGAGACGCCCTGGGCGACACCGTCGGGCAGGACCTCGCCGTCGACCTTGGCCTCGAGGTCGATGGTGACGACGTCACCCTCGGCCGCGGCGCGCTCGACCGGGTTGGTGGAGGCGAAGCGCTCGCGCAGCTGCTGCACGGACTTCTCGACGTCCTCGTCGGTGACCTCGACCGCGTCGACGGTGACCTCGATGCCGGAGTAGTCCGGGATCTCGATCGTCGGGCGGATGTCGACCTCGGCGGTGAAGGCCAGCAGCTCGCCGTCCTTCAGCTCGGTGATGTCGACCTCGGGCTGACCCAGCGGGTTGACCTCGGCCTCGTTGACGGCCTCGGTGTAGAACTTCGGGAGCGCGTCGTTGACGGCCTCCTCCAGCACCGCACCACGGCCGAACCGCTGGTCGATCACACGAGCCGGGATCTTGCCCTTGCGGAAGCCCTTGACCGTGACCTGCTGGTTGATCTTCTTGTACGCCGCGTCGAGGCTGTCCTTGAGCTCCTCGAAGGGCACCTCGACAGTGAGCCGAACCCGGGTCGGGTTCAGGGTCTCCACGGCGCTCTTCACGGTTCGGTCTCCTTGGTGGCTGATTCTTGGATTCTGCCGATGCCGCTTGGTGGCGGTTCCGGCCGATCGGCCCGGTCAGAGAGACACACGGGCACGCAGCTTGCATAGTAACCGCAAGCGGGATGAGGCCCACAACGCGATCTTGCTTTGCGTGATCTTGGTGGTCGGGGTGGCGGGATTTGAACCCACGGCCTTCCGCTCCCAAAGCGGACGCGCTACCAAGCTGCGCCACACCCCGTCGGTGCGACACGTAGGGTACATGCACGGAGACAGTGCGACGCCCCCTCTTTAAGGGGTGTGCGGGGACCGCCCGGGACCCGCTACGATGCTGTCCGTGCCGCGGCCCTCGTGACCTGCGGCGCGACCTTTGCGGGCGTAGCTCAATGGTAGAGCCCTAGTCTTCCAAACTAGCTACGCGGGTTCGATTCCCGTCGCCCGCTCTTCCGGCCAGGGGCCGGGTCGGAGGTTCACCCTTCGGCCCGGCCCCTGGTGTTTTCCCGGGTGATCTCCCGGCGTACGGGCTGGAGCGCCCGCCTTTCAGCGGATGCCGCAGCCGGTGTGCGGCAGCAGAATGAGCACTGTCCCCTCTCTGCCGCATCGGAGGCAGCCATGAAGGACCTGAAGTTCGAGCAGAAGCGCTCGCTGTCGCGGACCGAGGCGGCCGATCAGCTCGCGGCGCTCGCGGCCGCGCTGCGGAAGGGCGGCGAGGCCGAGCTGGAGCTCGGCTCCGGGACCCTGAGCCTGCGGATCCCCGACACCCTCCGCAGTGAGGTGGAGCTCGAGGTCGAGGGCGGGGAGATCGAGCTGGAGATCGAACTCACCTGGCAGACGGGGAGCGGCCGAAAGGCGTCGGCCAAGGAGGCCGCGAGCGTGACGAAGCCCGCGCGGAGTCGGAAGTCGGCGCGTTCGGCGAAGTCCGCGGGCGCGGAGAAGCCCGCGGGCGCGGCAAAGTCTGCGGGCGCGGAGAAGCCCGCGAGTGCGGCGAAGCCGGAGGGGGGCCGGAAGGCCGCGCCTTCCAAGTCCTCGCGAAGCGCCGCCGACGAAGGCACGAAGACGAAGCGGGCCGCCGCCAAGGAGGCCTGAGTCGCGTTGGAGTCCGGAGCACGGGACCGGCGCACGGAGGCCGGCGCGCGCCGGGTCAGAACTTGATGGAGCTCACGGTCTGCGTTATCGAGTCCAGGAAGCGCTGGATGTCGTCGGCCATGCCCGTGGAGGCAAGGAAGAAGCCGAAGAGCACCGCGACCACGGCCGGGCCGCCCTTCAGGTTCCCGCCGCGGATCAGCACCACCAGGATGATCGCCAACAGCAGCACCACAGACAGTGAAATGGCCACAACTGATCACACCCTCGGTCGGTCCCACCTTGCCGCCCGGGAGCGCACGTCACAGAACACCCCCGCTGCATCCATCGTGCCACCAACTTCTTGCCCACCGGCCCCGGGTGACGAATCGTGGACATAAGAATCGAGCCAACCCGCGAGATTTCGTCTTGATCGTCATGGGCTCGGGTCAGCCGTCGGTGAGCCCGAGCAGCCCTCGTACGGTGGCGTACTTGGCGGTCAGCCGGACACGGGTCGGCTCGTCGAGAACAGCCAGACGGGCCGGGTCCGCGTTGTGCGCGAGGTCGGCCTCCTTGACGAGGAGGGCGCCCGGGACGGCGAGGATCCGGCGGGTGTACGACTCCAGTTCCTCGCCCGGGCGCTTGGTGAGCGCGAGCACCATCTCCTTGACCGCGCGCGGGAGTTCGGCCGAATCCAGCCACTCGGCGGAGAGCGCGTCGTCCTCGACGGAGTCGTGCAGCCAGGCGGCGGCGATCTGTTCCTCGCTCCCGCCGCGCGCCCTCACCCCCTCGGCCACCGCCCGCAGATGCTCGGCGTACGGGCGTCCCGCCTTGTCGGTCTGGCCCTCGTGGGCCGCGACGGCGAGCGATTCGACCTGGGCGAGGGTGAGGTGCGGCATGGGCCGACTCTACGGCGCGGGGCGGCGGAGCGCCGCGCGTGCGGGGAGGCCGGTGGCCATGAGGCCGAGCACCACGACCGCGGCCGCGAGGCTTCCGTAGAGGAGCGGGGGGATGTACGGGCCCTCGCCGGTCAGCCCGTTCGTCATGGGGACGAGGGTGGCGAGGGCGATGGCGGTACCCAGACCGAGGCCGGCCAGGGTGACCAGCAGCGCCTCCCAGCGGATCATCCGCAGGACCTGGCGGCGGGTGGTGCCGATCAGGCGGAGGGTGCCGAGTTCGCGTCGGCGGTCGAGGACGGTCATCACCAGGGTGTTGGCGGCGGCGATCGCGGCGAAGCCGCCGAGGACGGCCGCCATGGTGGTGTTGGCCCAGGCGTTCAGCTCGCGCTCCACACCCTGGGCGGTGGTCCAGTCGGCGGCGTCGCCGACGGTGCCGAGGGCGGTCAGGTCGGCCGCCACGCCGCCTCGGACGAACAGCTCGGTGGCGTACGGGGCGGTGACGTGGCCGGTCAGGGCCGCGGCGGGGAGGGTGATCTCGGCGAGGCCGAGGCCGCGGGTGTAGATGGCGACGACGCGCGGCGTGGCCTTGGTGCCGTCGGGCAGCAGGAGTTCGAGACTCTCCCCCGTCGTCACGTCCGCGGCGTCGGCGAGCAGGCTGTCCACGGCGACCGTGCCGGGGGCGAGCGCGGCCAGTGATCCCGTACGGACTCCGAGGTCCAGGACCGGGGACGGGTCGGCGGAGACGGCCTGGGCCGAAGCGGTACGGAAGCCCTGGTCGCCGGCCGGGAGCAGGACCGAGGTTCGCTGGACCGTGACGGCCGCCGTGACGCCCGGGGCGTGCTCGGCCCGTCGGGCGGCGTCCGCCGGCAGCCCGGCCGGGGCGGTGACGACGTGGTCGGCGACGACGGCGGCGCGCTGCTGGTTCCCGGTGGCCCGGTCCGTGCTGGTGTGCAGGAAGACGAGGGTGGAGGAGAAGGCCGTCGCGAGCACGATCGGGGTGAGGGCGGACGCGAGCCTGCGCGCGTTGGTACGGGAGTTCGCCGCGGCCAGATAGCCGGGGGCGCCCGAGCCGCGGAGCGGCAGGCCGAGGAGGTTCGCGCAGAGCCGGGCGAGCAGCGGGCCGAGGAGGGCCACGCCCAGCATGAAGAGCATGACGACGCCGAGGGCCACGCTGGCGGCGTCCTCACCTGACTGGGAGGCGGCGACGCCCGCGAGGGCGGCTCCCCCGGCGACGGCGATGAGCCCCAGCGGCGTACGGATGCGGCCGAAGGAGCGTGGCTCGACGGCGGCCTCGGCGAGCGCCTGGCCCGGCTTGGTCCGGGAGGGGCGGCGGGCGGCCAGGAGGCCGGCGAAGAGCGCGGTGGTGACGACGGCGACGAGCGCGGCGGCGAACGGGATGGGGCCGAGGTCGAGGGTGACGCCCTCGGGAACGGCGCCCTTCTCCTTCAACTGGCCGAACCACCACCCGGCGAGCGCCGTGCCGGGCAGGCAGCCGAGAGCGCCCGCGACGGGGGCGACGAGGAGGGCCTCGGTGGCGATGGAGCGTCGGATCTGGCGCGGCGTCGCGCCGATGGCCCGGAGCAGGGCGAACTCGCGGGCGCGCTGCCCGACGGAGAGCGCGACGGTACCGGCGGCGGTGAAGATCGCGACGAGAGTGGCGGTGCCGCCGAACGAGCCGCCGAGCGCGGTCAGGAGTTCCTTGGCGGCGGGGAGCGCGGCGCCTTCGGCGAGCGCCCGGTCGTCCCCGGTGTGGACCTTGGCGCGGTCGCCGAGGGCGTGGGTGACCTGTGCGGCCAGGGCGTCGGGGCTCGTGCCCGGCTTGGGCAGCACGGCGATGGCGTCGACCTTGTCGGGGTGCCCGGAGAGGGCGAGGGCCTGCGCGTCGGAGAGCCAGACGCCGGGGGACGTGGTGACGCCGGAGACCGTGAAGGCGCGCTCCCCCGCCGGGGTCCCGAGGGTGATCGAGTCGCCCACGCGGCCGGCTCCGGCGGCCACGACGGCCTCGTCCGGGCCGGGGGCGGTGCCCGAGGAGAGGGTCACGCCGGTGAAGGCGGTGGAGGACCAGCCGTGGGCGGTGAGCGGCGCCTTCTCCGTACGTACGGGGAAGGTGACGTCGCCGATGGCGCGGGCGGCTCCCGGGGCTTTGGCGGCCTCGCGGACGAGGGACGCGTCGAGCCGGGCGCGGTCGGGGACGGGGGCCGACTCCACCTCCTTCTCGCCGCCGATGTCCACCGCCCGGTGAACCTCCTGGTCGGCCGCGGCGACGACCGCCGCTCCGGCGTAGCGGTCGGGCGGAAGAGTGGCCGTCAGGCCGGTCTGGAGGAGGAGGCCGCAGCCGGAGACGACGGCGGCGGCGAGGAGCAGGGCGACGAAGGTGCCGACGAAGGAGGAGGGCTTGAAGCGGACGGCGGCGCGGGCGAGGCCGTTGGGCCGGAGCAGACCGGGCATCAGGCGGCCGTCCCGGCGTAGGCGGGGGCGGGGGCGGTCAGGGCGCGCATGCGGTCGGCGATCCGCGCCGGGCCCGACCGGGGCAGGGTGTCGGCGATGGCGCCGTCGGAGAGGAAGAGGACCCGGTCCGCGTAGCCGGCGGCGACCGGGTCGTGGGTGACCATGACGACGGTCGCGCCGAGGGTGTCGACGGCGTCGCGGAGCAGGGTGAGGACCTCGGCGGCGGTTGTTGTGTCCAAAGCGCCGGTCGGTTCGTCGGCGAAGACGACGTCGGGGCTGGTGACCAGGGCGCGGGCGAGGGCAACCCGCTGCTGCTGGCCGCCGGAGAGCTCGGAGGGGCGGCGTCCGCCCTTGTCGCCGAGGCCGACCTGGCCGAGGACCTCGGCCGCCCGGCGCCGGTCGGGCCGCTGTCCGGCCAGCCGCATCGGCAGCAGGACGTTCTGCTCGACGGTCAGCGAGGGCAGCAGGTTGAACGCCTGGAAGACGAACCCGAGGCGGCTGCGGCGCAGTTCGGTGAGCCTGTTCTCGCTCATCCCGCTGATCTCGGTGCCACCGAGCCGTACCGAGCCCGCGGTGGGGCGGTCGAGGCCCGCCGCGCACTGCAGGAAGGTGGACTTGCCGGAGCCGGAGGGGCCCATGACGGCGGTGAAGCTGCCGTGCGGCAGGGCGAGGTCGATGCCGCGTAGCGCGTGGACGGCGCCGTCGCCCCGGCCGTACTGCCGCCGCACACCGGCGAGTTCGACGGCCGCGCCGCTCGGCGGGGTGGGGTGCTCGGGGCGCTTGGTACGGCGCAGGCCCATGGTCTTCCTCCGTAGGTTCGTGACGACGTCTCGAACGTACGGATTCGGGCAGGTCAGGGGCCATGACGGCGGCCGGTCGATCAGGGGTGGGGAAATCCCCACCCCTTCCCTGGGGATCTCAGGTCTGGCGGCTGATGAGCAGCAGGGCGCGGTCGTCGTTGACGTCCTTCGCGCAGGCCTCGATCAGGTGCCAGGCCGCGCCCTCGAAGCCTGAGGCGACATAGCGGTCGGCCTCGCCCGTGAGTCGGTCGATGCCTTCGGCGATGTCCCGGTCGGCGGCCTCGACGAGTCCGTCGGTGAAGAGCATCAGGACGTCGCCGGGCCGGAGCGAGCCCTTGACCGGGTGGAACTCGGCGCCGTCGTAGACGCCGAGGAGCGGGCCCTCGCCGGACTTCTCCTCCCAGCGTCCGGTGCCCGCGTGGAGCTGGAGCGCCGGCAGGTGCCCCGCCGACAGCAACTCGTAGTCCCCGGATTCCAGGTCGAGGACCAGGTGGATGGAGGTGGCGAAGCCCTCGTCCCAGTCCTGGCGCAGCAGATAGCCGTTCGCGGCCGGCAGGAAACCGTGCGGCGGCAGCGAGCCGAGCAGGCCGCCGAAGGCCCCGGAGAGGAGCAGCGCGCGCGAGCCCGCGTCCATGCCCTTGCCGGACACGTCCGTGAGCAGGACCTCCAGCGTGCGGCCGCCGTGCGTGCGGGCGGCGACGACGAAGTCGCCGGAGAAGGACTGGCCGCCGGCCGGGCGCAGCGCCATCTCGCGGTGCCAGCCCTTGGGGAGCCGCGGCAGGGCGCTCTGGGCCCGGATGCGTTCGCGCAGGTCGAAGAGCATGGTGCCGCCGCGTCGCCAGGGCACGCCGACCCGGGCCCGGAACTGGGCGATGAGCAGCCCGAACAGTCCGCAGGCCGCGACGACCAGGACCGTTCCGGGCGTGACCCGGGCCGGGCCCTGGGTGTACGGGCCGAGCACGACCGACTCGACGATCAGGGCGCCGGCGGCCGCCGCGTACAGCGCGAGCAGGCTCGCGGGGCGCAGCAGCAGTCCTCCGGCCACGATCGGCAGGACGAGCGCGGCGGGCGCGCACCACACCGGGTTGGCGAGGGTGCCGCAGGTGATCGCCGGAATCGTCAGCAGCAGTCCGGCGAAGGCGACCCAGTCGGAGCCCTCGCCCCGGAAGTAGTCGACACCGGATTTACGCAGGGAGATGCGGACCCGGTGTGCGCTCCTGCGCAACCGGGCCGAGTACGAGGCGACACCCGCACGACTTCTCATTGGCCTGGACCCTATCCACCCGGTCGGACCTCGTGCAGGGGGACCCCTGAGACATTGCGCGCGAAATCGGGTCGCGTCGGGTCGGTGGGCGCTGATATCGATGGCATATGACGACTGAACTGCGGGTACTGGACGCGGCCGAGTGGGACGCCTGGTACGGGACTCTGGAGCTCGCCTTCGGAGGCGTTCCGGAGTCTCCGGAGGAGCGTCGGCTCTGGCAGGACCTGACCGAGCACGAGCGTTCCATCGGGGTCTGGGACGGCGAGAGCTGTGTCGGCACGGCGGGCGCGTTCACCTTCCGGATGTCCGTACCGGGTGGGGCGATCGTGCCGACCGCGGGCGTCACGATGGTGAGTGTGGCCGCGACACACCGGCGGCGCGGGATCCTCAGTTCGATGATGCGACGTCAGCTCGACGACGTACGGGCATGGGGCGAGCCGCTGGCCGTGTTGACGGCTTCGGAGCCGGAGATCTACGGACGGTTCGGCTACGGCATCGCCACCTACCAGACGCGGGCGACGATCGACACGACCCGGGTGCGGCTCACGGTGCCGGAGGGCACGGACGAGGTGGTGCTGCGGCAGGCCGACCCGGCGAAGGCGGCCGCGGCGCGCGAGGCGGTGTACGCGCGGCTGGTGCCGCGCCGGCCCGGCATGCTGGCCCGCCGGCCCGAGTGGGAGCGGCTGCCCCTGCTCGACCCGGAGGGCGAGCGGGGCGGGGCCTCTCCGCAGCATTGTGTGCTGGCGGAGCGGGACGGCGAGGTCATCGGGTACGCGCTGTACGCGATCAAGCCGGAGTGGTCGCACACGGGCTCCGACGGCGCCGTGGTGCTGAAGGACCTGGGCGCGCTGGACCCGGCGGCGGAGGCGGCGCTGTGGCGGTTCCTCTGCTCGATCGACCTGACGTCCTCGGTCCGGTTCCACAGCCGTCCGGTGGACGACGCGTGGCAGCACCTGGTGAGCGACATCCGCCGGTGCTCGCCGACGCAGAAGGACTCGATGCATCTGCGTCTGGTGGAGGTGGGTGCGGCGCTGGAAGCGCGGACGTACCAGGCGCCGGTTGACGTGGTGTTCGAGGTGGAGGACGCGTTCTGTCCGTGGAACGAGGGGCGTTGGCGGCTGACGGGGGACGCGAAGGGGGCGGTGTGCGTCTGTACGGACGAGGCCGCCGATCTTTCCTTGTCCGTACGGGAGTTGGGGGCGGCGTACCTGGGTGGGACGTCACTGGTCTCGCTGGCGGCGGCCGGCCGGGTGCGGGAGCTCCGGGACGGAGCCCTCGTGGAGGCGTCCGTGGCGTTCGGGTCGCCCGTGGCGCCGTGGTTGCCTCACGGGTTCTAGACACCGCTGGCGACGGTGCGCGGCGTGGGGGCTTCGAGGGCGTCGCCGCGGGTCTCGCGCAGACGCCAGACGGTGAGTGCGGTGATGGCCGCGCCGCCGCACAGCAGCAGGGACACGGGGGTGCCGGAGCCGCCGGAGGAGGCGACCAGGCTGGTCGCGACGAGCGGTGAGAAGCCGGCGCCGACGAGCGTCGCGGCCTGGTAGCCGAGCGAGGCGCCGGTGTAGCGGACGCGGGTGCCGAACATCTCGGTGAGCAGGGCGCCGAGCGGGCCGTACATCGTGGACTGGGCGACGCCGTGGCCGAGCGCGAGGGCGAGGATCAGCAGGCCCGGGGAGCCGGAGTCGACCAGGGCGAGCACCGGGAAGGCGAGCGCGGCGGAGGCGATGGCGCCGGCGAGGACGACCGGGCGGCGGCCGACCCGGTCGGACAGCGCCGAGGCGGCGGGCAGCACGAACAGGGCGACGGCGGACGCGACGGTCACGGCGGTGAGCACCTGCGGGCGGCTGTACCCGTGGCCGACGGCGTACGAGATCATGAAGCCGGTCAGCAGGGATTGTGCGGTGAACGCGCCGATGCCGACGCAGGCGGCGCGCAGGACGGGTCCGGGCCGGCGCAGCACCTCCAGGATCGGCGGCCTGCCCGACGGCGCCCGCTCGCCCCGTTCCGCGGCCCGTTCGAACAGCGGGCTCTCGGCGACCTTGAGGCGGACGAACATGCCGACGGCGAGCAGGAGCAGGCTCAGCAGGAAGGGCACCCGCCAGCCCCAGGAGCGGAACTGCTCGTCGGGGAGTCCGGAGACGAGGGTGACCACTCCGGCCGACAGCACGGCACCGAGCGGGGCGCCGAGCTGGGTGGAGCTGGACCACAGGCCGCGCCGGGAGCCCTGGGTGCGCTCGGCGTGCTCGACGACCATCAGGGTCGCGCCGCCCCATTCGCCGCCGATCGCGACACCCTGCACCACCCGCAGGGTCACGAGAAGGACGGGCGCCCAGACGCCGATCGCGTCGTAGGTCGGCAGGAGGCCGATGAGGAAGCTGCCGCAGCCCATCAGGACCATGGTCAGCAGCATCATCGACTTGCGGCCGAGCCGGTCGCCGAAGTGGCCGAAAACGATGCCACCCAGCGGGCGGGCCACATAGCCCGCCGCGAAGGTGCCGAACGCCGCGATGGTGCCGACCGCGGGGTCGGCGCCGGGGAAGAACAGGTCGCCGAAGACCAGCGCGGCGACGGTGCCGTACACGAGGAAGTCGTAGAACTCGACGGCCGTGCCGAGCAGGCCAGACAGCGCGACGCGGCGCAACTGCCGTGATTCCGGGGTGGATTGACGAGTCGATGAACGGGATGGCTGCACAGCTGGCTCCCTGCTGCGGATGCGGTGGCGAGTCACCGGCGGGGGGGACACGCCAATGCCCGGTGAAGTTAGGCATCAACTGTGCAGCCGTCAATCATTTGCACAACATCAATCCCCGGCCGGCCGCCCGAGCCCGTCCTCCGCGAGGCGCAGCAGCAGGGCGTGCAGGACCTCCCGCTCGGGCGGGTCCAGCGGGGCGAGAAGCTCGTTCGTGACCCGCGTACCGGCCTCGTCGGTGTCGCGCAGGAAGGCGCGGCCGTCATCGGTCAGGACGACGATCCTGCTGCGGCGGTCGTCGGGGGCGGGGCGGCGCTCGGCGAAGCCCAGCTTCTCGAGGTCGTCGACCAGACCGACGATCGCGCTCGGGTCGTAGCCGAGGCGGGTGCTCAGCTCACGCTGGAGCGCGCCGTCGGAGGTGGCGAGGAAGCGCAGCACCGCGTAGTGCCGCAGGCGTACGCCCGACTCCTGGAGGAAGGCGTTGAACAGCTGCCCGGAGCGCAGGCCGAGCCGGTACAGCAGATAGCCGCTGTCCGCGTGCAGCCCGCGCATCCAGGGCTCGTGCTCGTCGATGGGTGCGGGGTTCATGGCGGACTCCCTGATCGGCCCCGGGCGGGGCGGTGTGCGGACGACGGGACCAGTCTGACGTACGAGCCTTACGGCAACAACTATTGACGTCGACAATGATTGCTCTTAGCTTCGATCTCACCGTCACACCCTTGCGAAAGGACCGCACGTGCCCACCATCGATCTCACCGGCAGGACCGCCGTCGTCACCGGCAGCGGCCGGGGCCTCGGCCTCGCCTACGCCCATGCCCTGGCCGCGCACGGCGCGTCCGTCGTCGTCAACGACGTGGACGCGGCCGTGGCCGAGCAGGCCGTCAAGGCCATCACCGAGGCGGGAGGCACAGCCGTCGCGGAGGTGGTCGCCGTCGGCACCGCGGAGGCCGCCGACCGGCTCGTGAACCGCGCGGTCGAGGAGTTCGGGAGGCTCGACGTCCTGGTCACCAACGCGGGCATCCTGCGCGACAAGGTCCTGTGGAAGATGACCGACGACGACTTCGACGCGGTGCTCACCACGCACCTCAGGGGCACCTTCACCTGTGCGCGTGCCGCCGCCGTCCGGATGCGCGAGCAGGGCGAGGGCGGCAGCCTGATCCTGGTCGGCTCCCCCGCCGGACAGCGCGGGAACTTCGGGCAGACGAACTACGCCGCCGCCAAGGCCGGCATCGCCGCCCTCGCCCGTACCTGGTCCATGGAGCTGGCCCGCGCGAACATCACCGTCAACGCGATCGTGCCGGTCGCGGCGACCGCGATGACCGAGACCATCCCCGCCTTCGCCCCGTACATCGAGGCGATGCGGAACGGCGCGCCGCTGCCGGACTTCCTGCGCAAGGGCGAGGGCTTCGGCACCCCCGAGGACTGCGCGGCCCTCGTCCCCTTCCTCGCCTCGGCGGCGGCGCGCGGCATCACCGGCCAGGCCATCGGCATCGGCGGCGACCGGGTGACGCTCTGGTCGCATCCGCAGGAGATCAAGGCGGCGTACGCGGACGGCGGCTGGACCCCCGAGACCCTCGCCGACGCCTGGCCCACCTCGGTCGGCGCCGAACTCCAGACGGTGGGCATCCCCGCGCCCCGGCTCCCGGAGGCGTGATGTCCCCCTCCATGAACCTCGACGAACTCGTCGCGATCGACGTCCACACCCACGCCGAGGTCTCGTCCCAGGGCCATTCCTCCCTCGACGACGACCTGCACCACGCCTCCTCCGCCTACTTCAAGGTCGAGGGCGAGCGGAAGCCGACCGTGGCGGAGATGGCCGCCTACTACCGGGAACGGAAGATGGCCGCCGTCGTCTTCACCGTCGACGCCGAGTCCGCCACCGGCACCGCGCCCGTCCCGAACGAGGAGGTCGCCGAGGCCGCGGCCGCCAACGCGGACGTCCTCATCCCCTTCGCCTCGCTCGACCCCTTCCGCGGCAAGGCGGGCGTGCGGCAGGCCCGCCGTCTCGTCGAGGAGTACGGGGTGAGGGGCTTCAAGTTCCACCCCAGCATCCAGGGCTTCTTCCCCAACGACCGCTCGGTGGCGTACGCGCTCTACGAGGTGATCGAGGAGACCGGCGCCATCGCCCTGTTCCACACGGGCCAGACCGGCATCGGCGCCGGGGTGCCCGGCGGCGGCGGGATCCGGCTGAAGTACTCCAACCCGCTGTACGTCGACGACGTCGCCGCCGACTTCCCGCATCTGAAGATCATCCTGGCGCACCCGTCCTTCCCCTGGCAGGACGAGGCCCTCGCGGTGGCCACCCACAAGCCGGGCGTCCACATCGACCTGTCCGGCTGGTCGCCGAAGTACTTCCCGCCGCAGCTGGTGCGGTACGCCAACACGCTGCTGAAGGACAAGGTCCTCTTCGGCTCCGACTACCCCGTCCTCACCCCGGACCGCTGGCTCGCGGACTTCGCGCAGCTGGCGATCAAGGACGAGGTCAGGCCGAAGATCCTCAAGGACAACGCCGCCCGCCTGCTCGGCCTGACGAAGCCCTAGGGGGCCGCTGATGCGCAACGAGGGAGTGGGGTCGTGGCCGGCCCGCCGGGCCCGGAAGACCCCCCGCCGGACGGCCCTGATCCACCACGACACCACGGTCACGTACGCCGAGCTGTACGAGCGCACCACACGCCTCGCCCACGCCCTGCGCGCCCGGGGCGTGCGCCGCGGCGACCGGATCGCCTACCTCGGCCCCAACCATCCCTCCTTCCTGGAGACCCTGTTCGCCGCGGCCACGATCGGCGCCGTCTTCGTCCCGCTGAACACCCGCCTCGCCGGCCCGGAGATCGCCTACCAGCTCGCCGACGCGGGGGCCACGGTCCTCGTCCACGGCCCCTCGCACCGCGAGCTGGTCGAAGCGGTGGCCGGCGGCGTCGGTGTCCGTACGTACGTCGAGGTCGGCGCCGCGTACGAGGACGCGCTGGCCGGGGCCTCCGCCGAGCCGATCGACGAGCCGGTCACCGCCGACGACACCTGCATCATCATGTACACCTCGGGGACGACCGGGCGCCCCAAGGGCGCGATGCTCACCCACGCCAACCTGACCTGGAACGCGTTCAACGTCCTCGTCGACCACGATCTGATCGCCGACGAACGCGCCCTGGTCTCCGCCCCGTTGTTCCACACGGCCGGCCTGAACATGCTCACGCTGCCGGTGCTGCTCAAGGGCGGCACCTGTGTCCTGGTCGAGGCCTTCGGCGCGGGCACCACCCTCGACCTGATCGAACGGCACCGGATCACCTTCATGTTCGGGGTGCCGACGATGTTCGACCAGGTGGCCCGGCATCCCCGCTGGGACGGCGCCGATCTGTCGTCCCTGCGGATCCTCACCTGCGGCGGCTCACCGGTACCGACCCCGTTGATCGCCCGGTACCAGGAGCGCGGGCTCACCTTCCTCCAGGGCTACGGCATGACGGAGACGGCTCCGGGCGCGCTGTTCCTGGACGCCGAACACGCGGTGAGCAAGGCGGGTTCGGCGGGTGTGCCGCACTTCTTCACCGACGTACGGGTGGTCCGGCCTGACCTCACACCGGTCGACGTCGGCGAGACCGGGGAGATCGTGGTGCACGGGCCGCATGTCATGCCCGGCTACTGGGGTCTGCCGGAGGCGACGGCCGCCGCCTTCTCGGACGGCTGGTTCCGCACCGGGGACGCGGCACGGATCGACGAGGACGCCTACGTCTACGTCGTCGACCGCATCAAGGACATGATCATCTCGGGCGGCGAGAACATCTACCCCGCCGAGATCGAGGACCTGCTCCTCGGCCACCCGGACATCGCGGAGTGCGCGGTCGTCGGCGTGCCGGACGACACGTGGGGCGAGGTGCCGCGCGCGGTCGTCGTGCCCCGCGCGGGCGTCCGGCTCGACCCGGACGAGGTGCTCGCCTCCCTGGCCGGCCGCCTCGCCAAGTACAAGATCCCGAAGTCGGTCGTGCTCGTGGACGGACTCCCGCGCACGGCCTCGGGCAAGCTCCTCAAGTCCCAGCTAAGGAAGACGACATGAGCATCACCGTCAACGGCATCGACGCACTGAAGAAGCTCGCGGGCAGCGAGCTCGGCACCAGCGACTGGATCGAGATCGCCCAGGAACGCATCGACACCTTCGCCGACGCGACGGGCGACCACCAGTGGATCCACGTGGATCCGGTCAAGGCCGCCGAGGGCCCGTTCGGCGCCCCGATCGCCCACGGATATCTCACGCTCTCCCTCTTCATCCCGCTCTTCACCGAGCTGCTGGACGTCCAGGGCGTCACCACGAAGGTCAACTACGGTCTGAACAAGGTGCGTTTCCCCTCGCCGGTGAAGGTCGGGGCGCGGATCCGGCTCGTCGGGAGGCTGGCGGAGGTCGAGGACGTGCCGGGCGGCGTGCAGATCACGGTCGACGGCACGATCGAGATCGAGGGCGCCGCGAAGCCTGCGGCCGTGCTGCAGAGCCTGTCGCGCTTCTACGCCTGATCAGCCCGGTCCGCCCGGTTGGCCCGATCCTTCCGATCGGGCTGATCGGTCTGATCGGTCTGATCGGTCTGATCCGGGCGTACCGGTACGAGATCGAGGAGGCGTTCCGCGGCGTCCCGGGCGAGTGGCGCGAGCCGCTCGTACACCGCCCGGAACGTCTCCTCCGCCCGCTCGGCCGGCCAGTCCCGCGGCAGGTGCTCGACCGGCAGCCGCGGGTCGCCCCGGATGATCCCCAGCCACTCCGCCTGCAGCCGCAGCCGCAGCGC
The DNA here is from genome assembly GCF_040645695.1 of Streptomyces sp. NPDC046712. Taxonomy (NCBI): domain Bacteria; kingdom Bacillati; phylum Actinomycetota; class Actinomycetes; order Kitasatosporales; family Streptomycetaceae; genus Streptomyces; species Streptomyces sp. NPDC046712. The sequence goes on along the minus strand of NZ_JBEYYW010000002.1, from coordinate 32,489 downwards.
GAGGGCCTCGTCCGGCTCCGGCAGCTCGGTCCGCCAGCGCTGCCAGCGCCGTACGAACGCCTCGTGGCGCGCGGCCAGTCCGAGCAGCTCCCAGGTCTCCTCGATCATCGCGCCGATGTCCGTGCCGGTGTCGGCGTGAGCGCGGAAGACCTTCACATGGGCGGCCAGGCCGAGTTCGGCCACGAGCGCCGAGACGTCCACCTCCCCCGGCGCGACCCACAACCCGTTGAACAGTGGCCCGAAGCCGCTCCAGGTGAGCTTCGCGCGCAGGTCGTGCCGCTGGCGCTGCCAGGACTCGGGGAGGGAGAAGCCGAGCAGGGTCCAGGTGCCGTCCCACTGCCGGTCGACCGCGCCGGTCTGCCAGATGCGCCGTTCCCCGTCGCGCAGCACCTCCGCCGAGCGTTCGGTCAGGCCGAAGTACATCCGGCGGCCCTCCCGTTGGCGCCGGAGCAGGCCGCGGTTGACCATCCGGGTCAGCGTCGAGCGGGTCGCCTGCTCACCGACGCCGGCGCGCGCGAAGACGTCGATGACGCTTCCCGAGTACACGCAGACCTCGCGCCCGAGCACCTGGTCGCCCAGGAACGCGAGCATCAGGGACTGGGGGCGCAGCGGCTCTTCCGTGGTCACGCGGCCACCGTACGCCGAGGGCGACGGGCGCGTGCCGGAGCTCCCGTGTCAGCGCTGCTGGCAGGCCGGGCACCAGAAGAGGTTGCGGGCGGCGAGGTCGGCGGTGCGGATCTCGCCGTCACAGATGTGGCAGGGCTGCAGCGCCCGGCGGTAGACGTAGACCTCTCCGCCGTGGTCGTCGACGCGCGGCGGGCGGCCCATCGCCTCGGGGGTGTGCTCGGGGCGGACGGTGTCGATGCGGTTGAGGCGGACGCCTTCACGCATCAGCAGCACGAGGTCGTCCCAGATCGCGTCCCACTCGCGGCGCGTCAGGTCCTTGCCGGCCCGGTACGGGTCGATGCCGTGCCGGAAGAGGACTTCCGCGCGGTACACGTTCCCGACGCCCGCGATGACCTTCTGGTCCATCAGGAGGGCGGCGATCGTCGTGCGGGACTTCGAGATCCGGTTCCAGGCCCTGTCCGGGTCGTCGCCCTCCCGGAGCGGGTCGGGGCCCAGGCGGTCGTGTATCGCCCGCTTCTCGGCGTCCGTGATCAGGGCGCACGTGGTGGGGCCGCGCAGGTCGACGTACGCCTCGGGGTTGGCCAGGCGCAGTCGCACGGTGTCCGTGGGCGGCGGCGCCGGGGCGTCACCGAAGTTCACCTTGCCGAACAGGCCCAGGTGGATGTGGATCCACTCCTCCCCGGGGAAGCCGAGGAAGAGGTGCTTGCCGTGGGCCTCGGTGGTCTCGAGCACGGTGCCGTCGAGCAGCGCCGCCGAGTCCGCGAACTTGCCCTGCGGGCTGGTCACCCGCACGGACCGGCCGCCGAACCGTTCCCGGTGGTCGGCGGCCAGTCGGTGGATCGTGTGCCCCTCGGGCATCAGGCGGTCGGCTCCTGCGGGTGGTGGGCCGGGATCGGGGGGAGCTCGCGGGTCGTCTCGTACGCGGAGAGCATGTCGATCCGGCGGGTGTGACGCTCGTCACCGGAGTACGGGGTCTTGAGGAAGACCTCGACGAAGGTGGTCGCCTCGTCCTGGGTGTGCATGCGGCCGCCGATGGCGACGACGTTGGCGTTGTTGTGCTCGCGGCCGAGGGCGGCGGTCTGCACGCTCCAGGCGAGGGCCGCGCGCACCCCCTTCACCTTGTTCGCGGCGATCTGCTCGCCGTTGCCGGAGCCGCCGATGACGACACCCAGGCTGTCCGGGTCGGCGGCCGTCTTCTCGGCGGCGCGCAGGCAGAACGGCGGGTAGTCGTCCAGGGCGTCGTAGATGTGGGGACCGCAGTCGACGGGCTCGTGGCCATGGGCCTTCAGCCACTCGACGAGGTGGTTCTTGAGTTCGAAGCCGGCATGGTCGGAGCCGAGGTACACGCGCATGGTTCCGAGTGTGGCACGCGGGGGGCGGGGTAGCGGTCAGCGGGGTCGGGGCGTCGGTCCGTAGCGGTATGGACCTTTGGCCCTGGATGCAACGATCCGGAATCGGGTCTTCCGATCACCCCACCCTCCGGTGTTGAATGCTCGGGCTCGCGACCCGAGCGCCCCCCAGACTTAAGGAAGCGTTCATGAACACGCAGCCGACCCTTGCGAAGGAAGGCGGCGCCACCGGAAACCCCGGTGATTCGCAGCAGTCCGACGGGCTCAAGGCCGGTCTCAAGAACCGTCACCTCTCGATGATCGCCATCGGTGGTGTCATCGGCGCCGGACTCTTCGGCGGCTCCGCGGCCGGCATCAAGGCCGCAGGCCCCGGCATCCTGCTGTCCTACGCGCTCGTCGGCGCGATGGTCGTCTTCGTCATGCGGATGCTCGGCGAGATGTCCGTGGCCAACCCGACCTCCGGCTCCTTCTCGGCCCACGCCGACCGGGCGCTCGGACGGTGGGCCGGCTTCTCCATCGGCTGGCTGTACTGGTTCTTCTGGGTCGTCGTGCTCGCCGTCGAGGCGACCATGGGTGCCGACATCCTCAACGGCTGGATCCCGTCCGTCCCGCAGTGGGCCTGGGCGCTGATCGTGATGGTCGTCCTGACCGCCACCAACCTCGGCTCGGTCGCCTCCTACGGTGAGTTCGAGTTCTGGTTCGCCGGCATCAAGGTCGTCGCCATCGCCGCGTTCATCGTGGTCGGCGGGCTCGCGATCTTCGGTGTCCTGCCCGGTGCGGACACCTCGGCGGCCGGACTGAGCAACCTCACCGAGCACGGCGGCTTCCTGCCCAACGGCTACGGCGCGATCCTCACGGGCATCCTGATGGTCGTCTTCTCCTTCATGGGCAGCGAGATCGTCACCCTCGCCGCCGGAGAGTCCTCGGACCCGCGCCGCGCGGTCGCCAAGGCCACCAACAGCGTGATCTGGCGGGTCGGCATCTTCTACCTCGGCTCGATCCTCGTGGTCGTCTCGCTGCTGCCGTGGAACGACCCCTCGCTGGAGAAGGACGGCTCGTACGTCGCGGCGCTCGACTCGATCGGCATCCCGCACGCCGGTCAGATCATGAACGTCATCATCCTGACCGCGGTGCTCTCCTGCCTGAACTCGGGCCTGTACACCGCCTCCCGCATGGCCCACTCCCTCGGTCGGCGCGGTGACGCGCCGAAGGCCTTCGCCCGGACGAACGCGAAGGGCGTGCCGCAGGCCGCCATCATCGGATCGGTCGTCTTCGGCTTCGTCGCCGTCTTCTTCAACTACAAGTGGCCCGACACCGTCTTCGCCTTCCTCCTGAACGCGTCCGGCGCGATCGCGCTCTTCGTCTGGCTGGTCATCTGCTTCTCGCAGCTGCGCATGCGGAAGATCATCCTGCGGGAGGCCCCGGAGAAGCTGCTCGTGAAGATGTGGCTCTTCCCGTACCTGACCTGGGCGACGATCGCGATGATCGTCTTCGTCCTCGGCTACATGCTCTACAACGGCGGCTCGGCCCGTGAGCAGGTCCTGCTGTCGCTGCTGGTGGCGGGCCTCGTGGTCGCCATCTCCCTGGTCCGCGACCGCTTCAACAAGGCCCCGGAGCCCGTCGCGAAGGACTGAATCCATACCTGACGGGTTCTGTCAGGTATCCCCGAGAAGCTCTCCGTATCCCCAGGGACACCCCCCAAGGAACGGAGAGCTTTCTCATGTCCATCTCTGCTCAGCACGTCTTCCGCCCCGGCGACACCGGGTACGCCGAGGAGCTCGCCGGCTTCCAGACCGGCTTCGCCGTCCGTCCCGAGCTGATCGTCGGGGCCACCGACGCCGAGGAGGTCCGGGCGGCCGTCGCCCACGCCGCGGCGCACGGACTGCCGGTCGGCGTCCAGGCCACCGGCCACGGGCTGCCCGGCGCGGCCGAGGGCGGCGTGCTGATCACCACCCGGCGGATGGACGAGGTCCGTATCGACCCCGAGGCGCGCACCGCGCGCGTGGCGGCGGGGGTGCGCTGGGGACAGGTCGTCGAGGCGGCCGCCCCGTACGGTCTCGCCCCGCTCGACGGGTCCGCGCCGGGCGTCGGAGCGGTCTCGTACACGCTGGGCGGGGGCCTGGGAATCCTCGCCAGGGAGTTCGGCTGGACCGCCGACCATGTGCGCTCGCTCGACGTGGTCACGGCGGACGGCACCCTGCGGCGCGTGACGGCCGCCGGCGATCCGGAGCTGTACGGAGGACTGCTCGGCGGCGGGCACGGCCTGGGCGTGGTCACCGCCCTGGAGGTCGGCCTGGTCCCGGTCGCCCGGCTCTACGGCGGGGCGCTCTCCTTCGACGGCGCCGAGACCGACCCGGCCACCGTCCTGCGGACGTACAAGGAGTGGACCGAGACCCTCCCGGACACCCTGACCTCGTCCCTGGCCGCCCTGGTCCACCCGGACGTCCCGGCGCTTCCGCCGCATCTGCGTGGCCGGTACGTGATCTCCGTGCGGGTCGCGTTCACCGGGGACGCCGCCGAGGGCGAGCGGCTGGTGGCGCCGCTGCGGGCGATCGGCCCGGCGCTCAGCGACTCGCTGCGGGAGATGTCGTACACCGAGAGCCACACGATCCACAGCGACCCGGACTTCCCGCACGCCTACTGGGGCGACGGGATCCTGGTGAGCGAGCTGGACCCGGACGCGGCCGCCTCGGTCCTCGACCTGACCGGGCCGAAGGCCGGGCGGATGGCGGTCGTTCAGATCAACCACCTGGGCGGGGCGCTGGCCGAGGAGCGGCCGAACTCCGTGCCGTACCGCGAGGCCGGCTTCCTCGTGCGGGCGCTGTACCCGCTGGACGAGGAGGGTACGGGCCCGGTGCGCGAGCTCCACGCGCGCGTGGAGGCGGCTCTGGCGCCCCGGACGCTCGGCCGCGCGCTCAACTTCGTCTTCGGGGACGGGGAGCGGACGGAGGGGCTGTACGACGCGGAGACGCGGAAGAGGCTCGCCGGACTGAAGTCCCAGGTGGACCCGGCGAACCTCTTCAGGCGGCCACTCTTCTCGGCGAAGGAAGGGGCCGGTCCGGTCAGCCCTTCCGGCCGATGAGCTTCCACGCGGTCGGCAGCGCGCCCATCGCGAGCGCGGCCTTGAGCGCGTCGCCGATCAGGAACGGGGTCAGGCCGGCGGCGACCGCCTGCCCGAACGTCATGCCGGTGGCGAAGGCCAGGTACGGCACGCCGACCGCGTAGATGATCACGGAGCCGAGCGCCATCGTGCCCGCGGTGCGGAGCACGGAGCGGTCGGCTCCGCGGCGCGCGAGGGCGCCGACGACGGTGGCGGCGAGCAGCATGCCGAGGATGTAGCCGAAGGACGGCATCGACCAGCCCGAGGACGCCTGCGCGAACCACGGCACGCCCGCCATGCCGACCAGGGCGTACAGCGCGAGGGAGAGGAAGCCGCGACGGGCGCCGAGCGCCGTGCCGACGAGCAGGGCGGCGAAGGTCTGGCCGGAGACGGGCACCGGGGAGCCGGGGACCGGAACGGCGATCTGGGCGGCGATGCCGGTGAGGGCGGCGCCACCGACGACGAGCGCGATGTCACGGGCGCGGGTGGCAGGCAGCAGGTCGGCGAGGACCGTCCCGGAGCGGAGGGAACGGACGGGGGCGACGGCGGTGCTCATCGGTACTCCGCGGGGTGAGGGAGGTCAGGACGGATCGACCGTAGTCGAGGAGTGAACGCTCGATCACCATCAGCCGCCCACAAAGGGGAGGTTGAGCCCTTCGTCGAGATCGGACAAAGAACGGGATCCATGCCTCGCGCCACGTGACGCTTGTCACGAGGAAGAGCTGGACAGAGGTCCTTTTTGCGCCAGAGGGCGATCAGCAGCGAGACTGTGGGTTCTCCATAAACACTTCCGAAGGCACGAGCCCCCTCATGCACGACGCACCTCCTGTCGCCACGGCTCCCCTCGCTCCCGAATCGGAGCCGCTCGCCCACGGGCTGAAGCAGCGTCATCTGACGATGCTGGGGCTCGGCGGGGTGATCGGGGCCGGACTCTTCGTCGGCTCGGGCGCGGGGATCGCGGTCGCCGGGCCCGGCATCGTCCTCTCGTATCTGATCGCGGGCACGCTCGCGATGCTGGTCATGCGGATGCTCGGCGAGATGTCGGCGGCCATGCCGGCCTCGGGCGCCTTCTCCGTCCACGCCGAGCGGGCGCTCGGCCGCTGGGCGGGCTTCTCGGTGGGCTGGCTGTACTGGTTCCTGCTGGTCGTCGTCCTCGCGGTGGAGGCGACGGGCGCGGCGCGGATCGCGCACGGCTGGGTGCCGGGCGTCCCGCAGTGGGGCTGGGTCCTGGTCTTCATGATCGTGTTCACCGTCGCCAACCTCGCGGCGGTGAAGAACTTCGGCGAGTTCGAGTTCTGGTTCGCCGCGCTCAAGGTCGGCGCGATCGTCCTCTTCCTGATCCTGGGGACGCTGGCGATCGTCGGCGGGCTGCCCGACACGGAACCGGTGGGGATGACCAATCTGACCGGCCAGGGCGGCTTCCTGCCCAACGGCTGGGAGGGCGTGGTCTCCGGCGTCCTCGCCGTGGTCTTCGCCTTCGGCGGTCTGGAGGTCGTGACGATCGCCGCCGCCGAGTCGGACGACCCGGCGCGCAACGTGGCCCGCGCGGTGCGCAGCGCGGTGTGGCGGATCCTCTTCTTCTACGTCGGCTCGATGCTGGTCATCGTGACCCTGCTGCCCTGGACCTCCATGAAGCCGGGTCAGTCGCCGTACGTCGCCGTGCTCGACGCCATCGGGGTTCCCTCGGCCGGCCAGATCATGAACGTCGTGGTCTTCGTGGCGCTGCTGTCGGCGCTCAACGCCAACCTCTACGGCTCCTCGCGGATGATCTTCTCGCTCGCCGAGCGCGGTGAGGCCCCGAAGGGGTTGTTGAAGATCTCGGGACGGGGGTCCCCCCGCTCGAGCGAAGCCGAGAGCGGGGGAGGGGTACCGCGCCGGGCGGTGCTCGCGTCGGTGGCCTTCGGTTTCGTCTCCGTACTGCTCAATCTGCAGTGGCCGGATTCGGTCTTCCTCTACATGCTCAACGCGGTCGGCGCCGTACTCCTCTTCGTCTGGGGCCTGATCGCGGTCTCCCAGCTGAGGCTGCGCCGCCGGATCGAGCGCGAGGCGCCGGAGACCCTGACGCTGAAGATGTGGGGCTTCCCCTGGCTCACGTGGACGGCGCTGGCCGCGATGGGGGCCGTCCTGGTGCTGATGCTGACCGACGACGGGGCGCGGCCGCAGGTGCTGTGGTCGAGCGCGGCCACCGGGGCCGTCCTGCTGGTGGCGTGGCTGCGGGAGCTGCGGGACCGGCGGCGCTGAGGCCCTCTGGAGCGGGGGCTGGACCTACCAGCGCGTACGAAACGACACGAGATCTTCACGTTGCGTGAAGCTCGTGCCCGTATAGCGGACATCCGTTCCCTGTGAGCGGTACACCCCCACAGACTGTGGCGCGTCCCCCCGCCTCCTCCCCGAACAGGGCAGGTTCATGTCCCGGACCACCGCGCCCCCGCCCGTCGACCGCAAGGAAGACGACGCGACCCTGTCGCACGGGCTCAAGCAACGCCACCTTTCGATGATCGCCCTCGGTGGCGTCATCGGCGCCGGCCTCTTCGTCGGCTCCGGCGCCGGCATCGCCGCCGCCGGACCGTCCATCGTCCTCGCGTACGCGCTGTCCGGCCTGCTGGTCATGCTCGTCATGCGCATGCTGGGCGAGATGTCGGCCGCGTACCCGTCCTCCGGCTCGTTCTCCTCCCACGCGGAGCGGGCGTTCGGCTCCTGGGCCGGATTCACCGCCGGCTGGTCGTTCTGGGTACTGCTCAGCGTGGCCGTCGGCCTGGAGGGCATCGGCGCGGCGAAGATCGTCACCGGCTGGCTGCCCGGCACGCCCGAGTGGGCCTGGGTCGCGCTCTTCATGCTGATCTTCTGCGGCGCCAACCTGGCGGCCGTGAAGAACTTCGGCGAGTTCGAGTTCTGGTTCGCCGCCCTCAAGGTCGGCGCGATCGCGCTCTTCCTCGGCCTCGGCGTGCTCGCCATCCTGGGTGTCCTGCCCGGCACCGACTCCCCCGGCACGACCAACCTCTTCGGCGAGGGCGGCCTCCTGCCGAACGGCAGCGAGGGCCTGGTCATCGGCCTGCTCGCCTCGGTGTTCTCGTACGGCGGCATGGAGACCGTGACCATCGCCGCCGCCGAGTCCGAGGACCCGGTCAAGGGCGTCGCCAAGGCCGTGCGGACCGCGATGTGGCGCATCTCGCTGTTCTACATCGGCTCGATGGCCGTCATCGTCACGCTGGTCCCGTGGAACGACAAGGCGGTCGCCGAGAAGGGCCCGTACGTCGCCGCTCTCGACCAGCTGGGCATTCCGGCAGCCGGCCAGATCATGAACATCGTGGTGCTGATCGCCCTGCTGTCCGCGATGAACGCGAACATCTACGGCTCCTCCCGCATCGCCTTCTCGCTGGTCAAGCGCGGCCTCGGCCCGAAGGTGCTGGGCACGGTCTCCAGCGGTGTGCCGCGGTTCGCCGTACTCGCGTCCTGCTTCTTCGGTTTCGTCTGCGTGGGCCTGAACTACTGGTCCCCCGAGACGATCTTCCCGTGGCTGCTGAACATGATCGGCGGCGTGATCCTGGTGGTCTGGATCTTCATCGCGGCCTCGCAACTGGTGCTGCGCCGCCGACTGGAGCGCGAGGCACCCGAGAAGCTGGTCGTGCGGATGTGGGCCTTCCCGGCCCTCACCTGGGTGGCGCTCGCCGGTATGGCGGTGATCTTCTTCCTGATGGCCCGCGAGGAGGGCACCCGCGTGCAGCTGTACGCGACGGGCGTCATGACCGTGGTGCTGGCCGTCATCGGCATCGTCCGCCAGAAGGCGGGGGCGGCGCGCCAGGACGCCTGACACCGCTCCCCCTCCCCCCGGAACCCCCGGCCCGCGCCCCGCGGTCCGGGGGTTCCGCCGTGTCCGGCCCGGGACCTACGACGAAGGACTGATCAACTTCGCGGCACTGCTGCTGTTAGCCTGCACTTGCATATAGGTTGCAATAAGCAGCAGCAGCGAGAGGCTCGGAATATGGCGATCTACACACTTCCGGAACTGCCGTACGACTACGCGGCGCTGGAGCCGGTGATCAATCCGCAGATCATCGAGCTGCACCACGACAAGCACCACGCCGCCTACGTCAAGGGCGCCAACGACACCCTTGAGCAGCTGGAAGAGGCGCGCGACAAGGAGCAGTGGGGCGCGATCAACGGCCTGGAGAAGAACCTCGCGTTCCACCTCTCCGGCCACATCCTCCACAGCATCTACTGGAACAACATGGACAGCCCGAAGGACGGTGGCGGTGGCGAGCCGCTGGCCGCCGACGGCGTGGGTGACCTCGCGGACGCGATCACCGAGTCCTTCGGCTCCTTCGCGAAGTTCAAGGCCCAGCTGACCAAGGCGTCCGCGACCACCCAGGGCTCCGGCTGGGGCGTCCTCGCGTACGAGCCGATCAGCGGCCGGCTCATCGTCGAGCAGGTCTACGACCACCAGGGCAACGTCGGCCAGGGCTCGATCCCGGTGCTGGTCTTCGACGCCTGGGAGCACGCCTTCTATCTGCAGTACAAGAACCAGAAGGTGGACTTCATCGAGGCCATGTGGCAGGTCGTCAACTGGCAGGACGTGAACAAGCGCTACCAGGCCGCCAAGACGTCCGTCCCGCTGATCTCCATCTGATCGGCCCCCGCTCGTCCTGCTCGTGATCGTCTTCTCAACCTTCACGTCGCAGGCGGAAAAAGGAACGACCCCCGCGAGGACAGGACTCGCGGGGGTCGTTCGGCTCGAGGGGTCCTACTCGAAGCTCGGCGCCGCCGTCCGCGTGCGCTTGATCTCGTAGAAGCCGGGCGTCGACGCCACCAGCAGTGTGCCGTCCCACAGCCGGGCCGCCGCCTCGCCGCGCGGGGTCGGCGTCACGACCGGGCCGAAGAAGGCGACGTGGTCGCCGTCCGCGCCCGGGACCGAGATGACCGGCGTGCCGACGTCCTGGCCGACCTTCTCGATGCCCTCCTTGTGGGAGGCGCGCAGCTCGGTGTCGTAGGTGTCCTTGTCGGCGTAGTCCACGAGATCGGCCGGCAGGCCGACGTCCGCGAGGGCCGCGGAGATCGCCTCGCGCGTCGGGCCCTCGCCGTTGTTGTGGAAGCGGGTGCCGAGCGCCGTGTAGAGCTTGCCGACGACCTCGTCGCCGTGCTGCTGCTGGGCCGCGACCACCACACGGACCGGGCCCCAGGCCTTGGTCTCCAGCATCTCCCGGTACTCGGCCGGGACCTCGTCCAGCTTGTCCTCGTTGAGGACGGCCAGGCTCATCACCTTCCAGCGCACGTCGACCGGGCGCACCTTCTCGACCTCCAGCATCCAGCGGGACGTCATCCAGGCCCAGGGGCACAGCGGGTCGAACCAGAAGTCGGCGGTGGTCCTGCTCTCGGACATGTCACTCCTCAGGGACGGGTCTCTATGCGCCAAGGGGAGCAACGCCATCGGTCGGCGAGGGCATTCCCCGAGTGCCGTGTGTCAGCCGCACATGGGAGGATCGGTGCTGTTTCGAACGCGCCACGAAGGAGTGACCGTGCCCGGTGAGAATCTGTCCCGCGACGAGGCCCGCGAGCGGGCCGCGCTGCTGTCCGTCGACAGGTACGAGGTCGCCCTCGACCTGCGCTCGGCGGTCGGCGAGTCCGGGGATGGGGATACCCCCGCCGAAGGCAGGGGGAGGGTGCGCACCTTCCGCTCGGTGACGACGATCCGCTTCCGCCGTACCGGCACGGGCTCCACCACCTTCGTCGACCTGATCGCCCCCGCCGTCACCTCCGTCGAGCTGAACGGGCGCGCGCTGGACCCGGCCACCGTCTTCGACGGCTCCCGGATCGCACTGGACGGCCTCGCGGACGAGAACGTGCTGGTGGTGGACGCGCAGTGCGCCTACAGCCGGACCGGCGAGGGCATGCACCGCTTCGTCGACCCGGAGGACGGCGAGGTCTACCTCTACACGCAGTACGAGCCGGCCGACGCCCGCCGCGTGTACGCCACCTTCGAGCAGCCCGATCTGAAGGCCCCCCACCGCTTCGAGGTCGCCGCCCCCGAGGGCTGGACCGTGTGGAGCAACGGCGCCGGGGAGCAGGGCGCCGACGGCGTGTGGCGCTTCGCGGAGACGGCGCCGATCTCGACGTACATCACCTGCGTCGTCGCGGGGCCGTACCACTACGTCACGGACACCTACAAGCGCACCCTGGCCGACGGGACCGAGCTGGAGATCCCGCTCGGCGCGATGTGCCGCAAGGGGCTCGCCAAGCACTTCGACGCGGACGACGTCTTCCTGATCACCAAGCAGGGCTTCGACTTCTTCCACGACAACTTCGACTACCCGTACCCCTTCGGGAAGTACGACCAGGCCTTCGTCCCCGAGTACAACCTCGGCGCGATGGAGAACCCCGGCATGGTGACCTTCCGCGAGGAGTACATCTACCGGGGCAAGGTCACGCAGGCGGCGTACGAGCGCCGGGCGAACGTCATCCTGCACGAGATGGCGCACATGTGGTTCGGCGACCTGGTCACCATGGTGTGGTGGGACGACCTGTGGCTGAAGGAGTCCTTCGCCGACTTCATGGGCTCCTTCTCGCTGGCGGAGGCGACCCGCTTCACCAACAGCTGGGTGACCTTCGCCAACAACCGCAAGTCGTGGGCGTACCGCGCCGACCAGCTGCCGTCCACGCACCCGATCACGGCCGACATCCGTGACCTGGAGGACGCCAAGCTGAACTTCGACGGCATCACGTACGCCAAGGGCGCCTCGGTCCTGAAGCAGCTGGTGGCGTACGCGGGCCGGGACGCGTTCCTGGAGGGCGCGCGCCGCTACTTCAAGCGCCACGCGTACGGGAACACGCGACTGGCCGACCTGCTGTCGGTCCTGGAGGAGACCTCCGGGCGCGACATGAAGGCCTGGTCGCGGTCCTGGCTGCAGACCTCGGGCGTCAACACGCTGACGCCGGTGGTGACGTACGACGCCGAGGGCCGGATCACCGAGCTGGCCGTCGTCCAGGGCGGGGACGAGCTGCGCCCGCACCGGGCCGCCGTCGGTCTGTACAAGGTGTCGGTGGAGGGCGAGCTCGTGCGGTACGCGCGGGCCGAGGTGGACGTCGACGGGGCACGGACGGTCGTGGCCGAGCTGGCCGGGTCGGCCCGGCCCGACCTGGTGCTCGTCAACGACGACGACCTGACCTACTGCAAGGTCCGCTTCGACGAGGGCTCGCTGGCGACCCTGCGGGCGCACCTGGGCGACATCACGGACCCGCTGGCGCGGGCGCTGTGCTGGTCGGCGCTGTGGAACCTGACGCGGGACGGACTGATGCCGGCCCGGGACTTCGTGGCGGTCGTGCTCGACTTCGCGGGCCGCGAGACGGACATCGGCGTGCTGCAGATGGTGCACGCCTGGGCGCGGTCGGCGGTCACGCACTACGCGGCGCCCGAGTGGCGCGCGGAGGGCGGCCGGCTGCTCGCCGAGGGCGGGCTGCGCGAGCTGCGCGTGGCCGAGCCGGGCAGCGAGCACCAGCTGACCTGGGCGCGGTTCTTCGCGGCCGTCGCCGACTCCGACGCGGACTTCCAGCTGCTCGAGGGCCTGCTCGACGGTACGGCGAAGATCGACGGTCTCGATGTCGACCAGGAGCTGCGCTGGTCGTTCCTGGAGCCGCTGGCCGCGCACGGCCGGGCCGACGAGGCGCGGATCGGCGAGGAACTGGCCCGGGACGACACGGCGACCGGCAAGCGCCACCAGGTCCGCTGTCTGGCGGCCCGGCCCTCCGCGGCGGTCAAGGCACAGGCCTGGGCGCAGGTCGTCGAGTCGGACACGCTGTCGAACGCGCTGGTGGAGGCGACGATCGCGGGCTTCGTCCAGCCCTCCCAGCGGGAGCTGATCGCGCCGTACGCCGAGAGGTACTTCGCGGCGATCGAGCGGGTGTGGGCCGAGCGTTCGATCCAGATCGGCATGGACGTGGTGCGGGGCCTGTTCCCGGGTCTCCTGGGCGAGGAGGCCCTGGCCTCGACGGACGCCTGGCTCGCCGCGCACGAGTCGGCCGCGCCGGCGCTGCGGCGCCTGGTCCTGGAGGGCCGGGACGACCTGGCGCGGGCGCTGCGCGGGCAGGCCTGCGACGCCGGCGCCTGACACCCTCCCTGTGCCCTCCCTCCCCTCAAGACGTCGTCCTGGGGGGAGGGAGGGCAGGGCTGGACCCGCCGCACCGGGCCCGACGCGGCACCGTTCATCGGCAGTCGAACGCGCGTACTTTAGGGCGAGGATGTCCCGGTTTGGCGACGCGCTTGTAACAGCGGTTAGCGGGGGCTCGGGGAGCGGAAGACCCCCGACATGAACCACAACACCCCCATCAGCCCCCGCCCGCTCCCCGTCTCCCCCGCCCCGGAGAACCGGCAACGCGTCCTGTCCGGCGCCCAGTTGCGCGCGCAGGGACTGTCCGGCGCCGAGATTTCCGAGCACTGCCGGCCGGGCGGCGGATGGCAGCAGATCCTCCCCGGCGTCTTCCTGCTGCACCCCGGGCAGCCCACCAGCGAGGACCGGCTGCAGGCCGCGCTCCTCTACGCCCGCCGCTCCGCCGCCGTGCCTTCCCAGAGCCCCGACCCGATGATCACCGGGCTCGCCGCGCTCGCCCTGCACCGCTTCTCGTCCGCTCCCCCGCTGCTCTCCCTGGACCGGATCGACGTCCTGGTGCCCCGCGCCCGACGGCTGCGGTCCACGTCCTGGGCCCGGGTGGTGCGCGCCCAGGACATGCCCGAGCCTCTGGAGATCACCGGGGTGGCGGTCGCGCCGGTCGCCCGGGCCCTCGCCGACGCCGTGTCCTGCCTGACCGACGCGGCCGTGGTACGCCGACTGCTCACCGAGGCGGTGCGCGGCGGGCACTGCGAACCAGGAGCGGTGGTACGCGAGTTGAACCGGGCACGGCTGCTCACCCGGCCGCATGTGGTGGACGCCGTGGACTCGCTGCTCGCGGAGGGCCGGAGCATCGCGGAGGAGCGGCTGTACGAGATGGTGCGGGAGTTCGCCCTGCCCGACCCGCTGTGGAACGTGGACCTGCGGCTGCCCGGCGGCCCGCACCTCGGCGGTCTCGACGCGTACTGGCCGGACCAGGCGGTGGCGGTGGAGCTGGACACCCGGGCGCCGCGGCAGGACGACGACGCACTGTGGTCGGAGTACACCCGCAAGCGCGAGCACCTGGAGCGGCTCGGCATCACGGTCGTCCACATCACCCCGCGCAAGCTGCGCGAGGCGATGGACCAGCAGGCCACCGTGGTCCGTACGGCCCTGATGGCCGCGTCGGAACGGCAGCCCGCCGCCTATGTCGTCGTCCTGCCCCGGTGAGGGTCAGCCCTTCGGAGCCGTACCGCAGAACTCGGCCTCGATGACGGCCTGGCTGTCACCCGCCCAGTCGGCGTTGAAGTTCATGGCGAGCGAGTGCTCGCCGTCCCTGGTGGCGACGGCCTCCGAGGAGGAGCCGTGGATGCCACCGCCGTGTCCCCACACCTCCTTGCCGCAGCTCAGCTTCTGCTGCATCAGCCCGAGGCCGTAGCGGAACTCCAGGTTCTCGGCGCTGACAGGAACCGTCCGCGTCATCTCACGCAGCTCGGCCTTCGGGAGCAACTTCCCCTTGAGCAGGGCCCGGTAGAAGGTCTGCAGATCGTTGGAGTCGGAGATCATCTCGCCCGCCGCGTAGGCGAGGCTCGGGTTCAGCTCGGTGACGTCGTGGACCGTCGTCGCGTTCGGGTCGATCGAGAGCTTCGAGTACGCCCGTGAACTCGGCTTCGGCATCGCCGCGTTCGTGCCGGGCACGCTGGTCGCGCGCAGGTGGAGCGGCTTGATGATCCGGCGTTCGACCTCCTTGCCGTACGGGCGGCCGGTCACCTTCTCGATCACCATGCCCGCCAGGACGTAGTTGGTGTTGGAGTAGGTCCAGGCGGTGCCGGGGGCGAAGTCCGGCTGGTGGGTCATCGCGATCGCGACGAGCTGCTCCGGGGTCCAGGTGTCGTAGCGGTGCTCCAGGAAGGCGGGGCCGAAGACCTTCTCCTGGAACCCCGGGTCGGAGGTGACGCTGTAGACGCCGCTGGTGTGGTTGAGGAGCTGGCGGACGGTGATCTTCCGGCCGTCGTGGCCGTTGCCGCGGACCACGCCGGGCAGCCACTTCTCGACGGGGTCGTCGAGGTCGAGGCGGCCCTCCGCCTGGAGCTGGAGGAGCACGGTCGCCACGAAGGTCTTGGTGATGGAACCGACCCGGTAGTGGTCCTTGCCGCCACGCTCGCCGGCCGTCCCGGTCCAGCCGGCGCGACCTGACCGGGCCTGGGCGACGGCGCCGGGCACGCCCGCCTCGACCGCCGCGTCGAGGGCCTGCTGGGTGGCGCCGTGGTCGGGCTTCCGGGGCGCGGTGGCCGCGGCCGCGGGTGCCGCGAGCGCGGTGGCGGTGAGCGCGGCCACGGCGGTGGCGGCGAGGACGGTACGGGCGGAACGTGCAGCTGACATGGTGCGGGCTCCCCTGGTGTGTGTTCTGCGGTCACGGGAGGGGACACCGGGTGCGGGCGGGTGGGTTGAGGACGATCTCCGGGGTTGAGCGAGTTTCAGCCGTTCGCCGGATCGGCGAGGCGGGAGCGGCCGACCGGGGGGCGCTCGCGCCACAACTGGAGTCCGATGTCGACGAGTTCGACGCGGGTGAGGTCGGGGACGGAGTCGAGGGGATGCCAGGCGGCGAGGTCGGTGGAGCCGCCGGTCTCGTTGCGCAGGGCTCCACCGGTGATGCGGCTCTCGTAGATGATCCGCAGCCCCTGGAAGTCACCCGGGCCGGCGATCCGGCGCAGCCAGCCGCGCCGGATGGAGTCGATGCCGAGCAGGGCCACCGGCTCGGTGACGTACCCGGTCTCCTCCTCGACCTCGCGCACGACGGTGTCGACCGGCTCCTCGCCGTGGTCCATCCCGCCGCCGGGGAGCGTCCACCGCTTGGCCCCGGCGCTGTCCACCCAGCGGGCGAGGAGTATCTCGTCGTCACGGACACACACGGCGTAGGCCGCCACCCTCAACTCCTGCTTCATGTCCCGAGGTTAGAACCAGTACGCCGGGTACGTCCGCCCGGCGGCCCGGGCGCCCGCGAGGCCGACGGCGACGAGCAGGACGCTCGCGAGGGCGAGCAGGGAGACGAAGCTCCAGAACGGCGGATTCTGGAGGGTGACGATCACGGCCGTCGCCGCGGCGGGCGAGTGCGGGGTGCGGGCCGCCATCATGACGCCGAGCGCGAGACCGCCGGCGAGGGCCGCGCCCCACAGTCCGGGCCCGGCGACGAGCAGCACGGCGAAGCCGGTGAGCGCGGACAGGAGCTGACCGCCGACGACCGAGCGCGGCTGGGAGAGCGGCAGGTCGGGCGCCCCGGCGACCAGCGCCATGCTGGCCGCCAGGGGCGGGATCAGCAGGGGCTGGTGGAGCACGGTGCCGAGAGCGACGAGGGCGAGGAGCGCCGCGACGCTGACGGAGGTGGCCGTGGCGACGGCACGGGGATGTGGGCGGGCGGGGGCGGATGCCATTCAGGAGTCCAGGGGTGGGTTGGCGGGCGAGTACTCGGGGCGGGACCAGCGCAGGGGGCTGGCGGACGGGGTCTCGAGGGTCCGCTCGACGCGGAAGCGGGTGGTACGGACTCCGCCGGGGCCGTACTCGGTGTGGGCGCGGCCGGTCAGCTGGAGCGTGGTGCCGGTGTGCCAGTCGAGGAAGAGCAGGCCCGCGCGGCCGTCGGTCTCCAGGTTGCCGAGGGTCAGGAACATCGCGTTGCCGGGATAGTCCTGCCAGCTCAGCTCGGCGGGCGAGACGACCCGGACGAAGCCGGGGTTGCCGCCTCGGTGACTCGCGTCCGCGCCGTCGGGGGCGGCGGTCGCGATGAAGAAGGTGTCGGCGGCGCGGACGAAGCGCTCCTGGTCGGGGGTGAGCGCCCCGCCGCGCCGCGCGGCACCGGCCGGGGTGTCGAGGTCGGGTGCGTACAGCTCGCGTTTCTGGAGGTACTTCGGGCAGTTGGAGAAGACCTGTTCCGCTTCGACGGTGAAGCCGCGGGCGCTGGGGCGAGCGATGCCGTTGAGGCGCATGCGGCGGCGGGTGCGGGGGTCGAGGGCGATGGTTCCCACGGGCGCACCTTCGGGGCCGCAGGGGGTGGGCAGGGGCGCCGCGACGGAGATCGTGTGCGGGCCCGTCGCCCGGACGAAGCCGGGGGTGCCGGTCAGGAGCGTGCTCCAGACCTGACCGTCGGCGTCCGCCGCCCCGAGCACCAGCATGGGCTGGAGCTCGAGGAAGGCGGCGGCGATGGGGCGGATGCCGGGGGTGATGGAGCGGGCGATGTGGTCGGCGCGGTCCCGGACGCCGACGCGGTTCTGCACGGTGAGGGAGCCGGGGTTGTACGGGTCCATGGCCGGAGGCCTTTCGTCTGCGGGTCCGGGGGTGCGGGGTATGGGCCCTTGGCGCGGTGAGCGCGTTCGTGGCGTTGTGCCCACCCGTCCCTCCCCCTAGGACTTCGTCCTGGGGGGACCCCCATGCGGAACAGTTGCCCACAACGGGGGGCGGGAGGCTAGAAGAAGCCGCAGGTCGGGGCGTCCTTCGTCGGGGGTTCTGCGTCCTCCGCGCCCGTGGGGGTGTAGATCTCCAGGCGGGTGCCGTCCGGGTCGTGGAAGAAGATGCCGCCCGAGGAGGCGCCTTCGCGGTGGGCGACCACGCCCTCGTAGGCGAAGGAGGTGCCGCGTTCCTTCAGGGCCGTCTCCGCCGCCCTGACCCGGTCGATCGACTCGGCCTCGAAGGCGAGGTGGTGCAGGCCCGCCCGGCCGGAGTCGTACGCGCTCCCCGCCTGCTGCCAGAGCGTGAGGACGAGGCGTCCGCCCTGGCCCAGCAAGGCGTACCGCCGGCCGTCCTCCTTGCCCTCGGCGAGCAGTTCGAAGCCCAGGACGTCCGCGTAGAAGCCGAGCGAGCGCTCCAGCTCCGTGACGTTGAGGCCGATGTGGCCGGTGTTCAGCATTCCGATCGCCGACATGACGGTTCCCCTCTGATCGACTGGCTAACCTCTTAATTCGACTTTAGAGGTTAGAAGGTCGATGACGCAACCGGTCACGTAACCTTGAGGGGTTAGCTCTTCGAGGAGGGTGTCCGTCATGACCGTTTCCGACCCGCGGCCCCTGCTCGGCGAGCCCGTCTCCCTCGACCTGCTCAACACCCGCTGGATGCGGGAAGGGGTACGCCAGGACCTGCTCACGGACACCGACGGTCTGCGCGTCTGGCTCACCTCGAACGGGCTCAACGAGCGCTTCGCCGCCGACGCGACGACCCTCCGCCACACGCTCGCCGCCCGGGACGCCCTGCTCGCCCTCGCCGATCTCCCGGGCGACCCCGCCGCCGTCGCGCGCGTCGACGCCGTTCTCGATCACGGCCGCATCCGCGCCACCCTCACCGCCGAGGGCCCGGGCGAGGAGCCGGAGTTCAAGGACTCCGCCTGGGGCCCCGCCTGGACCGCCGCCCGGGACTACCTCGATCTGCTGCGCACCGCACCGGACCGCATCCGGGGTTGCGCCCACGAGGCGTGCATCCTGCACTTCTTCGACACCTCGCGGAATGGCACGCGACGGTGGTGCTCGATGGCGGCCTGCGGCAACCGGGCCAAGGCCTCGCGTCACTATGCCCGTACAAAAGACAACTAATCCGTCGGCAACTCGCCCCGATTGAGGGCGATTCGTCTTCAGTGGCGCATGTCCCGCAGTGGCGGATGTGCGCCACAGGCGTATTCCGCCACCTGATAACTCTCCACAAACCCCTGTCACTTGCGAAAGGCTGAGCGGTCATCCGGTACCGAAATCCGGACCCTCTTCTTTCACAAACAGGGATGTAAATGACCACCCCCGAATCTCAGAGCTCCATACCCGGGCGCTCGACCCCCGGGCACAGACGCGCGGCCCGTATCGCGGCCGCCGCCGGACTCGTGACCGCGCTCATCGCGGCCGGTGCCGCCCCGGTCCTGGCCGCCGACGACCCGGCGACCACTCCCCCGGTGAAGTCCTCCGACTCCGCCGACAAGCTCGGCCCGACGGACGCCCAGCGCCTGAGCGAGGCCGAGACGTCCGGCGAGAAGAACGTCACGATCCTCGTGGCCACCGCGCCCGGCGCCACCGAGCAGGTCGCCGGCCAGCTCGACTCCGTCCAGGGCGCCTCCGTCGGCAGGCAGGACGACAAGCTCGGCTACGTCCGCGCCACCATCCCGACCGCCAAGGCGGAGGCCGCCATCAAGGCGGCCACCAAGCTCTCCTCCGTCCAGTCGATCGACCTCCAGGCCGAGATCAAGCTGGACGACCCGACCCCGGACGCGGGCACCACCGGCGCCGTCGAGGGCACGACCGTCACCACGACGTACCCGGCCCCGGGCAAGAACACCCCGGCGAAGAACCCGTACAACCCGTCCCACGAGACGGGTGCGGTCGAGTTCGTCGAGGACCACCCCAAGGCCGACGGCCGCGGCGTGACCATCGGCATCCTCGACTCGGGTGTCGACCTGGGCCACCCGGCCCTGCAGAAGACCACCACCGGCGAGCGCAAGATCGTCGACTGGGTCACCGCCACCGACCCGCTGACCGAGGGCGACGCCACCTGGCGCGCCCAGATCACCCCGGTCGCCGGCCCGGTCTTCACCGCCTCCTCGCAGTCCTGGAAGGCGCCCGAGGGCTCCTACCAGTTCAGCCGCTTCAACGAGGCGATCACCGCTGGCGGCGACCCGGCCGGTGACATCAACCGCGACGGCGACACGGCCGACCTCTTCGGCATGCTGTACGACCCGGCCGCCGGCACCGTCCGCGTCGACACCGACCAGAACAACGACTTCACGGACAACGCGCCGATGAAGCCGTACAAGGACGGGTACCAGATCGGCTACTTCGGTACCGACAACCCGGCCACCGAGGTCGTCGAGAAGACCCCGTTCGTCGTCGAGATCCGCAAGGACGTCGCGATGGACCCGCTCGGCGGGACCTGGGTGGGCCAGAAGCGCGACTTCGTCAACATCGGCATCGTCGAGTCCTCCCACGGCACGCACGTCGCCGGCATCACCGCCGCCAACAGCCTCTTCGGCGGCAAGATGAACGGTGCCGCGCCCGGCGCGAAGATCGTCTCCTCGCGCGCCTGCACCTGGACCGGCGGCTGCACCAACACCGCCCTCACCGAGGGCATGACGGACCTCGTCGTCAACCGTGGCGTCGACATCGTCAACATGTCGATCGGCGGCCTGCCCGCGCAGAACGACGGCGACAACGTCCGCGCCCGCCTCTACACCCGTCTGATCGACGAGTACGGCGTCCAGCTGGTCATCTCGGCCGGCAACTCGGGCCCGGGCATCAACACGATCGGCGACCCCGGCCTGGCCGACAAGGTCGTCTCGGTCGGCGCGGCGATCTCCAAGTCGACCTGGGCCTCCAACTACGGCTCGGCGGTCACCAAGTCGTACGCCATGTTCCCCTTCTCCTCGCGCGGCCCGCGTGAGGACGGCGGCTTCACCCCGACCATCACCGGTCCGGGCTCCTCCGTGAACACCATCCCGACCTGGCAGGCCGGCGCCGGTGTCGCCGAGTCCGGCTACGCGCTGCCCGCCGGTTACGGGATGCTCAACGGCACCTCGATGTCCTCCCCGCAGGTCGCGGGCGCGAGCGCGCTGCTGCTCTCGGCCGCGAAGCTGAAGGGCGTGGAGCTCTCCCCGCTCACCCTGCGCACCGCGCTGACCTCGACCGCGAAGCGCATCTCCGGCGTCGCGGCCCACGAGCAGGGCTCGGGCCTGATCGACATCAACGAGGCCTGGGACTCGATCGAGGACGGCGCCACGGCGCACGACTACAAGGTCGAGGCCCCGGTCGACACCGCCATCTTCCCGGCCCCGCACACCGGCACCGGTGTGTACGACCGCGAGGGCGGCCTCAAGGTCGGCCAGAAGAAGACGTACGACGTCACCATCACCCGTACCACGGGCCCGACGTGGGGCGTGCGGCACGAGCTGAACTGGAAGTACAACGACGGCACCTTCAAGGCGGCCACGGCGTACGACTACATCACGCTGCCGCTGAACAAGCCGGTGACCGTCAAGGTCGAGGCGAAGCCGCAGACGGCCGGCGTGCACAGCGCCATCCTGGAGCTGGACGACGAGCGCACCGAGGGCGTCGACAAGCAGATCCTGTCGACCGTCGTGGTCGCCAAGGACCTGGCCGCGCCCGGCTTCGCGTACTCCGCGTCCGGCACGGTGCAGCGCAACAGCCACAAGTCGTACTTCGTGACCGTGCCGGAGGGCGCCAAGACCCTTGAGGTCGCCATCGGCGGTCTGAAGGAGAAGAGCCAGACCCGGTTCATCTCGATCCACCCGTACGGCGTGGCCTTCGAGTCCACCGCCTCCAACGTGTGCTACCCGCACTACAACCCGGCCAACACCTGCCGTCCGGACCTGCGTTCGTACGCCAACCCGACGCCGGGCGTCTGGGAGATCGAGGTCGAGGCGCGTCGCACGTCGCCCGACCTGGACAACCCGTACAAGCTGGACGTCTCGGTGCTCGGCGCCGAGTTCGCCCCGGCCGTGCAGACCGTCGCCGAGGCGAAGGTCGGAACCCCGGCCGCCGTCGAGTGGACCGTCACCAACAAGTTCGCCGGCATCGACGGCAAGCTGAAGGGCGGCTCGCTGGGCTCGGCCAAGGTCGAGACCCCGACGATCCAGCACCACGAGAAGCACACGAAGACCGTCACCATCGGTGAGGGTGTGGAGCGGCTCGACGTCGCCATCGGCAACACCTCCGACAAGGCCGCCGACCTCGACCTCGCGGTCAAGTTCGACGGCAAGGTCGTCGGCTCGTCCGCGGACGGCGACTCGGAGGAGGCCGTCACGCTGATCAAGCCGGCGGCCGGCACCTACACGATCGAGATCGACGGCTACTCCGTCCAGGCGGCGGGTGGCACGACCTACGACTACCGTGACGTGTACTACTCCGCGTCGCTCGGCAGCGTCCAGGTCGACAACACCAAGACCTACCCGCTGGCCAACGGCGCGACCGCCAAGGTCGGCGCCCAGGTCCTGGTCGCCGGTGCCGCGCCCGAGGGCCGGCAGTTCTTCGGCGAGGTCCAGCTGCTGAACGCGCGCGGCACGGTCGCGGGCGCCGGCAGCGTCGTGATCGGCAGCGTCACTCCGTAACACCGCTGAGCGAGTGAGGGGCGGGTGCCGAAACCGGCGCCCGCCCCTTTCGCGTCCCGATCCTCGGACAATGGATTGGACAAGGCGGGCCGGGACATACGCATCATGGACGGCAGCAGCCTGCACAAACGTACGGAGGAGTCCCCGTGAAGGTCGGAATCGTCGGAGCCACCGGTCAGGTCGGCACAGTCATGCGCAAGATCCTGGCCGAGCGGAATTTCCCGGTCGACGAGCTGCGGCTCTTCGCCTCCGCCCGCTCCGCCGGCACCGTCGTCGACGGGGTCACGGTCGAGGACGCCTCCACCGCCGACTACACCGGCCTGGACATCGTCCTGTTCTCCGCCGGTGGGGCCACCTCCAAGGCCCTCGCCGAGAAGGTCGCCTCCCAGGGCGCCGTCGTGATCGACAACTCCTCCGCCTGGCGCCGCGACCCCGAGGTCCCGCTGGTCGTGTCCGAGGTCAACCCGCACGCGATCAAGGACCGCCCCAAGGGGATCATCGCCAACCCGAACTGCACCACGATGGCCGCCATGCCGGTCCTCAAGCCGCTCCACCAGGAGGCCGGTCTCCTCGCGCTGGTCGCCACCACCTACCAGGCCGTCTCCGGCTCGGGTGTCGCGGGCGTCGCCGAGCTGCGGACCCAGGCGTGCGCCGTCGCCGAGCAGGCCGACCAGCTGGCCTTCGACGGCGAGGCCGTCGCCTTCCCCGAGCCGAACGTCTACCGGCGCCCCATCGCCTTCAACGTGGTGCCGCTGGCCGGCAACCTGGTCGACGACGGCACCCACGAGACGGACGAGGAGCAGAAGCTCCGCAACGAGTCCCGCAAGATCCTGGAGATCCCCGAGCTCAAGGTCTCCGGCACGTGCGTGCGCGTCCCGGTCTTCTCCGGCCACTCGCTGCAGGTCAACGCCCGCTTCGAGCGTCCGATCGGCGTCGAGCGCGCCTACGAGCTCCTCAAGGACGCCGAGGGCGTCGAGCTCTCCGAGATCCCGACCCCGCTCCAGGCGGCCGGCAAGGACGCCTCGTACGTGGGTCGCATCCGCGTGGACGAGACCGTCGACAACGGTCTGGCGCTCTTCCTGTCCAACGACAACCTGCGCAAGGGCGCGGCGCTCAACGCCGTGCAGATCGCGGAGCTGGTGGCCGCGGAGCTCCGCCAGGCCTGATCGGTTCGAACACGCGGGGGCGGCCGGCATCCGGCCGCCCCTGCGGCGTCCCGTGGTCACGGACCCGGCGGAATTCGGACAACGCGTTCGAAGCCGGGCCTCGGGGTGGCAGGATCCGGCGCATGACCCAGATACCCAAGGGCGCCAACATTCCGGTGCCCGCCCAGGCCCTCCAGGTCGCCGTCGCCTGGCAGGCAACGGCCGGGGCGCCCGATGTGGATGTCTCGGCGCTGCTGCTGGACGCGGGCGGGCGGGTGCGGGGGGACGCGGATCTCGTCTTCTACAACCACGTCGAGCACCCGTCGGGCGCGGTGCGGCATCTGGGCAAGTCGGCGCCGGGCGCGCCGGGCAGCGCGGCCGCGGACTGGCTGTGGCTGGATCTCGCGCGGGTGGAGCCCGGGATCGACCGGGTGGTGGTCGCCGCCTCCGCGGACGGCGGGGCCTTCGGGCAGGTGCCCGCCCTGGACGTACGGGTCACGGACCTCTCGGGCGCACCGGTGGCGTACTTCGCCATCGGGGACGCGACGACGGAGACGGCGTTCGTCTTCGGCGAGTTCTACCGGCGGGAGGGCGGCTGGCGGTTCCGTGCCGTGGGGCAGGGGTACGCCTCCGGCCTCGCCACCGGCTCCGGCGTACGGCGCCCCAGCCCAGGTACCGGCTCCGGCGTACGGCTCCCCCACCCAGCCGCCTGCGTACGGCGCCCCCGCCTCGCCACCAGCCCCGGCGTACGGCTCCCCAGCCCCGGCGCCACCGGCTCCGGCGTACGGCGCCCCGGTCGTCCCCCACGCGACCGCCGACCCGGCCTCCGTCGCCCCCGTCGACCCGTTCTCCTCGTCCTTCCGGCCCTCCGTCCACCAGGGCCGCGGCAAGGAGACCGTGCACTGCGACCCCACCCTCCCCCCGGGCTGGGCTCTCCTGGAGATCGAGTCGTACCACTCGATCTCCACCACCATCGAGTCCTGCGACGCGTACGGCCGCGCCGAGGACTTCCTGCTCATGGCGTACGAGGACGACGTCCGCGCCCGTACCGTCGCGCTCGTCCCGCGCGACCGGCCGCTGACCCTGCGGGTCGAGGCGGACACCCCCTGGACCCTGCGGGTCCTCCCCCTCACCCACGCCCGCCGGTTCGACAGCCACATCGAGGGCCACGCCCACGACCTCGTCGTCTACGACGGGCCGCCCGGCGTCCTCGACTTCTTCCATTACGGCGAGTCCAACTTCACCGTCCATCAGCACACCCCGCCGCGCGAGCCGGAGTACGACGCCGAGGACCAGGACCTGCTGGTCAACGAGATCGGCGAGGTCCGTGTCAGCGCGCCCGTACCCGGGCCCGGACTGCTGCGGATCAGCGGGGACGGGCCTTGGAAATGTGCGGTGCGGCGCTGAGGTACGGCGTGGAAGGATGAGCCAAACGTCACGAAACCGAGGAGTTGACCGGGTGCCTGGCACAAACCTGACCCGTGAAGAGGCGCAGCAGCGGGCGAAGCTGCTGACCGTGGACGCGTACGAGGTCGACCTTGACCTCTCCGGTGCGCAGGAGGGCGGCACCTACCGGTCCGTCACCACCGTCCGCTTCGATTCCGCCGAGGCCGGTGCGGAGACCTTCATCGACCTCGTCGCCCCCGCCTTGCACGAGGTCGTACTCAACGGCCACGCGCTCGACGTCGCCGCCGTCTTCCGGGACTCGCGGATCGCGCTGCCCCACCTCCAGCAGGGCCCGAACGAGCTGAAGGTCGTCGCGGACTGCGCGTACACCAACACCGGTGAGGGTCTGCACCGGTTCGTCGACCCGGTCGACGACCAGGCGTACCTCTACACCCAGTTCGAGGTGCCGGACGCCCGCCGCGTCTTCGCCTCCTTCGAGCAGCCGGACCTGAAGGCGACCTTCCAGTTCACCGTGAAGGCGCCGAGCGGCTGGACGGTGATCTCCAACTCGCCGACGCCGGAGCCCAAGGACGATGTGTGGGTCTTCGAGCCCACCCCGCGGATCTCGACGTACATCACCGCGCTGATCGTCGGCCCGTACCACTCGGTGCACTCGTCCTACGAGAAGGACGGGCAGACCGTTCCGCTCGGCATCTACTGCCGCCCGTCGCTGGCCGAGTTCCTCGACTCGGACCACATCTTCGACGTCACGCGCCAGGGCTTCGACTGGTTCCAGGAGAAGTTCGCGTACGACTACCCGTTCGCCAAGTACGACCAGCTCTTCGTCCCGGAGTTCAACGCGGGCGCGATGGAGAACGCGGGCGCGGTCACCATCCGGGACCAGTACGTCTTCCGCTCGAAGGTGACGGACGCGGCGTACGAGCGCAGGGCCGAGACGATCCTGCACGAGCTCGCGCACATGTGGTTCGGCGACCTGGTCACCATGGAGTGGTGGAACGACCTGTGGCTGAACGAGTCGTTCGCGACCTTCACCTCGGTCGCCTGCCAGGCCTCCGTCGCGGGCACCCGCTGGCCGAACGCCTGGACCACCTTCGCCAACGCGGAGAAGACCTGGGCGTACCGTCAGGACCAGCTGCCGTCCACGCACCCGATCATGGCCGAGATCAACGATCTCGAGGACGTGCTGGTCAACTTCGACGGCATCACCTACGCCAAGGGCGCCAGCGTCCTGAAGCAGCTGGTGGCGTACGTCGGCCAGGACGAGTTCTTCAAGGGCGTCCAGGCGTACTTCAAGGCGCACGCCTTCGGCAACACGCGGCTGACCGACCTGCTCGGCGCGCTGGAGGAGACCTCCGGCCGTGATCTGAAGGCGTGGTCGAAGCTGTGGCTGGAGACGGCCGGCATCAACATCCTGCGTCCGGAGATCGAGACCGACGAGAACGGCGCCATCACCTCGTTCGCCGTCAAGCAGGAGGCCCCGGCGCTGCCCGCCGGCGCCAAGGGCGAGTCGACGCTGCGTCCGCACCGGATCGCGATCGGCTTCTACGACCTGGACGCGGTCGGGAAGCTGGTCCGCACGGACCGGATCGAACTGGACATCGAGGCGGCCGAGCTGACGGCCGTCCCGCAGCTCGCGGGCAAGCCGCGTCCGGCGGTCGTACTGCTCAACGACGACGACCTGTCGTACGCGAAGGTCCGCCTGGACGAGGTGTCGCTGAAGAACGTGACCTCGCACCTCGGGGACTTCACCGAGTCCCTGCCGCGCGCGCTGTGCTGGTCCGCGGCCTGGGACATGACGCGGGACGGCGAGCTGGCCACCCGCGACTACCTGGACCTGGTGCTCTCCGGTATCACCAAGGAGACCGACATCGGCGTGGTCCAGTCGCTGCAGGGCCAGGTGAAGGCGGCCCTCGACCTGTACGCGGCGCCGGAATGGCGTGACACGGGTCTGGCCCGCTGGGGGCAGGCCGCGCTGGAGCAGCTCCGGACGGCGGTGCCGTCGAGCGACCACCAGCTGGCGTGGGCGCGGGCGTTCGCCGCGACCGCCCGTACGGACGCGGACCTCGACGTGCTCGCCGGGCTGCTGGACGGCAGCGAGGTCATCGACGGCCTGGCCGTGGACACCGAGCTGCGCTGGTCGTTCGTGCAGCGGCTCGCCGCCACGGGGCGTTTCGACGAGCCGGAGATCGCGGCCGAGCTGGCGCGGGACAAGACCGCGGCGGGCGAGCGCCATGCGGCGACCGCGCGGGCGGCCCGTCCGACCGAGGCGGCGAAGGCCGAGGCCTGGGCGTCGGTCGTGGAGTCCGACAAGCTGGCGAACGCCGTGCAGGAGGCGGTGATCGGGGGCTTCGTGCAGACCGACCAGCGCGAGCTGCTCGCTCCGTACACGGCGAAGTACTTCGCCTCGATCAAGGGCATCTCCGAGACCCGCAGCCACGAGATCATCCAGCAGATCGTGGTCGGGCTCTACCCGACGATCCAGGTCTCGCAGGAGACCCTGGACGCCACGGACGCCTGGATCGCGGCGAACGACCCGGCTCCGGCGCTGCGGCGTCTGGTGACGGAGTGCCGGGCGGGCGTGGAGCGCGCCCTGAAGGCGCGGGCGGCGGACGCGGCCGCCGCGTAACGGTCACGAGCTGAACGACGAAGGGGCACCCTCCCCCACGGAGGTGCCCCTTCGTCCGTTTGAGTCCGCTCGGCGGGCGGGCGTCGGCGCGCGGCCGCCCGCCGGGCGGAAGCTGTGCGTCGGCGGTTCAGCCGCCGAGCGCCGCGTAACGCGTGCGCAGATCGGCCGCGCCCTGCTCCGTGAGCGTGCCGTGCAGCCGCATCCGGGCGACGCCGCCGTCGGGGAAGGCGTCGAGGCGGACGTGGGTGACGACGGCCTGGGCCGGGAGCTTGAAGCGGTGCAGGGTGTCGGGCTGGAGCCGGGTGCGCGGGATGATCTCGAACCACTCGCCCGTCTCGCCGTTGCGGCCCTGGAGGGCGATCCAGCCGGCCGAGTTGCCCTTGAGGTAGGCGGTGTCGATCTCGACGGCGCGTACGGCGCCCTGGGCGGCGAGCCGGAAGCGGACCCAGTCGTTGGTGCCACGGACGCGGCGGCGGCGGTTCTCCCAGCCGTCGTCCATCTTGCGGGAGGTGCCGGGCAGGATGATCTGGGTCGGCGAGGAGTAGAACTTGTCCGACGCGTCCTCGTACACGCCTCCGTTGAGTACGGAGATCAGGTCGAGGGTGCCGAGCAGCTCCAGCCACTCGGGGTCGGGCACGACTTCGCCGTGGAC
The DNA here is from genome assembly GCF_040645695.1 of Streptomyces sp. NPDC046712. Classification (NCBI taxonomy): domain Bacteria; kingdom Bacillati; phylum Actinomycetota; class Actinomycetes; order Kitasatosporales; family Streptomycetaceae; genus Streptomyces; species Streptomyces sp. NPDC046712. The sequence continues at coordinate 4,426 of NZ_JBEYYW010000002.1, read as the reverse complement.
GCGCAGCCGGGCGATGCCGCCGTCGGGGTGCTGGCAGAGGCGCAGGTGGGTGAAGCGGCGCTCGACGTCGATCTCGAAGCCGTTGGCGGCGTGGCCGCGCACGGGGGTGGGCGGGACGATCTCCTCCCACTTCACGTCCTCGGCGAGGAGCTGCTCGGGGCTGGGCGAGCCTTCGACGGCGGTGGCCTGGATCGACACCCGCTGCGGGTAGTTGCCCCGGAAGTGGGCGGTGTCGACGATGATCCCGCGGATGACGCCGGGGGCGCCGAGACGGACGATCGCCCAGTCGTGGTCCTCGGGGGCGGGGAAGACGTTCTCGGCGTCGGCGCCACGGCGGCGGCGGGTCTCCCAGCCGTCCATGATCTTGCCCTTGTGACCGAAGTGCTCCGGGTCGAAGACGGCGCGCTCGCGGACGAGGAGGTTCTCGCGCTCGGCGAAGAACTCGTCGTTGGCGGCGACGACACCGGCGCCGAGACGGCGGTCGGCCAGGTCGACCAGCTCGGTGAAGGGGAAGTCACCGGTGCGGTAGTCGGCGTACGGGTCGCCTCCGCCGTAGGGGGCGGCGTCGTTGGCGTGCGGGTCCTGGTCCTGGCTCGTCTCGAAGGTCATGAGAAGACTGTGCGCCTCCAGGACCTGGTGGGTCCATCGAATGTTTTCGACAGGTATTTTCAGTTGTGCTGAATGGTTCTCGGCACGGGTTCTCGCGCCGGTCAGTTCTGCTGAACGGTTTCGCGCTGGGCGGCCGCGTGGCGCAGCGCCGCGAGCACCCGGGCCACCGCGATCCCCTCCTCCGCCCCGCGCCGTACCGCCGCGACGACATGGCGGCGCGGCTGGTCGGCGGAGAGGACGCGCATGACGACCCCGGCGCGACGCTCGGCGGAGGCCATCCGGGGCACCAGGGCGACACCCATGTCCGCCTCGACCATGGCGAGGATCGCCGTCCAGCCGGCGGCGCTGTGGGCCTGCTCGGGCACGAACCCGGCGGCCTCGCAGGCGGCGGTGGTGATCTCCGACCAGGGGCCGGAGCCGCCGAAGATCCAGGGCTCGGCGGAGAGGTCGGCGAGCCGCAGCCCGGGCGCGTCGGCGAGGGGGTGACCGGCGGGCAGGGCGACGTCGAGGGGGTCGGCGAGGAGGGGGACCCGGCTGAACTTGGGGTCGCGTACGGAGGGGGCGTGGGCGGCGAGCGAGAGGGCCAGGTCGACCTCGCCGGCGCCGAGCAGTTCGTACGCCTCGGACGCCTCGGCCTCGCGGATCCGGACGTCGAGTCCGGGGTGCGCGGTCCGCAGCTGCTGCACGGCGGGGACGAGGAGGGCGGGTACGGCCGTGGAGAACGCGGCGACCCGCACCTGCCCCACCTCGCCCCGCAGATAGCCGTCCAGCTCGGCGTCCGCGCGCTCCAACTGGGCGAAGACGACCTCGGCATGACGGAGCACGAGATGCGCGGCATCGGTGAGCCGGACCCGCCGCCCCTGCGCCTCCAGGAGCTGGACGCCGAGCTGCTTGGCGAGGTTGCTGAGCTGCTGGGAGACGGCCGAGGGGGTCATGAGCAGGGCCTCCGCGGTCGCGGTGACGGTGCCGCGGTCGCGGAGGGTGCGGAGGATCTGAAGCTTCTTGATGTCCCACTCGGTCATGGGGCGCAACCTACCGGGCTGTCTGGTGCGGGCAGGTTCGTGCGGGGCCGTCGCCCTCTGGAGGGGCAGAGACCGCGCACCCCATCACCCCTCCGCGCCGAGGCCAAGGCCACCCCGCCCAGGATGAGCGCCATGGACGCGCCGCCCGCGATTCCCAGTTCCTCGCCGAGCAGGGCGTACGAGAGCAGGGCCACGCAGACCGGCTGGAGGTAGTAGACGACTCCGGCGCGGGCCGCGCCGATCAGGGCGATGGCCTTGTTCCAAGCGAAGAAGGCGATGGCGGAGGAGAAGACTCCGACGTAGAGCAGCGGGCCGACCGTGCCGACGGCGGGCTCGAAGCCGCCCTGGACGGCGAGGCTGACGCCGTACAGCGGGAGCAGCATCAGCGCGCCGAGCACGAACGTCGTGAAGAGGAAGGCGAGGGCGCCGATCTCGGCGGGCTTGCGCTTGAGCAGGGCGCTGTACGAGGCGAAGGACAGCGCGGCGGCGAACATCCACAGGTCGCCCGCGGTGAAGTCGACGGCGAGGGAGCCCTTGCCGACGAGGAGCAGCACGCCGAGCACCGCGAGGAGCATCCCGAAGGCGCGGCGGACGCCGAGGCGTTCACCGCCGAAGCGTGAGAAGAGCGCCATGATCACCGGGGAGGCGGCCATGATCATGCCCATGTTGGAGGCGGACGTGGTCAGTCCGGCCTGGTGCACGAGGGTGTTGTAGAGGGCGACGCCGAACAGCGAGGCCAGCGTGACGAAGCCGAGGTGTCGGCGGATCAGGTGTCGCTGCCGCCACGCCTGTCCTGCCGCGAGGGGGGCGACGGCGAGGAGGGCGATGACCCAGCGCCAGAAGACGGCCTGGACCGGCGGGACGGAGTCGGCCATGTCCCGGGTGGCGACGAAGCTGCCGGACCAGACGACCGTGGCCACGAGCGCGAGAAGAACGCCGAGGCCGGCCCCCCGCGCGAGGTTCTTCGCGGGTGCCGGCTCGTCGGTCGTTCTCGGTTCGGTGCGGACGCGGTCCAGAAGTGTCACGGTGATCCCTTCGGTCGGTGAGGCCCTACCGTCGCACCGCGGCACCCTCCAGGTCCATCGAAAGTTCCTGACCGTTCCTTTCAGTCGAGCTGAACGATTCGGTCTTCTTCGGGGCGGGGGTGCGGGGGTTCAGCTGGGCGACCAGGGTGGCGCCGAAGGCGATCGCCATGCCGGCGAGCTGCACCGGACCAAGCGCCTGACCGAGCGCCACCCAGCCGATGACGGCCGCGGTGATCGGCGACAGCGGGCCGAGGAGGGTCACCGAGGAGGCGCTCAGCCGCTCGATTCCGCGGAACCAGAGGAAGTACGAGATCGCGGTGTTGCCGAGGGCGAGGTAGGCGTAGCCGAGCAGGTTGGTGGAGTCCAGGGCCGGCGGGGCGCCCTCGATCAGGAAGGCGATCGGCAGCAGGATCAGGCCGCCGGCGGTGAGCTGCCAGCCGGTCAGGGCCAGCGCACCCACACCCTCGGGGCGTCCCCAGCGCTTGGTGAAGACCGTTCCGGCCGACATCGACAGGGCGGAGAGCAGGCCGGCGACCACACCGACGAGGTCGAGGGCCGCACCCGCCTTCAGGACGACGAGGCTGACGCCGAAGGCGGCGGCGATCGCGGTGAGCAGGGATCGCACGGTGGGCCGGTCACCCAGGAAGAGCGCGGCCAGGCCCACGACGAAGAGCGGGCCGACCGAGCCGACGACGGCCGCGACCCCGCCCGGCAGCCGGTACGCGGCGAGGAAGAGCAGCGGGAAGAAGGCGCCGATGTTGAGACCGCCGAGGACCGCGGACTTCCACCACCAGGCACCCCTCGGCAGCGTGCGGGTGACGGCGAGCAGCAGCAGTCCGGCGGGCAGCGCGCGCATCAGACCGGTGAAGAGCGGCCGGTCGGCAGGCAGGAACTCCGTGGCGACGAAGTAGGTGGAGCCCCAGGAGATCGGGGCGAGTGCGGTGACGGCAACGACGGCGGCCTTGCGGGACATGGCAGGTCCCCCCTGGTTCGGAGTCCAACTGGCTTGACGGAAAGTAGCTTAGCAGTAAGCCACTTATTAGCAAGCAGCTTTTTCATAAGCTTCTGCCTTGTGAGTGGCTTACCGTCCAGTGACTTACTTGCCGTCGAGCCGATCGATCGGGAGACTGCCGCCATGGAGAGCACCGAACCCCCTGCCCACGACGCCGTCGACGCCATCGCCGACCAGTGGGCGGTCGTCCGCCCCGACCTGGACACGCTGCCGATGGCCGTCTTCGGGCGGATCTACCGGCTGGCCAACGCGATGCGAGGCCGCGTCGACAAGGCGTACGCGCCCTACGGAATGGCGCTCGGGGAGTTCGACGTGCTGGCGACGTTGCGCCGCTCGGGTGCGCCCTACACGCTCTCGCCGCGCGAGCTCACCGCGACCCTGATGATCACCACGGGCGGGATGACGGGCCGGCTGGACAAGCTGGAGAAGGCCGGGCTGCTCAGCCGCAGCCCCGACCCGAACGACCGGCGCGGGCTGCGGGTGACGCTCAGCGACCGGGGACGTGAACTGGTGGACCAGGCCGTGGCGGCCGGGCTCGCGCAGCAGCGCGCGGCCCTGGAGGAGGCGCTCACGCCCGAGGAGGCGGAACAGCTGGCCGGGCTGCTGCGGAAGCTGCTCGCGACCACGGCCGTATGACCGGGTGAACGCACACGAGGGCGCCGCGGCGGTACATGTGTACGAAGACGGCGTCCTCGGCCAGCCCGGCCGCCCGACAGCGGTCTTCTTCACGTCGCCGGTCTCGTCCACGACCAGGATCG